>JAZSBA010000165.1:0-9859 GCA_045602125.1 Christensenellaceae bacterium | reverse complement strand
CAACTGCCATATTTAATACGTTCTTTTATATATATGTCCATCTTCCCTATTTAACCTAATCACTTAACTAATAAATTATATATGCTATCATAATGCCATACTATTATAATGTTAATTAGTTTATTATTGTCGTTCTTATTTGTTTTTTTATCTCCGTCGCGTTTTGCGTTATAGTATTAACATCGATATAAATTTATAACACAAAAAACAAGGCTAAAGTTAGCCTTGTTTTTTTGTTATTTTTTACGTGCGTTGAGCGAAATATTCGATTGCCTCTTTATATCCGTCAAAGCCTTTGCCCGCTATTTGCTTTTCGGCAAACATTGAAACGTAACTTAACTTTCTAAACTCTTCGCGAGAGTGAATATCGGTTAAGTGGACTTCAACGGTGAGTAAATCGACTGCTTTTAAAGCGTCGAGTATTGCTATGCTCGTGTGCGTATATGCGCCGGCGTTAATTATAATTCCGTCAAACTTATTTCTTGCTTTTTGAATAAGGGTTACAAGCTCGCCTTCATGGTTTGATTGTTTAATTACAACCTTAACTCCGCACTCTTTTGCGGACGCTTTAATATACGAGCAAAGCGCCTTATAGCCTTTGTTTCCATAAAGTTCGGGCTCACGAATACCCACCATATTGAGATTTGGTCCGTTAAGTACTAAAAGTTTCATAACCGTTAATTATCTCCTTTACGGCGGTTTCAATTTCGCCGTTGTTTTCTACAGTAAAACTCGCCGTTTCATAAAACGCTTTTCGCTCGTTATACAAGGTTTCAACGCCCTTTTTAACCGATAACGGCCTACCGCCAGTTTCAAGCAACGCTAAATCTCTCTTAATATAAACGCTTATAGCGTTTTGAGAGATAAGTTCTCTATTTTTCTCACTTAAAAACGCGCCACCGCCAAGCGAGATTACTGCGCCAGACTTTGCTAATACCTTTTTTAAAACTTCAGTTTCTATCTCTCTAAAAAACTCTTCGCCGTTTTCATTTATTATCTCGGCGGGGGTTTTATTTTTCGCTATAAAAATCTCGTCGTCAAGATCGATAAACTCTCTATTTAACTCTTTTGCAAGAAGTTTTCCAATCGTAGACTTTCCAGAACTTGGCATACCCGTCAAGCAAATATTGAGTTTTTTCTTTGATATATCATTTAAAATCTTTTCAGTTAAAGAGTTATCGTGAGTTTTATAAAGCCAAATATCTTGAGCGCAAAGCGCTTGCTCTATAAGCATAGGTAATCCGTTTGAATAAATTAAACCTAAATCTTCCGCTTGCTTTAAAAGAGCGGTTTTTTGCGGATTGTAAATTAAATCAAAGACGGCAACTAAACTACTAAACTTTGATAAATCAATAGGACTGCTTTCAAAATCGGGGCTTGTTCCTACGGGGGTTGCGTTGATTATAATTTGAGTTTTAGTATAATCGTAACAATTTTGATAGTTAACCGTGGAATTTCTACCAACTATTATAATTTCTTTGGCGTTTTCACTCTCTAAAACGTATTTTACCGCGTTTGAAGCGCCACCCGTTCCAAGCACCATAACCGTTTTATCTTTTAAAGAGATGCCCTTTCTCTTAACGGTGTATAAAAAACCTAAAACGTCGGTATTATAGCCGTAGGCTTTGCCGTCAACTATTTTTACGGTGTTGACCGCCCCTATTGACTTTGCCTCGCTAGACACCCAGTCAAGATAGTTTATTATAGTCTTTTTATACGGAATAGTGACGTTATAACCTGCAAACTCGCGAGATAACGCAAAATCCCCTATCATACACGGAGAAACTTCTTTCAAAGTGTAATCAAAACCTAAAGAATTATGAATTTCTTTTGAAAAACTATGGGAGAGTTTTTCGCCTAACAAACAGTATTTCATAAACTTTCTTTATAAGAACCGAGTAAAACGAATTTGTCCGAGCCGTTATCGAGTTCCGCAATAAGATTTCTAACTTGCGGATCTAAAATATCGCCTTCAAAATCAAAGTAGAACATAAATTCAAAATCGCTACCTTCAATGGGGCGAGATTCAATTTTAGTAAGGTTTAAGCCGAACGCGTAAAAACGAGAAATAATCTTGTTAAGAGAGCCTGGCGTATGCGCTAAACTCGTCATAACGCTAATTTTATCAGCGCCTTTATAAATGCGTCTATCTTTAGTTATGCAGATAAAACGAGTGTAATTTTTCTCGCTATCTTGAACTCTCGGCTCTAAAATTTTAAGACCGTAAGTTTCCGCGCACTCTTTAGAGCATAAAACTGCAACGGTTAAGTCTTCGCCTTCCGCTATAAGTTTTGCGCCAACCGCGGTATTTTCAACCGCTTCTTGATTTACGCCTAACTTTTTAATATATTCCGCGCATTGAGAGAGCGCTTGCGGATGAGAGATAACTTTCTTTATATCTTTTAAGTTTGCTCCGTTTTTAACGGCTAAACAATGGTCGATTTGAACTCTAACGCTTCTAACGATATGGAACTCGTGCTTTTTCATAAGGTCGTAAACTTCAGAAACAGAGCCTGCAGTCGAATTTTCAATAGGTAAAACACCAAACTCGCAAAGACCTTTATCAACGGCGTTGAACACCCCTTCAAACGTCTTAAAATAGGTAATATCGGATATTGGGAACATTTTTTCCGTTGCCTTTCCGCTATTAGCGCCTTGAACGCCTTGGCAAGCAATAGTTCCGTCAACCGGGAATTCTTTTAAAGGATTTGCAACAATCTCGTCAATTTCCGTTTTAACTTTAGACGTGTTTTCAGTAAACTTGTTTTGATAAGCTTTGCTTGTATAGAAAATAGCGTCGTAAAGTTCTTTAACGTAAAGCCTAATTTCTTCAGGGCATTTTTGCGCTAAACGATAAACGATTTCTTTTTCTCTAGTTCCGTCGTGAACGGGCTTTGAAATCTTGTTCTTTATAAGCCCTACTTGTTTGCTTACTTCCATCCTTTCTTTGTAAAGTTCGATGATTTTATCGTCAATACTGTCAATTTGCTCTCTTAAATCTTTTAACTCCATGATATTACCTCAAAATTTCGTCAACTAGCGCTATTGCAACCGCGCTTTCTAAACAAGGAACTCCCCTTACCGCTACGCAAGAATCGTGCCTTCCTTTAATTTTAATTTTTACGTTTTGTTTATTTACTAAATCAACCGTGTCTTGCTCGATTGATATTGACGGCGTTGGCTTAAAAGCAACTCTCATCGTTACGTTAAAGCCGTTTGATATTCCACCGTTTATTCCGCCGTTATTGTTAGATTTTAGTTTTACTTCTCCGTTTTCATAGTATAGGCTATCGTTAACTTTCGAGCCGTAACTACTACTCATTTTAAAACCCGAACCAAACTCAACTCCTTTTACCGCAGGGATAGAGAAAATTAAATTTGAAATTTTACCTTCAAGCCCTTCAAATAGGTTGTCGCCAACGCCTGAGGGAAGATTATAAACTATAACTTCCGCAACCGCTCCAACGCTATCGCCAAGCGCTCTTGCGCTTTCAATCTCACTTAGCATCTCGTCAGCGTTTGATAGGCTTGGAAAATTCCCGTTCAAACTTTCAATCTCGCTATAAGTTATATCGCTATCTCTATACGATTTTCCTTGAACTTTGCCAACCGATTGAAGATATGCGCCGATAAAAATCCCTTTGCTTTCTAAATATTCTTTGCAAAGCCCACCGAGAACTGAATAAACGGCAGTTAGCCTTGCCGAAAACCTACCGCCACCGCTAAAATCTAACGCCCCGTCTTTTTTATACCACGCATAATCGGCGTGAGACGGTCTCGGCTTGCCGTAAAGGTCGCTATAATCTTTGCTTTTAACGTTGTTATTTTTAATAGTTACGCTAAAATCTCCGTCTATAAGGCAGTTATTAACGTTTTCAAAGATAGGAAGATCGTCTTCCTTTCTAGGCGTTGAAAAGGCGCTTGAACTTGCCTTTCTCCTACTCATAAAAGCTAAAAGTTTTTCTTTATTAAATGAAAATTTAGGAAAACCTTTAACCGTCATTTTCATCTCGGCAGAGTGAGATTCGCCGATTATTTCAACGCTTAAATTCTTACCCGAAAATATCGACATCAATCTCCCCTCCTAACGTTTTAAAATCTCTTACAAAATCGGGATAGGACTTTCTAAAAAACTCCGCTCCCAAAACTCTACTATCACCGCTTGCAAAACTAGCAAGTATACTTGACGACATTACCGTTCTATGATCCTTTCCGCCAAGAAAGTCAGCGCCAATAGGCTTTCCGCCCGTGATAGTTATTGAGTTATCTTTATATTCAGCGAAAATCCCTGCTTTATTTAGCATATTGATTATCGCTTTAATTCTATCGCTTTCTTTAATTTTTAACCTTTCAACACCGCAAATTTTTGTTTTACCGCTTGCAAAGGCGGAAACTACCGCTACTATTTGGCATAAATCGGGAATATCTTCCATATCAACGGTTATAGCGCTGAGTTTATCTCTTTCAACCGTGATAGAATTACCCGAACTTGTTATTTTTGCGCCGAAAGATTTTAAAATATCAACGATTTTTCTATCGCCTTGAACGGAGCTAAGGTTAACTCCGTTTATTTTAACCTTTCCACCGATTGCGCCCGCCGATAAAAAGAACGCAAGCCCCGACCAATCGCCTTCAACGGTAAATTCGTTCTTAGTTTCCTTGTATCCACCTAAAACTCTAAAACCATTTTCGGTTTTAATAACGCTCGCTCCCATATCGTTTAAAACCTCTATCGTTATATCGATATACGGAGTGCTAACTAAACTACCTTTTATTATAATTTCACTTTCGCCATCGAGCACGCTAAGCGCTAATAAAAGCCCCGTTATATACTGCGAAGAAACACCGCCGTCAATAACGAATTTTCCTGAGCTTAACTTGCCGTTTATATTATAACCGTCGATTTTAGCGCCGTTTTCGTTAAGGCAAGAAACTAGCTCGCCTATCGGGCGTGAAAGAAGTTTTCCCCTGCCTATAAACTCCGCCTTTAAACCTAAAGCGCTAACCACCGGCATTAAAAAGCGAAGGGAAGAGCCACTCTCTCCACAGTCGATAACCACCTTATCGGTTGGTATTTCGCCCTTTTTAACGGTTACGCTATCGCCGTTTATATTAATTTTAGCGCCCATAGTTTTTAAGGCGTTTAAGGTAACTAAAACGTCGTCTGAACTGCCGATATTATTAATCGTTATCTCTCTATTTGATAAATACGCCGAGATTAACAATCTATGGGCAAAAGATTTAGATGACGGAGCGGTTATTTCACCACTTAGTTCCTTGGGTGTTATTTTGAAATTTTCCATTTTATAAATTATTATATATATCGTTTAACTTAACGTTTTTGATTATTCCCTTCGAAAAACCTTGAGTGAATACGAAATTTACCGTATCCCCACTTGCTTTTTTATCCGATTTCATAACGGAAAGTATATCTTCTTTTGAAAATTCAACGTCTAACTCTACGCCCGAAGTTTTCAAAAATTCTATTGCGCTATCTTTATCGTTATCGCTTAAAAAACCAAATTTGTTTGATAATTTTATAGCGTAATTCATACCCTTTATAACGCACTCGCCGTGAGAAACTTGATAGTTGTAAAGTTTTTCAATGGCGTGGCCTATGGTATGGCCAAAGTTAAGGAGCATTCTATCTCCGCTTTCTCTTTCATCTCTTTCAACTATATCTCGCTTAATCTCAAGTGATTTTATAATAAGCGAAGTATAATCAATATTTTTTATATCGGTTGGAGTTATTCTACCGTCAATAAACGCGTATTTCATAATCTCGCCTAAACCGCTCGTTATCTCACGAGTGGAAAGAGTCTTTAAAACGTCAACGTTTATATAAACGGCGTCGGGTTGGAAGAAAGTTCCAAGCAAGTTTTTGCCTTTGTCAAGATCTATCCCCGTTTTTCCACCGACTGAAGAGTCAACCATCGATAGTAACGACGTGGGGATTGCTATATAGTTAACCCCGCGCATATAAGTCGATGCGGAAAAGGCTGAAATATCTCCAACTACGCCACCGCCAAGACCTATCACCGTTGACTTTCTGCTCAAATTAGACTCTGCTAAAAAGTTAATGATTTTAAGGTAGTTTTCGGCGTTTTTACTATTTTCGCCCGCGGGTAAAATATAGGTGTAAACGCTTTTACCGTTTAAGAGTTCCTTAACTTTTTCAAGGTATAAAGGAGCAACGTTGCTATCTGATATTATAGCAACCTTATCGTCTTTTATAAGCGGTAAAACTTGCGTTTTGAAGGAGTCAAAACCGCTGTCAACCGTGATTATGTAGTTTTTTGATGCTTTAACTTTAATTTGTTCCATTTTTCTTAACGTCTATTGAAAGTTTCCTTTCGTTGCCTTCGCGCAATAATTCTTTTAAAGATTCTTTATCCCCGTTATTTAACGCGTCGCTATACTTTTGAATATTTTTAATAAACTCGTCGAGTTCTTTTTGAAGGTTATCCTTATTTTCTATCATAAGTTCCGCCCACATATCCGGGTTGAGCCTTGCAACTCTAGTTAAGTCTTTATAACTACCGGCAGAATATCCAAAGTGCTCGCTTGCAATCTCGTTTTTGATAAATGCGTTTGAAACTATATGGCAAAGTTGAGAAGTAAAGGCTATTGCTCTATCGTGATATTCGGGAGTGGTTATAACTACTTCTGAAAAACCGAGAGAAAGATAGAATTTCTTCACTTTATCAAGTGTAAAAATGTCCGCATTAACGTTAGTAAGTATCATAGACGCTTTATCAAAAAGCGTTGAAACCGACCTATCAATTCCCGAAAATTCTCTACCCGCCATTGGATGTCCGCCAATGAACACGAGTTTTGGATATTTTTGGGCTAACGCTTTCATTTCGCCAACCGTTTGGCGTTTAATACCGCAAAAATCGGTAATTATAGCGCCGTCTTTTAAATTAGGCAAAAATCTCTCTATTGAAGAAAGGAAAGAACTTGGATATAAAGATACTATAAGCATATCAATATCTTTGCAAGTTTCTTCCGTTAAAGTTCCGTTGATTGCGCCAAGCATTTCGGCTTTAAGCATAGTAGTATCTTGAATATCGTAACCGAAAACTTCGTAACCACCGAGTTTTTTGAGCGTTTTGCCAAGGCTACCGCCCATAAGACCTAAACCGATAATACCTATTTTCATAAATCTCTGTGCTTGTTAACGATAGGAAGCATAACGTCAATACTCTTTACTATATCGTCAAATTGTTCCGGAACGATTGATTGAGCGCCGTCGCAAAGAGCGTTCTTTGGATCGTTGTGAACTTCAATCATAAGACCGTGAGCGCCTGCGCCAACCGATGCAAGAGATAACGGTTTAACAAGCCTTGAAAGCCCCGATGCGTGCGACGGATCGACTACAACTGGTAAGTGAGTGAGTTCTTTTAAAAGTGGGATTGCGGAAAGGTCTAAAGTGTTTCTAGTGTACGGCTCGAAAGTTCTAATACCGCGTTCGCAAAGAATAATATCTTTACCGCCTTCACTCATAATGTATTCCGCGCTCATAAGCCACTCTTGAATAGTGTTAGCAAGCCCCCTCTTTAAAAGAACGGGCTTTTTAGTTTTACCAACTTCTTTTAAAAGTTCAAAGTTTTGCATATCACGAGCGCCGATTTGAATAATATCAACGTCTTTGAATAAGTCGATATGGCTTGCGCTCATAATTTCAGTAACGATAGGCATACCCGTTTCGGCTTTTGCCTTTAATAAAAGGTCAAGCCCCGCCTCTCTTAAACCTTGGAAGGCATACGGCGAAGTTCTAGGCTTATACGCGCCACCGCGAAGTATGGTTGCGCCTGCTTTTTTAACCGCCCATGCAACTTCAACTATTTGCTTTTCAGTTTCAACCGAGCAAGGCCCTGCTATAATTTGGAAGTTATCCCCACCGAATTTATGCCCGCAAATATCAACGATAGTGTCTTCTGGGTGAAACTTTCTGTTAGCGCACTTGAACGGCTCTTGAATACGCTTTACGTTTTCAACGATGTCAAGCGAGCGAACGAGATCAATGTCGATTTTAGACGTGTCGCCAACTAAACCTAACACGGTTGAGTGCTGACCGTTACTAATATCAATATCTAATCCTTGACCTTTTATCCATTTGATTAAGTTGTTAAGTTGTTTCTCTTCGTAGTTTTGTTTTACAATAATAATCATAATTTCACCTTAAAAATAAAAATAGCCGATTTCAACAATCGGCTACTTAAAAATACTATAAAAAAAATTAAAGTACGCAAAAATAACCGATATTAACAATCTGGCTTAAAAAAGTAATATCCAAAATAAAAAGCAAAATAGTTCTTTTTCATACTTTCTCCACGTACCTTTCGTACTCTTTAAATATACGCTTTTTTTATTTAGTTGTCAAGGTATTTTATTAATTTTTTTGATATTTTATTGTATAATTTTAGGCATTATGTTATAATTATAAAGACTTAAAAGGAGAACGTCTATGATAAACAATAAAATGTACGAACTTGGCTCTACTCGTTCTAAAATAAGAGAACTTTTTGAATATGGCAAAACTCTCGCTCAAAAAATAGGAGCGGAAAACGTTTTTGACTATACGCTTGGAAACCCTAGCGTTCCTTGCCCGACGGAGGTTACTCAAACTATTATTAATGAAGTTCAAAACCCTATGATTCACGGTTACACTTCCGCTCAAGGAACGCTTCAAGCTAGAAAGGCTATTTGCGATTACAATTTTAACCGTTACGGTTTTAGTTTAAACCCAGACCTTACCTATCTTACTTGTGGCGCGGCGGCTGGGCTTGCAATCACGCTTAGAGCGTTGATTTCTTCGCCTAGCGATAAAGTTTTAACCTTTGCCCCTTTCTTCCCTGAATACAAGGTGTTTACTGAAAACGCAGGCGGAACGCTTATTTACAGCAAGTGTGACGAGTCTACTTTTGATATTGACTTTTCTGAACTTGAAAAAACTATTTGTAGCGACGTTCAAGCGGTTATTATCAACAGCCCTAACAATCCGTCTGGCACGGTTTACGGCGAAGAAACTATTATAAAACTTTCTAAATTTTTAAACGATAAGCAAAAGGAATATAATCACGCTATCTATTTAATTACCGACGAGCCGTATAGAGAAATTTTATTTGACGGCGCAGTTTGTCCGTTTATTCCTAAGTATTACGATAATACGGTAGTTTGCTATTCGTATAGTAAAGCGTTATCTATCCCCGGGGAAAGAATTGGTTACGTTTCCGTTTCTCCAAACGCCGAAAACGCTCAAAAACTTTATTTAGCAATTGCTGGCGCAGGAAGAAGTTTAGGTTACGTTTGCGCTCCCGCGCTCTTTCAAGCGGTTATTGAAAAGTGCGTTGATAAAGTTAGCGATAGCACCGTTTATAAAGATAATCGCGACGTTTTAGTTGAAAATTTAACTAAACTTGGTTTTACTTGCGTTAATCCTAAAGGCGCGTTCTATATCTTTATGAAATCGCCAATAGAAAGCGCTGAAGAGTTTTCAGATATTGCAAAAACTTTTGGAATACTCGTTGTTCCGTCTGACTCGTTTGGAGTAAAGGGATTTGTTCGATTAGCAACTTGCGTAAGCCCTGACCTTATCAAGCGTTCACTCCCCGCTTTTGAAAAATTAGCAAAAGAACTTAAAATGATATAAGATACTATACTAAAAGCACGTTCAAGCGTGCTTTTTTAATAAACCAAATTATATTTTTTCGTAGAGGGGCAAGGGGCGTTTTCCGGACGTGCCCCTTCGCTCGCCGCGCACGGCAACCCTTTTGTCCTAGAGGACATTTCCCCTACCAGGGGAATTCCCCCCTACAACCCCCAACCCTCAAACTCCTCATATCCCCTTTTATTC
>JAZSBA010000164.1:0-2482 GCA_045602125.1 Christensenellaceae bacterium | reverse complement strand
CTTTTATTGTATGAAAGTATAATAAGAGTCTCTTTTTGTATACAAAAGCAAAAACCTCACGGTATACCTTGTATTATCAAGGCTCGTGTGGTATAATTTGAATCGGAGGGACAGTATGTTTGAGCATAGAGGATACCGTATCATATCACTAGAAGCTGATAGCTTATATGGAGAAGAGCTGAAAAACGGAGTGGAGCGGGGATAACAACTACTGCGCTTGCGAAGCTTGGCAAAAACGAACACGTAAACACCGAATTTCGGCTAAAATCTGCAAGGTTTTAGAGTGCAACATTGAAGATATTGTGGAAGTTATAGACGAAGAATAAGATATTGAAAACTAAGATATACAAAGGATTGAGTGCTATGGATATTGATAAGTTAAATAAATGGGCAGATTTACTGCTTGATACGGGAAAAAGAAATAACCTTATAAACTTTAAGGATGCTAAAATGGGAACAGTTGAAATTGTTTCCCCTGATTTCGATACTCTTTTTTCTAAGGCGGAACATTCGGCAACGTTTGAAGTTTATGACCCAAAATTAGATGATGAAGAAGATGACAAAGAAAACGAAGTTGTCGAAGAAACTGAAACGCCAAAAGATGAGCAAGAAGATGATGGTCGCGAAAAGCGTATTTCCAAAGAAGATTATATGGAAATGTACGAGCACCGTCTTAAAAAGAGTGCTCAAGTCCTTATTTACAATGCTTTTGTTAATCCAATTAGAGCTTTACGCAATATAGGTAAAAAGGCAAAAACAGCGATAGAAGAAACAGGTGTTAATATCGCCTATATGGCGTTTGGTTTTATCCATTGGACGGAAAACGAAAACTCTCAATACGTTATGCGTGCGCCCGTTTTGTTAGCGCCCATCTCCATAGAAAACGATTCTGCAATAGACCCTTACTATATCAAGATAACAGATAGTGATATTATCGTAAATCCTACCTTCTCGTTTAAGCTTAAAAATGATTATGGCTTAGAGTTGCCAGAATACGACGATGAAAGCGTTGAAGAATATTTAGAAAAAGTTCAAGAACGTATTTCAAAACTTAAATGGACTATTACAAAGGAATGTAAAATTGGTATTTTCTCATTCTTAAAAATCAATATGCACAAGGATTTGAAAGATAATGCCAAAAAAATATTAAAGAATAAAGGCGTTCGCTCTTTACTTGGCGAAGAAGATATTGATTCAATGTCGGGAGATGGCGATGAAGAAAGAACTATCGATAATACGCCTATTCAATTACATAACGTTGTAGATGCTGACTCAAGCCAAACGGAAGCCATTGAAATGGCTCGTAGTGGCAAGAGCTTTGTATTACAAGGTCCGCCCGGAACAGGTAAAAGCCAAACCATCACTAATATTATTGCCGAATGTCTTGCGTGTGGTAAAAAAGTTCTTTTCGTTTCAGAAAAATTAGCAGCGCTTAGCGTTGTTTATGACAAACTCAAAAAAGCAGGACTTGAAGAGTTTTGTTTGGAGTTGCACAGTCATAAAGCAAATAAAAAAGATGTAATAACTGAATTGTGCCATACTCTTAAAGCGCAAAAAAGCGCTTTGTCTGACCGTGCGCAAAAAGAAATAGAAGCAAAAATTCGTGCGCAACAAGAACTTGACGAATATGCTGTTGAATTACATAAAATTCGTCCTACGATAAACAAAACGCTTTATAAGCTATATGAAGAAGTTTCTGCTTGTAGAAAAGCGCCTGACGTTGAATTTATTATTAACGAAATCAAAACTAAGGGCGAAGAATATATAAATAAAGCGGAAATCGCTTTAACACGCTATACCGAATACGTTCCTTCTGTTGGTTATGACTACCATCAAAACGTATGGTATGGATACGTTGACCTTGATTCTTCCTATCAATCAACTGCACAACTGAAATTTGACTTAAAAGACGTTATAACTCTTTGTGGTAATATTAAAGAGTTAAATGGAACACTTAACGAAAAATACTCCATTTCGGCTATAAATATATACCAAACATATGCTTTAAGAGATTTCTTTAATCTTGCCAAAACAAGTGAGTTTATTACCCCTGCATTGCTTAACTCGTCCACTCTTGAAGGTGTGTTAAAGACGATAAACGCAATGAACGTTTTAGCAAAAGAAATTTTAAGCAACAAGAAAATCATCGACGATATGTTTGACGAAGACGTTTATAAACTCGATGGACAAGCACTTTATAAGAAGTTGACCAAACAGTTTAACGGATTCTTCTCTCGACTCTTTAGTAGCGAATATAAACATATCGCAAGAGAACTTAAACTTTGCAAAAAAGATGGCAAGAAAGTAAAGTATAAAGTAGCCGTTTCAATGATGGATACTTTGCGTATTTATCAACAGAAATCTTCTGAGTTTAATGGATTGGAAGAAAAAATCAAATCTCAAATTGGGGCTGCATATAACGGCGTTTCAACGAATTTCGAAGATTTGATTGCCGAATTTGAAACACTTACGAAGATTCATT
>JAZSBA010000163.1:0-10922 GCA_045602125.1 Christensenellaceae bacterium | reverse complement strand
CGAAATAGTTGAGCCAGTTGTAAAATAAAAGGTTTGCATGTGAACGCCAATTCACGATAGGCTCTTTAGTATCGTCGTCGTTAGGGAAATAATTTTCGGGAATATTTGGATTAATTCCCGCAAGTTTATCCCTTTCATACTCTTTTTTAAGAGTATCTTTATCGTACTCGGAGTGACCCGTTATAAACACTTGAGAATTATCAGTTGATTTGATAAGGTAAACGCCTGCATCCTCAGATTCAGCAAGTATTTTAAGATTTTTTTCTTTTACGATATCGTCCCTTTCAAAACTACTGTTTCTTGAGTGCGGAGCATAGAAAACGTCGTCAAACCCCCTTACTAGCATTGACTTTTTATCGGCAACCGTGTGCGCGTAAACACCTGAAAGTTTTTTGTCAAGCATAATTTTCTTAACACCGTAATAGTAGTAAAGCGCAGCTTGAGCTCCCCAACAAATAAACACGGTACTGTGAACGCTCGTTTTTGCCCAATCGAAAATACCCGTGAGTTCTTGCCAGTAGTCAACCTTTTCAAAGTCGTAAAGTTCTACGGGCGCTCCCGTTACTATCATACCGTCAAAATTCTCGTCTTTTATCTCGTTAAACGTCTTATAGAACGATATCATATGTTCTTTAGACGTATTTTTAGACTCGTGAGAAGACATCGTAAGAAGCGTAAGTTCAACTTGTAACGGAGTGTTACCTAAAAGCCTTGAAAACTGCGTTTCGGTTACGATTTTAGTCGGCATTAAATTTAGTAATACGATTTTTAACGGTCTAATATCCTGCGTTTGAGCCCTAAACTCGTTCATAACGAAAATATTTTCGTTAAGTAAAAGTTCGGCGGCAGGTAGCCCGTTAGGAATTTTAATAGGCATAATAACTCCTTATTCTTCTATTGATTTAAGAGCATTATCAATATCTTTGATTAAATCTTCAGCGCTTTCAATACCGCAAGAGAATCTTATTAAGTTTGGAGAAATTCCCGCTTCTTGAAGTTGCTTATCAGAAAGTTGACGGTGAGTAGCGTTTGCAGGGTGTAAAACGCAAGTTCTTGCGTCTGCAACGTGAGTTTCAATGGCAGCAAGTTTTAAGTTTTTCATAAACTTTTCAGCGGCGGCTCTTCCACCTTTAACGCCAAAACTTACTACGCCACAAGTTCCGTTAGGCATGTATTTTTGAGCAAGGTCGTAATACTTATCGCCTTTAAGACCGGGGAAAATAACCCAATCTACTCTACTATCGTTCTTCAAAAATTCCGCAACTTTTAATGCGTTTTCTGCATGCTTGGGCATACGAACGTGTAAACTTTCTAAACCTAAGTTAATGTAGTAAGCGCTTTGTGGAGATTGGGTGCAACCAAAGTCTCTCATAAGTTGAGCGGTTGCTTTCGTTATATATGCGCCTGCTTGACCGAACTTTTCAGCGTAAACTATTCCGTGATAGCTATCGTCAGGCGTAGTAAGACCTGGGAATTTTTCCCTATGAGCAAGCCAGTCAAAATTACCGCTATCAACGATACAGCCACCGATAGTTGAAGCGTGCCCGTCCATATACTTAGTAGTCGCGTGAGTTACGATATCTGCGCCCCACTCGAAAGGTCTACAAAATACTGGGGTTGGGAAAGTATTATCAATAATAAGCGGAACGCCGTTCTTATGCGCTACGCGAGCGAATTTTTCAATATCTAAAACGTGAAGCGTTGGGTTTGCAATAGTTTCACCGAAGATTGCCTTAGTGTTAGGTCTAAACGCCGCTTGAATTTCTTCTTCGGTAGCCTCTGGAGAAACGAAGGTAAAATCAATACCCATCTTCTTCATAGTAACGTTAAAAAGATTGTACGTTCCACCGTAGATTGACGCGGAAGATACGATATGATCGCCACAGTTTGCAATATTAAATATTGCAAAGAAGTTTGCCGCTTGACCAGACGACGTGAGCATAGCAGCGCTACCGCCTTCAAGTTCGCAAATCTTAGCCGCTACGTAATCACACGTAGGGTTTTGAAGCCTTGAATAAAAATAACCGCTAGCTTCTAAGTCGAAAAGCTTGCCCATATCTTCACTCGTGTCATACTTGAACGTAGTGCTTTGATAGATAGGCATTTCTCTCGGTTCGCCGTTTTTAGGGGTGTAACCTGCTTGAACGCATTTTGTTTCTAACGAATAGTTTTTCATAATTTTACCCTCGAATATCTCTAATGAATTAAAAACGCTCGGAATCTTCCGAGCGTTTTGCTTTTAATTTTAACCTTCAACCTTTTCAAGAAGTTTAAGGTCAACGCCCTTATCGGAAATTTTAATAATTTCTACCTTTACGGTATCGCCGATAGATAAAACTTCTTCAACGCTGTTGATTCTTTCTTTGCTCATCTTTGAAATGTGAATCATACCGTCTTTACCAGGAGCAAGTTCGCAGAACGCACCTACTTTAGGAAGAATTCTAACAACGGTAGAGATAAACATATCGCCAACTTCTAAATCTCTTACGATTGCAGTAATAATTGCTTTTGCCTTATTAGCGTTTTCCATATCTTCGCCGTAAGTTGCAATAAACACTTTACCAGTATCGTCAATATCAATCTTAACGCCAGTTTCAGCGATGATCTTGTTGATAGTCTTACCACCGCTACCGATAACGTCTTTAATCTTTTCAGGATCAATATTGAAGCTGATGATCTTAGGAGCGTATTTAGAAAGATTTGCGTTAACTTCAGGGATACATTCAAGCATCTTGTTAAGAATATGTTGTCTTCCTTCGTTTGCTTGCTTGATTGCTTGACGTAAAATCGCTTCGTCAATACCCTTAATCTTAATATCCATTTGAATTGCAGTAATACCTTTCGTAGTACCTGCAACCTTGAAGTCCATATCGCCAAGGAAATCTTCTAAGCCTTGAATATCACTCATAACTGATACTTTTCCGCTTTCAACGTCCTTGATAAGACCCATTGCAATACCTGCAACTGGACGAGAAATGGGAACGCCCGCATCCATAAGAGCCATAGTTGAACCACAAACTGAACCTTGAGAAGTTGAACCGTTTGAAGATAAAACTTCAGAAACGAGTCTTATAGCGTATGGGAATTCTTCTTCACTTGGAATAACTGGTTCAAGCGCTCTTTCAGCAAGCGCGCCGTGACCAATTTCACGTCTACCCGGGCTTCTTAAAGGCTTTGCTTCGCCAGAAGCGTAACCCGGCATGTTATAGTGATGCATGTATCTCTTAGAAACTTCTTCATCTAAACCTTCAAGTTTTTGAACTTCGCTGATAGTTCCTAAAGTACAAGTTGTTAACACTTGAGTTTGACCACGAGTGAACACGCCTGAACCGTGAACTCTTGGAAGAACGCCGTGTTCGCACCAAATAGGTCTAATTTCAGTAAGAGTTCTACCGTCGGGTCTAACGCCGTTATTTGTAATCTTTGCTCTTACCTTTTCCTTAGTGATGTAGTAAAGAGAATCTTTAATTTCTCTTGCCATATCAGGGAAAATTTCAGCAAAGTGTTCTAAACAGTCTTTTTCTACTTCGTCTTGACGAGCTTGTCTAACTTCTCTATCAAAAGTATCAAGAGCATAGTCAAGTTTACTAGATGCGTATTCTCTAACGGCATTGTCAAGATCTTCGGGAACTTTGTAAAGTTCCATTTCAATTTTCTTCTTACCGCATTCAGCTACGATACCTTCGATGAATTCGCATTGACGCTTAATTTCTTCGTGACCGAACAAGATTGCCTTAATCATTTGTTCGTCTTCAATTTCCTTAGCGCCTGCTTCAACCATCATGATAGCGTCTTTAGTACCCGAAAGTGATAAGTTTAAATCACTTGCTTCTCTTTGTTCAACGTTAGGATTGATAACGTATTCGCCGTTTACCATACCAACTTGAACTGAACCAGTAGGACCTTGCCATGGGATATCAGAAATTGATAACGCAATAGAACTACCTAACATTGCAAGCGGTTCTGGTGAAACGTTAACGTCAACTGATAAAGCAGTTGCAACAACGGTTACGTCGTTAAAAATACCCTTGGGGAAAAGAGGACGGATAGGTCTATCGATAAGTCTTGAAACTAAGATAGCTTTATCACTTGCTCTACCTTCTCTCTTCTTAAATCCGCCCGGAATTTTACCAACTGCGTACATTTTTTCTTCGTAATCCACGCTGAGCGGGAAGAAATCCATTCCTTCTCTTGCTGTGGGAGCCATAGTAGCGTTCACCATAACAACAGTTTCACCGCATCTGATAACGCATGAACCGTTTGCTTGTTGAGCGTACTTACCTACTTCAACGATAACTTCTCTACCGCCGATAGTAGTTTTGAAAACTTTAAAATTTTCTAACATCTCTTTCTCCTTAAACTTTATTTCTCTGATTAAATTTTTACGCGACTGCGTAAAAACCGAACATACTTATTTGAAAGCGTATAAAACTTACTTAAAATTTGAAAAAAGGGGAGTATAATCACACTCCCCCAATTTACATTATTTACGAAGACCAAGTTTGGCAATGAGAGTTCTGTATGCTTCAATGTCCTTTGACTTGAGATAGTCTAAAAGACCTTTTCTCTTACCAACCATTTTCATAAGACCACGTCTTGAATGGTTATCTTGCTTGTTAGTCTTTAAGTGTTCGTTCAAGTGGTTAATTCTTTCAGTTAAAAGAGCAACTTGAACTTCTACTGAACCTGTGTCACCTTCGTGAGTTTTGTAAGTGTCAATAATACCTGCTTTAATTTGTTTTTCCATTTTCATTTATCCTCCATTATGGAAATTATTCGCTTTTTACCGAGCAAAGCGTAGAGTAATCGCTAAACCCAGTTAAAAGTCTACGTTTATATTAACATATAAATTTCTAAAACGCAACAATTTTTTACCCTTATTTGAAAAATTGCTCCTTATTCTCTATAAGTTTGTCCACTTTTTCGATATAAGTTACTATATCTTTGGGAGACCCACACCTTTCTATGCGGTTTTCGCTATTAAACACTCTCTTTGAAACGGCGTTCGCTCCGCAAGCCGGATTATCGGAATTTTCTTCCATAACGTCGACGTTATAAATACACTCTTTTCCCTTTTTAGCGTACCCCGTATTTTCCAAATTGCCCGCCGCGTATTTTTGGCGATAGAGATAATACGGGCGATAACCCGCGCTCGTTAGCGCCGTGTACGCGTAATCAATCATTTGATCAATTCCGCTAACGTCAAGGCGTTCCGTTTTAAGCCTTAATTCCGCTCCGCGCTTTAAACAAAGGGTGTGAACGGTTATATTGTCCGCCCCCGTTTTAATTGCAGTATCTACCGTATTTTTAAAGTCTTCAACCGTTTCGCCTTGAAGCCCGGCAATTACGTCAAGGTTAATATCAAAACCGAAGGTTTTTGCCAATTCGTATTTTTCTAAAACGTCGTTTGCGGTATGATTTCTTCCGATAAGTTTCAAAGTCTTATCCGAAAAAGTTTGCGGGTTGACGCAAATTCTAGTTACGCCAAGTTCTTTCATCAATGAAAGATTACTGCTAGTTATTACGTCGGGTCTACCCGCTTCAACGGTAAATTCTATACCGCTCTTTACTACCGATTTTACGGCAAGTAAAATTTCTCTTAAATTTTTATCAGGTAGGCAAACGGGCGTTCCACCGCCGACATAAACGCTTCTAACTTTATCTAATTTCCCTTTTAGGGAAAGAATTTCTTTAACGAGCGCTTGCGTGTAACTTTCAACGCATTTGCTCTTTCCTATAATTTGCGATGCAAACGAACAATACGCGCACTTTGAAGGGC
Source organism: Christensenellaceae bacterium (assembly GCA_045602125.1). GTDB lineage: Bacteria > Bacillota > Clostridia > Christensenellales > Borkfalkiaceae > HGM11412. The sequence continues at coordinate 5,143 of JAZSBA010000163.1, read as the reverse complement.
AAAAAGGTATGCCTATAAACAAGCTTTTATGCTCGCCGAATCTATCGTAAATTAAGCATTGGTTTTTTATAATTTCTTTAACGAGTTCCGTCTTCTTTTTAGCAACGCCAAACACCTTTTCAAATTGAGTTTCAAACTCTCCGCCTAAATCCCTCGCCATTTTCACAGGGCGAATTCCAGTTAGAGCGCCCCAAGGAAGTTTAACGCCGTAAAAATCAGAAAGCGCAGTATATAACGCAAGCTTTGAAAAGCGTTTTTCGTATCTTTTTTTATCAAGTTCATCTTTTGGCTCGTGAAAATCTTCAATACTAAAAGTATTGCCGTTTATAGAAACGGTATCTTTATAGGTAAAGTTCGTTTCTAACTGTTCGTGCAATACTTCTATATCACTACCCGTAGTGAACATATATATAACTTCTTCAAGTTCTTTTTTAAAATCTTGCCTATTAGTCGTTAACATAATAATTTATGGGGTTTGTTTCTCTTTCGCTATCAACGCTAGTTTTACCGCCGTGACCGGGCATTAAAACAAAACCGCTATACTCAAATAATTTCTTTGCGGAACTTACTAAATCTTTAACGCTACCGCCTGGAAAATCCACTCTGCCAAAACTGCCGTCGAACAATACGTCTCCACAAAAGAGCATATCGTTAACCTTATAAGTCATACCGCCTTCGGTATGGCCGGGAGTACTTATAACTTCCACTTTGATTTCCCCAAATTCAAGCGTTTCACCGCCCGATAAGGCGGTTTTAAGCCTATACGGTTTAACGTTATCTCCAAACACTTGACCTAAATTATAACTGCCGTCAAGGATGCCCTTTTCATCGGGCGCGCCCATATACACGTCTGCTCCGCGCTCGTAGAATTTATATACTCCACCTGCGTGGTCAAAGTGACAATGAGTTAGTAAAACGTTTTTAATCTTATAGCCGTGTTTTAATTCTTCAAGCAATAAAAAACCTTCGTCGCCACCGATATCGATGGCGACTGCGTCTAAGGTGTTTTCATCTACTAAAACGTAACAATTGGTAGATAGTGAACCAAGTTCGTAAGTGTAAAGTTTCATCAGTTATTATTCCTAAATACGTCTATAATGCAAGGATCTTGTTGAACGTGTTTTATAAAGTTATCAAGATCTTCTTTTTTATTTATCTTTAATGTTAAGTCGATAACTGCAACGTGTTTTTTGTTATCTACTCTACCGTTAATTGCAAGTATGAACAAGTTAAACTTTGCGCATGCGGTGGAAACTAAGGATAAAACTACGGCGTCTTCTTTAGCAGTTATTCTTAAACCTACGTTATAACCATCGTCACCAGACTTACCAGTCCAGTTAGCCTCCAAGAATCTTGCAGGATCTTCCACCTTCATATTCGGGCAGTCCTTTCTATGAACTACCACGCCCCTTCCGCGCGAAACGAAACCAATAATATCGTCACCTGGAACAGGGTTACAACAACGAGCGAATCTTACTAAAAGCCCGTCGACACCCTTTATAGTAACGTCCCCGGTTGAGTGAACTACTTTTGCAGTTATTCCAGTAGGATAATGAACGGTTTTAGGTCTATGCTCTTTCTTGTAATAATCGATAAGTTTAACTAATATTTGATTAACTGTAACTGCCCCGGAGCCTACCGCAATATACATTTCGTCAGTTCCGGTAAAGGCAAACTTTTCAAAGAGTTTAGCGCAGTTTTCCTTAGTTAAAAGTTCGCCGAAGTTATATCCTTTGGTTTTAGACTCCGCTTCAAGCATTTGCTTGCCGAGTTTAGCCATTTCTTCAGCCTTCTCTTTTTTATAGAAAGCCTTAATTTTCGCCCTAGCGGCGTTTGTTTTAACAAATTTAAGCCAGTCCCAAGACGGACCGTTACTCGTGTTTGAGGTGATAATTTCAACGATGTCACCAACTTTTAAAACGGTGGTTAACGGAACCATTTTGCCGTTTACTCTCGCGCCAACGCAACGATTACCTACTTGGGTGTGGATGCGGTATGCAAAGTCTACGGGCGTACTGTCTTTAACAAGGCTTATAACTTCTCCCTTTGGTGTAAATACCAAAAGTTCGGTGTTGTATATATCGCCTTTTAAAGATTCCAAGAATTCCTTAGAGTCTTTAAGTCCGCCTTCCCACTCCATAACTTCTCTTATCCAACTAAGCCTTTTATCAAAGTTGTCTTGAGAGTTTTTATTTTCTTTATACTGCCAATGCGCCGCGATACCGTATTCAGCGGTATTGTTCATTTCGTAAGTTCTAATTTGAATTTCAAATATTTTACCGAAAGTTGTTACTACCGTAGTGTGTAAACTTTGGTACATATTTTCTTTGGGCATAGCAATATAGTCTTTAATTCTACCAGGAATAGGCGCCCAACGCTTATGAATTTTACCTAAGAGTTCGTAACACTCGTCAACGGTGTTAACGAGTACTCTAACCGCAGTTAAATCGTATATTTGGTCAAGCGAAAGATTTTTAGCGCGCATCTTCTTATAAATGCTATAAAAATGCTTAGGCCTACCGAAAACTTCGCCTTTAATATTACTTTCAAATATAATTCCGCGAATTTCGTCAACCGTTTTTTGAACGAAAGCCTCTCTCTCTTCAATTTTATTGTGGATATTTTCCGCTAAATATTCAAAAGCTTCGGGATCGGTGTATTTAAGACATAAGTCTTCAAGTTCACAGTTGAGTTTAGATATACCAAGCCTTCTTGCAAGCGGAGCGAAAATTTCAAGCGTTTCTTTCGCCATACGAAGTTGACGTTCGTGAGATAAGAAGTTAAGCGAACGCATATTATGAAGCCTGTCGGCAAGTTTTATAATAATAACTCTTATATCTTTCGCCATGGAAACGAAAATCTTTTTAAAGTTTTCCGCTTGTTCTTCTTCTTGCGATTTAAACTCGATTTTATCAAGTTTAGTTACGCCTTCAACGAGCGCTAAAACTTCCGCGTCAAACTCCGTTTCTATATCACTTGCAGATACGGGGGTATCTTCTAAAACGTCGTGTAAAAACGCGGCGGCAATCGTCCTATAGTCCATTTTAAGCCCAATTAAAATTGAGGCTACGGCGCAAGGATGCGTAAAATATTCTTCACCAGACGCTCTCTTTTGATTTTTGTGCGCCTCTTTTGCAAAGTGATAAGCTTTGTTTAAAAACTTCACTTCGTCTTCTGGATATATTTTATTTATTTCGTCAAGTACTGTATATAAACTCACGTTATCTCTCCACAAAATAAGAATAAATTGCTGATTCTAAAAGGTCTTTTTTAACTCCGTCAACCTTTAAGACGGTTTGGTTTTCTACAATAAAACCAAGTTCTTTAAATACTTCTAAACAAAAAGCAACTTGAAAATCATCTTCGCTATTTAAACAAATTTCAAGCCAAGTTTTATCCACGTTCTTGGTTATATATCTAAAAGTTGAAACCATATCTTCCCTTTGAGTTTTAAAGGGGATTTCAAACGATTTTATATCGTTTACAAAAACAGTCTTTGTCGTCTTTATAACTTTGAACGGTTTATCTATATAAACTATTAAATCATAAGCCGATAAGTCGGTTTCTAATAGATTTCCGCCGACTAAAACTGCATTTTTTCCACCGGTTACCGTAAGCGATAGCGGGCAAAAACTAAACTTTTTAAGACTATCAAATTTTGCATAGTTTATAGGATTGGTTACAACGAATAAAGTACCCCTTCCGTTTGCATGAGCATTATTAATTATCTCTTCAAGTTTAGCGCTATCTATCATTTGATAATCACTATTTTCTTGCCCTTTAATTGAGTTTAAAGCGTTTTTAAGAGATAAAAGGGAAAGTTCGTTGCTTTCATTATATTCAAAATCTACCGCTTTTAAAATACCTTTTGCATATTCTCTACCGTTATAGGCGTTGATTGAACTTTCAAAAAATACGTTTTTCGTAGTGGATAAATTAAGCGGTTCTAAATATTTAAGACCGTTAAAACTCATAATTTCAAGTTTAGGAGTCTTTACGGTTATATGAGTTGAGCCCAACTTTATAGGTCTTGCCGAAACTTCGTCTTCAGTAGTTAAAATTACCGGCTTTTTATTACCTAAGCCAAAAGGCTCGAACTTGGAAATTTCCTTTGCAAAACGAAGTGAGAACGGCGAAGTTAAAACGTAGTCAACTTCTATGGTTTTATCAAAAGACGCGTCATCGTAACGGGTTTCAATATAATCGTTAAAAGCGTGAGCAAAAGCCTCGAAATTTTCCTCGCTAACAGTAACGCCTGCCGCTTGAGAATGCCCACCAAAATCGATTAGAAGGTTTGACGCAGAAGAAATTGCATCGTAAATACTAACGTCACCAATAGATCTTGCCGAGCCGTGTAAAACCCCGTCCATCTCAGAAAATAAAATGGTGGGAAGACCGTATTCTTCAGTAAGTCTAGCCGCTACTATTCCAAGCATACCGCTAAGCCAATCTTTTTCGTATAGAACGATTGATCTACCGTAATTGCCACCCGTTTTTAACTTATTTTTAGCGCTTTGATATAACGTTTCGCACTCTTGTTGCCTATCGACGTTATATCTACAAAGTTTTTCAATTAAAGCGTCTCTTTCCGCTTGACTATCGGTTAAAAAGAGCTTTAACGCAGAATAAGCGTCCCCCATTCTACCAGCAGCGTTAATCTTAGGCGCAACTGAAAAGGAAAGACCTATTGAAGATATATCCTTTGCGCCACTTGAATAAAGTAAACTAGTTACGGCTTTTGAACACCTACCGTTTTTGATAAGTTCCACACCGTGATATACGATGTTTCTGTTTTCACCGGTAAGGGGCATACTGTCCGCTATCGTAGCAAGGGCAACTAAATCTAAATAATCGTTAGCCCTATCGCCTATTAACGCGTAAGCAAGCTTATAGGCAACGCCTGCTCCGGATAGATTATCATAAGGATAATCTTGACCTTTTGTTTTCGTGCTAACGATAGTTGTTTCAGGGAGTTCTTCAGGGAATTCGTGGTGGTCTGTAATTATTACGTCAACACCTAAATCTTGAAGATATAAAACTTCATTTTTAGCGCTAATACCACAGTCAACCGTGATTAAAAGATCGGGAAAATAATTATCAATTACTTCGTCGATTACCCCTTCTGAAAGACCGTAGCCGTTTT
>JAZSBA010000162.1:0-8605 GCA_045602125.1 Christensenellaceae bacterium | reverse complement strand
TAAAATTATCGCTGAATCTGAAGAAAATTCAGAAGTTAGAGAAACTGCGCTTACTCAAAAACTTCAATTAACTGCGCTTACAGAACATGAAATGAGATATGAATCTTTGATAAAGGCGCACGGTTATGAGGAAGTGGTTGTAACTATGAATTTGAACTCTCCAAACGTCAACGTTGTTGTAAGAGATAGCGACTTTGATCAAACTGACGCCGTTAAAATTTATTCAATTTTAACAAAAGATAGCGTAATTGATGCAGAAAATATAAATATTATTCCGTATATTTGATAAAAATGCTATGTAATTTTAAAAATTTATGCTATACTAATAACAAAGTTATTATTTAGCGAGGTTTTTATGAAATCAAACAAGATTATTCCTAGTGAAGACGGAAACGGCAAAGTCGTTTATAACGCGGGCGTTATTAAGGGCATAGTAGTTCTTGCCGTATCTGAAGTTCAAGGCGTTGCCATCAAAACTAACGGAAAAAAAGATAAGCTTGATTACATTAAGATAGAATTTAACGGAAACGTAGTTTCAGTAGACGTTACGGTTGACGTTATGTTTGGTAGTAATATACCTGACTTGGCTTTTGACGTTCAAGAAAGCGTTAAGCATAACGTTGAAGCTATGTCTAAATACAAAGTTAGTTCAGTTAACGTTCATATTGATAGCGTTTATTTCCAAGAAGGGCTTAACGAACAACAATAATTAATTAAACTGCCACAACTATAGTTGCGGCGGTTTGTTTTATCTTTAGGAGCACTATGAGAAACAAGGCGAGAGAAGCGGTATATAAGTTACTTTTTAGCAATCAATTCAACGATAAATTTGATAATGATTTTAAACTCTTTATTTATAACGAAGAAAATCTCAACGACAAAGACGTTCAGTTTGCCAACGAGTTGTTAGATAACTTCATTAAAAATGAAGAGGCGATAAATTCAGTTATTTCAGAACTTTCAAAAGGGTATAACTTTGAAAGAATTTATTCGATGGACAAGTGTGCTTTACAAATAGCAATTACTGAAATGACGTATATGGAAGATATTCCGCTTATAGTATCTATTAGCGAAGCTATGGAACTTATTAGAAAGTATTCAACGAAAGACAGTCCTAATTTCGTTAACGGAATTTTAGCGGAGTACAAAAAGCAATTGGAGAATAAATAATGGAATTACTTGACGGAAAATTATATTCGAAGGAATTAAGGCTTGAAATAAAAGAAAAAGCCGAAGTTTTTTATAATAAATTTGGTAGAAAAGTGGGGCTTGCAGTCGTAATAATTGGCGAAGATCCCGCGTCTCAAATTTACGTTAACAATAAAATTAAGGCAACTGACGAGTGTGGCATGAAGTCTTTTACGGTAAGGCTTCCTGAAACAGTTTCGCAAGAGCTTGCTGAAGAAGAAGTTAAAAAATTAGCTAACAACCCAGAAGTTGACGGCATTATCGTTCAACTTCCATTACCTAAAAAGTTTGATAGCGCTAAAATTTTAGCGCATATTCCTGCGGAAAAAGACGTTGACGGATTGTGTTCGCTTAATCTTGGTAGGTTATTCAAAGGTGAAAAATCTCTCCCTTCTTGCACCCCGTACGGTATTATTAAACTTTTAAAGAGATATAACGTTGAGTTTAGCGGTAAAACGGCAGTCGTTATTGGAAGAAGTAATATGGTTGGAAAACCTATTGCGGCGCTCTTATTACACGAAAATTGCACGGTTACAGTTTGCCACTCTAAAACTCAAGATATTGGCGCTGTATCGAGAACTGCGGATATTTTAGTCGTTGCTATTGGTAAGGCTAAATTCGTAACTTCCGATATGGTCAAAGATGGTGCAGTCGTAGTTGACGTTGGTATGAATAGGGAAGACGGTAAGCTTTATGGAGACGTTGATTTTGAAGGTGTTTCTAAAAAGGCGTCTTTGATTACGCCTGTGCCGGGCGGCGTAGGTCCGATGACGGTTACTATGCTTATGTATAACACGGTAGTTGCAGCGTTTAGGAGCGAAGGCGTAGATGAATTTTGATAGACGATATAACGACTATAAGGAAATTTTCGAATTAGAACTTAGTCAAAGAATTGATAAGATTAACACGTCAAACGAAACGCTTAAAGAAGCTATGGTATATAGTTTAACTGCAAGCGGAAAGAGAATAAGACCGGTTATTATGCTTGCCGTTTCAGAACTTTTATGCGTTGATTTTACTAAAGTTTTACCGTTTGCCGTTGCGATTGAGTTTATTCATACTTACTCTTTAATTCACGATGATTTACCTGCTATGGATAATGATGATTTTAGGCGCGGTAAGCCAACTTGCCACAAGGTTTACGGCGAAGCTATGGCTATCTTAGCGGGAGACGCTTTGCTTAATCACGCCTATGAAATTTTATTAAGAGCTATAAATGACGACAATTCGCTTTCAGCGGCTAGATTGCTTGCTTTATACGCAGGCGCGTTTGGTATGATTAGTGGTCAAGCTATCGATATTTTATCTGAAAATTCAGGAGATACGAGTGAGAAAACTCTCTTTGATATGCACTCTAATAAAACGGGCAAGTTACTTCTTGCGTCAACGCTTGTTCCAAGTTGTTTAGCAGGTAACGAAGAGTTTGAAAAACTTAGTATATTTGGTAAAAATTTAGGTTTATTGTTTCAAGTGACAGATGATATTTTAGACGTTACGTCTACAAAAGAAAAGCTTGGTAAATCAATAAATAAAGACCAAAATAGCAAGAAACTCACTTTCGTAACTTTATACGGGCTTGACGGAGCTAGAGAGCGCGCAGAAGATTATTATAATCAAGCAAAAAGTTCGATTTCTTCATTTAAGGAAAACGAGTTTTTATTATCGCTCCTTGATTTTATTAAAAATAGAGAGTATTAATAATGAGAATTGACGCTTTGCTTTATAAAGAAGGTGTGTTTCCTTCAAGGTCAAAGGCTAGCCAAGCGGTACTTGACGGGCTTGTTTCTTATAAAGGGCAAGTTGTTTTAAAACCGTCGACTAACGTTGAAGATTTTTCGCTGGTAAAGGTGGAAGATAGAAGTTCTTTCTTCGTATCTAACGGTGGTTACAAACTTGAAAAAGCAATAAAAGATTTTAACCTAGACGTAAACGGGCTAGTTTTTGCTGATATTGGCGCGTCAAACGGTGGGTTTACAGATTGTTTGCTAAAAAACGGCGCTAAAAAAGTTTTTGCCGTTGACGTTGGCGAAACTCAGCTTGACAAAACTTTAATTCAAAACGATAAAGTAATCGTAAAAGACAATACGAACGCAAGATTTATAACTGAAGAAACGTTGGGAGAAAAGGTTGACGGCGTTACGGTTGACGTTAGTTTTATATCTTTGACGTATATATTGCAAGGTGTTAAAAACGTCCTTAAAAACGGTGGTTTTGCAGTTTTTTTAATTAAACCACAGTTTGAGTGCGGTAAAGAATACTTAGGAAATAGCGGAATCGTTAAAAGTGAAAATGCTAGAAAATTAGCGGTTAAAAAGATTTACGATGCGTGTTTATTGCAAGGCTTATACGCCGTTGATTTTACAACGGCGCCAATTAAAGAAAAGAAAAACGTAGAATATTTAATTCTCGTTAAAAATAACGATAATTCAAAAACTTTAAGATTTGAAGATTTTAGGTGGACATTATGAAAGTTGGAATTTTTATCAATACGACGAAAAGTGAAGCAAATACAAAGGCTAGCGCTTTTGGTAAAGCGTTAATTGAAAACGACATTGAATATAAAATAGTTAACCTTAAAGAAGACTGTAAAGACGTTGACGTTATTGCTGTTTTTGGTGGTGACGGTACTATTTTAAGAGTTGTAGAGTATGCATTTGAGTACGATATTCCTATTTTAGCCGTAAACATTGGCACGGTAGGATTTTTAAGTTGTGTTGAAAGTGACGAGCTTGATAAAGCTATTAATCTTATTAAAAACGGTGGAGAAATTGAAAAGCGTTCGGTTATGAAAGTTGTTTGCGGAGATAATAAATTCTACGCATTAAACGAAGCTTTAGTTCAAAGGTGTTCACAAGGCGTTTCTATGAGTGAAGTTGCTAAACTTTCATTGTCAATCGGAAACTGTTTTGTTGATAAATATTTTGCAGACGGCATTATTTTAAGTACTCCAACCGGGTCTACTGCTTATTCGCTTTCTTGCGGTGGCGCTATAATGACGCCTGATCTTAACGCATTTATTGCAACGCCTGTTTGTGCTCATTCGTTACATAATAGGCCAATAGTTTATTCTGATAATAACGTTGCAAGGGTAACTGTTTTAGAAAATTCAAATAAATGCTCTTTATACGTTGATGGAAAGTTTGCAAAACACGTTAAAAAAGGTGAGTTTGTTGAAGTTTCAAGAAGCAGAAAAATGATTAAATTTTATAAAACTGAAGACAACTTTTTTGAAAAACTTTTAATTAAATTAAACAAATGGAGTGAAACAAAGTAATGTCGGTAAAATCGAGACGTGAAAAAATTAAACAAATAATTGCCCAGACTGAAGTTAACACTCAAAGCGAGCTTGCAAAAATGCTTTCAGACGAAGGGTTTTCCGTTACGCAAGCAACCGTTTCAAGGGATATTAAAGAACTTGGCTTAATTAAAGAAAAGGGCAAGGTTTTAAATTATAGGTACGCGCTTCCTGAAACTAATTTATTAGTTTCAGAAGATAAGGTTATACCTCTTCTTAAGGCGTTCGTAACGAGCGTTGTAAGCGCTAGAAATTTGATTGTTGTAAAAACACTAGAAGGGCACGGTTCCGCGTGCGGTATGGCGATTGATAAACTTTCACTTCAAGGTGTTTTAGGCTCAATCGCAGGCGACGATACTTTACTTATAGTCGCTGAAAGTGACGATCAAGCAAACGTCGTTAAACAAAAAATAAAGGGTTATCTAAACGTATGATAAAAAGTATTCGCATACAAAATATTGCCTTAATAGAACTAGCTGAAATTGATTTTTTCAGCGGTTTAAGCGTGCTTTCAGGAGAAACTGGCGCTGGTAAAACGGTAATTATAAATGCGATTAACTTTTCATTAGGCGCTAAGGCAGATAAAACGCTTATAAGGCACGGCGAAAGTTTTTGTCAAACGGAACTTTGCTTTACTGATTTAAATGAAACGGCAAAAGACGTTTTAACTGAACTTGATATTGATTTTGACGACGAGATTATTATTAAGCGTAAGTTAACCGTTGACGGTAGGTCGGATATTAAAATTAACGGTCAGTCGGTTACGTTAACAATGCTTAAAAAGTTAACTCTTACTCTTTGTGATATTTACGGTCAAAGTGAGCACTATTCATTGTTAAATGCGCAAAATCAATTAAAAGTAGTTGATTTATTCGTTGGTAAACCATTAATTGATTTAAAAGAACAAACTTTATCCCATATTGAAAAAATTAAAAATGCGCGTAAGATATTAGAAGAAAACGGTGGAGACGAGTATTCAAGGTCTATACGGCTTGACGTTTTGTCTTATCAAATATCTGAAATAGATAAAGCCGAACTTTACGAAGGGGAAGAAGACGAGCTCTTAGAAAAGAAAAAAGTCTTTTCTAACGCTCAAAAGATAGGCGAGAGTTTATCTCTTGTAAATTCTTCAATTTCAGACGACGGTGGGGTTTTAGATATTCTTTCAACCGCTCTTAATAAATTATCTCAAATATCAGAGTATAGCGGAGATTATTCAGAACTTTACGATAGGTTATATTCTATAAAAGCCGATATTGACGACGTTTCTTATAGCGCAAATTCTCTTCTTGACGGAATCGATTTTGACGAGGCGGAAAAACAACGTGTAGAAGATCGTTTAGATTTGATAAAAGGCATTAAACGCAAGTACGGTAATACGTATGATGAAATAATGGAATTTTATCAAAAATGTTCGGGAGAATACGAAAATTTGCAAAATTTTGCAGAACTTTCCAAACGTTGTGAACAAGAGATTTTAGACGGTGAAAACGCGCTAAACTTAATATATAACAAAATGCACGAATTAAGGCTTAAAGGTGCTGAAAAATTCTCAAAGGCTGTAGAAGAAGAACTTTCTACGCTTGGAATGAAGAGCGCAACTTTTAGCGTTTTAGTATCTCAAGGCGATTTTAAACTTTCTAAAGACGGAAATAGTGACGTTGAGTTTTTATTTAGCGCAAACAAAGGCGAACCGCTTAAAAATATGTCAAAAATTATTAGCGGTGGCGAAATGAGTAGATTTATGCTTGCGCTTAAAATTGTTTCAAGTGACGTTGGTGGAACTTACGTTTTCGACGAAATTGACGCAGGAATATCTGGTGAAGTTGCAAAAATCGTTGCTAAAAAGTTTATTGAGCTTTCAAAACGCGTTCAAATAATAACGATTTCTCACTTACCGCAAATAGTTTCTTTTGCGGATAATAACTATCTAATTAAGAAGAGTGAGAATAATGGAAAAACTACTACGAGCATAGTAAACCTAGATAATGAAGGCAAGATTAACGAAATTATTAGGCTTACGGGCGGTGGAGATAAAGAAGTTGCCCGCTTAAACGCTATATCGTCAATAGAAACTGCTAACGAATATAAAAAATCAATATAAAAAGCACACTTTTAAAGTGTGCTTTTATTTTTATAAAATAAAAACCCTACAATTGTAGGGTTTTTTGTTATAGTTTATCTTAGTACATTCCGCCCATATTGCCTTGTGGCATCGGTGGTTCTTTAGAAGGGATATCGGTAACGATAGTTTCAGTAGTTAAGAGTGTTGATGCAATAGACGCTGCGTTTTGAAGGGCAGAACGAGTAACTTTAGTTGGGTCAATAATACCTTTTTCTACCATATCGCAGTATTCGTTGTTATATGCATCGAAACCGTAGTATTTGTTTTCGTTTCTTAAAATATCGTTTAAGATTACTGAACCGTCAAGACCTGCGTTTTTAGCGATTTGTCTAACTGGTTCTTCAATTGATCTAAGGATAATTTGAGCGCCGGTTTTTTCATCGCCTGATAAAGTTTCAGTTAACGCTTTAATCTTAGGAATTGCAGTTAAGAGAGCAGTACCGCCACCTGGAACGATGCCTTCTTCAACGGCTGCTTTAGTTGCAGCAAGAGCGTCTTCAATTCTGAGTTTCTTTTCCTTCATTTCAACTTCGGTTGCCGCGCCAACGTTAATTACGGCTACGCCACCAGAAAGTTTAGCAAGTCTTTCTTGTAATTTTTCTTTGTCGTAATCAGAAGTTGTAACTTCAATTTGAGATTTGATAGCTGCAATTCTTGCTTTAATTGCGTTTGGATCGCCTGCGCCACCAATGATTGTCGTGTTATCTTTATCAACTTTGATTTGAGTTGCTCTACCAAGCATATCAAGAGTAACTTGCTTAAATTCAATACCAAGATCAGTTGAAATTACTTGACCGCCGGTTAAAATAGCTATGTCTTCGAGCATAGCCTTTCTTCTATCTCCAAAGCCCGGAGCCTTAACTGCTACGCAGTTAAATACGCCTTTTAACTTGTTTACAACGAGCGCTGCAAGAGCATCTCCTTCAACGTCTTCCGCGATAATTAAAAGTTTAGCGCCTTGTTGAGCGATAGGTTCAATTATAGGAAGAATTTCTTGAATTGCAGAAATTTTCTTATCGGTAATTAAGATAAGTGGGTTATCGTAAACTGCTTCCATTTTATCGGTATTAGTAACCATGTAAGCAGAAGCGTAACCACGGTCAAATTGCATACCGTCAACGGTTGTAAGTTCTGTCTTCATCGTCTTGCTTTCTTGAATAGTGATAACACCGTCGTTACCAACTTTTTCCATAGCGTCTGAAATTAAAGAGCCGATTTCTTCGTCGCCTGCAGAAATTGACGCTACTTGAGCGATAGCAAGTTTATCAGTAACGGGTTTAGAAACTTCTTTAAGTTCTTCAACTGCAACGTCAACTGCTTTTTTAATGCCTTTTTTAAGGATGATTGGGTTAGCGCCTGCCGCTAAGTTTTTAAGACCTTCTCTAATGATTGCTTGAGCAAGAACTACGGCTGTCGTAGTACCGTCACCAGCAACGTCGTTAGTCTTAGTTGAAACTTCTTTAACAAGTTGCGCGCCCATATTTTCAAAAGCGTCTTCAAGTTCAATTTCTTTTGCTATAGTAACACCGTCGTTAGTAATAAGGGGAGCGCCGAACTTTCTATCAAGAACAACGTTTCTGCCCTTAGGACCAAGCGTAATCTTAACGGTGTCAGCAAGAGTGTTGACGCCTGCTTCTAATGCTTTTCTAGCTTCTTCGCCGTATTTAATTTGTTTAGCCATTTTAATTTGCCTCCTAATTATTCAACTATTGCTAAGATATCACTTTGTTTAATGATGGTAAATTCCTTACCGTCAACTTTAAATTCACTACCAGCGTATTTAGCGTATAAAACAACGTCGCCAACTTTAACTTGCATAGTGATTTCCTTTCCGTCAATAATTCCACCTGGGCCAACTGCAACTACGGTAGCAGTTTGTTGGTTTTCTTGAGAAGCGGAAGGGAGAATAAATCCTGTTTTAGTGGTTTCTTCTTTGTTGTTTTGAGTAACAACAACCTTGTCAAACAACGGTCTAATATTCATAATTTAACTCCTTA
>JAZSBA010000161.1:0-2464 GCA_045602125.1 Christensenellaceae bacterium | reverse complement strand
TAATCCGTTATAAACGGCGCAATCTGTGAACGCTTAAACATTTTAACACATTTTTTAATTTTTGTATATCTTTTTTGCAATAAAATCTATATTTATTTTTTTGAATTGCAAGTGAATATTTTTTTTAATTCAAATAGTTTCATAAATTTGAGTATTTATCGTGAAAATTAGATAAAAAGGTAAATAATATTATTATTTTCCCTTGACTTTAAAGTGGTCAAGTGATATAATTACAATCACGATGGACCTATATTGGTTTTTTTAAGGAGAATTTAGCATGAAAAAGATTACTAAGATCTTATCACTCGTGGTTTCAACAATCCTTGTTGCGGTTATGATGACTGCATGTGGTGAAGTTAAAGAAGGTGCGGTAATTCCTGCCGCAACCGTTATGCAAGAAAAACTTTCTAATGAAGGTTATACGGCAGTTGCTGAATACGATATGAACTCAAGAGTAAGTATCGTTACCGCTAAAGTTGACTTAAGTTTTAAATATGACGGTGACGAAAAGGTATTCTTTACTGACTGGGTTTCTGCAGACTGGTATCCGTCTGAAGAAGACGCTGAACTTGGTTTTATTGAAGCAGAAAAGGTAAAAGGTAACCTTATTCTTAAAAGAGATGGCGATGTTGTTTATTTAGGTACTGAAAACGGTGTTAACGTATTTGAACATAAAACTCCTAAAACTATTGACGAAGGTAAGCAAGTTATGCAAACCGCTAGTTATCAAGTTAACGAGCTTAAATTATATTCATACGAATCTGATGCGAAGGCTTCGAAGAAATTTGAAGCGACTTTAGGCGATGAATCAGTAACCGTTTTATATTTTGATGACACGTATTATGCGTCAGACTTTTACGCAAAGAGATCTGCTAAGGGTTATATAGTTATGGATTCAGTTACTAATACTGAAGTTGCTAGGGGTTCGATTGCTGAAATTGGTAGTATTTTAGGTCTTAAACAAGATGATTATTCAACTACGAGTTCAGCAACCGGAAGAGTTCAATATAAGATAGAAAAACTTAAAGCTTATCTTGTAGCAAATAGCGTTACTGATGCAAGTACTTCTACTACTTATTCGGCTAATACTCTTGTAGTTTCAGAAGAGCAAATTATTAGACCGGTTTTACAAAAAGAAGGAAACCTCGTATTCTATGGTACTGAAAATGCCGTAGCAACTTATAAAGGTACTCAAAACATTAACTCAGTAGTTGATGGATATAGTGCTAAACTTGAAGCGTTAGGTTATACAAGTAATGCATACAAGAAAGGTATGGCAGGCGCAGTAAAGGCTAAAAAAGGAGACGGAGAATGGGATATCCAAGTTGCTTGGTTTACTAACGAATCTATTGCTAATGACGCTAAAAATTATCTTGAAGATAAGCATAAAAAGAAAATTAACGATGGTAAAATCAAAGTTGTTCTCGAAGGTAACGTATTAATCTTAGGTACTGAACAAGCTATCGCTGATTTCAACTCTTAATTAAACTAAAAAGGATTGCATTTCGCAATCCTTTTTTTATGCGGTTTATCTCAAAAAATTTAAAATTTGATATTGACAATTTTTTTGCATATTGATAAAATGATAATATCTAGGAGGTATTACTATGAAAAAATTTATTAAGGTTTTAACTACTTGCGTTGTATTAATGTTTACTATGCTTCTTTTTGCAGGTTGCGTTCCAAACAACGCTGAAAGTGCTACTAAAAAAATGAAGGAAGAAGGCTATTCGGTTTCTTCTTACACCGTTAATTCTGAAGGTGTAACTGAAGCGATTTTTGCCGTTGAAAAAGAATTATTTGGTGATACTTTAATAGCAGTTTGGTTCGATTCGATTGAAAACGCTAAAGCGTATATGGAAAAATATACTGAAGAAGAAGATGAACTTATCAAGAGAAAAGGTAAATGCGTATACATAGGTACGGCAGACGCTATTGAAGATTTTGAAGATTAATAAATGCTAATTAGGCTACGGCAAGCGCCGTAGCCTTTTACTTGACAAAATTTCATTATAAGTATAAAATAACTTCTATGAGAGCTTTTAGATTTATTATTTTTTTTATAATGCTAATATCGTTTACCTTTTTGGCGTTTGGTTGTGAAGAACCCGTTTCAATTCCTTCAACTAAGGAAGAAGCCGTTTTAAAGCTTGAAACGGCAGGGTATAAGATGACTGACGTATCAATTGAAGAAGAAGGCGTGATTTCCATGATAACGGCTTATAAGCAAGAAGAGAACGGTTATTCTGCAATAATGGTTATCTGGTTTGAAAACGAAACTTTAGCAAAAGAGTATGAAAAAGACTGGATTGACAGTAAGTATGAAATCAAAAAGATAAGCGGATCAATGATTTATTACGGTACTGAAAAAGCAGTTAAAGATTTTGAAAAGGCATGAAAACAAGGCTATGCAACGCATAGCCTTGTTTGTTTTTTATTAGGTGGTTTTATCCATCCCGCCTTT
>JAZSBA010000160.1:0-13908 GCA_045602125.1 Christensenellaceae bacterium | reverse complement strand
ATATCAGTCCTGTTTTAGCGTCGCCGTCAAACACGAACAAATCTCTTCTTTGTAAGGCTTTTCGTATATCGTCTGACATTTCTTCAAACCAATAATCGTCATCGCTCCACAACGGTCCGTTGAATTTGTACTTTTCACCTTCTTCGTTGGTAAGCGTCAATTCCCATGAACCCACGTCTGTCACATAGGTTATTAAGGGGTTTTCTTGGAAGTAATTTGTAATGTCTTCTATGATTTCATTAGCCTTTTCTTTTACTATGTAGAATGCCACGTGTTCCATCATAACACCAGAATACTCGTAGAACGATATGTCTACTCGACCTTTATTATTAATGGTAAGTTTTTGGCAAGTTATCTCACCCATTTTAGGCGCTGGTCCGTAGCATACATTGTCTGATACTAGCGTCATCTTTCGTATCGGCTCTTCCATAAATGCCATATAAAATGATGCTCTTATTACCGACAGCTCATCGTTCAAATTCTCCAATTTGCGCCCCATAAGGGTTGCCTTTATTATAAGGAACTCGGTCATAGGAAATGTGTGCCACCATTCCGTGAAATAGCCTACCGTACCATACTTTTTAAGCATTTCGTCTATTTCTCCCATAATGGCTGTAGCATATTCGCGGTAACTGATTGTGCCTGCAAGAACAACCTTTTCCATATTCTCCCCATCCAAGCACCTGTCAGCCGTTATAGTAATATCAAGCATAGGTTCATTTGCCTTAACCTTGCTCTTTGTTATCTTCCAGTTTACTTCAGTTCCTTCTTCGTTGATGTTTATTTCATCACACGGCAATAAGTCGTATTGTTCGATTGTTCCCGTCCATTGATTTAACTTCTTTTGCTTTGGATAGAATGTCCAAACTGAAAAAATGAATTGACTCAAGTTGTCGCCAAGCACATGAGAAATACGGAAGTCTAAACTCTTATCTCCCAATTTAACCTCTCCGTTTATCCACCCGACTCTTACGTCAAGGAGTTTGAATTGAAAATTATCTATTCTTTCCATATTTGCCCTCTTAATACTGTTCTAATGTTTCCTGCAAATGTTTCTTTACTTGGTCTACTACTTCTCTCGGACCGACCACTCGCATCTTGTTTCCAAAGGCACAAACCCAAGAAATAAACATGGGACTTACCTCCACGTTGGCTGTAAAACCTATCTTGTTATCGAGCTTGTTCTGTATGTATATCTTCTTGCCGAACTTATCGTGAACAACGTCAATAAGCGACTTATCAGCCTCTATTTCAACAGTTTGCTCTTCTCCGCTATACATGAAGAACATTTGGCGCTTATGCTTTGCCAAGTCAAAATCTTCAGCTTCTTTGCTTGGTGTAATGTCTTCATTCGTCATCTTCACCCTGTCCATTCGATCTATTCGGTACGATACGACATTACCGTATTTATCGTCATAGCAGAACAAATAGTAGTTGTCGTTAGCGAAGACGGTGGCTATCGGATTGACTTTGTACACCCTTCTATTATTAGGGTTTGTCTTGTCCATTTTGTAATTTCGGCTCATCTGCGCATCGTACATAAAGTAGTTGAACTCAATCTTCTTTTGATTTACGATTGCTGACGAAATTTCGCTGACTGAGTAGTATATCCCCTCGTTCAAACTTTTCACCGTGCTGAATTGCACAATGTTTTGCTTGAGAACTTCGCCACGCTGACTGCCCGACAATTTGCCCACCTTATCTACTAACTCTGCCGTTTTGTTCTCCGTAATAAAACTTGCGGCCTGGATTGCATCCATTATTATGAGAACTTCTGGCACAGAGAAACTGCGGTCTTCAACGTAATACAGGTTATTTCTTGAGCGCTTTACGAAAACTTCGTAACCAAAAGAATTAAGGACCTCTATATCATTGTATAAGGTTCTTCTGTCACACTCGATGCCGTTCTTTGCCAATTTCTCCTTTATTTGGTCTGTCGTTAAAGGATGGTCTTCATCACTATCTTGCGTGAGTATTTCCCAAATTTTAAGCAATCTTATTCTTTTTACATTATCTCCTACCATAATGGACTCTCCCTTATAAAATAGTAGTTTTTATTATTATACCATATTTTTCTATATATGTAAATGGTGAGATGTTCAAAAACCACGACTTGTCAAGGATAATTTATACAAATTTTGCGACAAAAATAAAAGAACGACCCCTTTGACGAGGCCGTCCATTTTACTCCAAACTTGCCAAGAAGTCTTTGATGTTTTTCATCGCTAGGACTTCATCTATGCCTTTACCATTATGTATTTTCCAAGACCAAACGACTAGAATTGTCACCTGTTTCTTCCAGTCATTATCTATAAAGGGTATTCGTATTTCATAGTGCTCTTCGTGAATGTCTTCGTCAGCTCGTCCTACATATTTTGCTGCGATACCCTTATTCCCATTGATATCAATTTCTTCTATTTCGCCTACTAGGTCAAATTCAGCCTCTTCTAAAAACCATTGAAAGTCTTCTATAAGGTCATCTCTTTCTTCCTCATAAATCTCTATGATGATGTGTTCATCTTCGTCTGTAAAAGATATACCACCGTCCCAGGTCGCGTCCTCACTTGTTTGCAAAAGCATGTCTTCTGGCAAACTAAACGAGAGTGTTGATGTGCAAAGTTTTCCATTTTTAATTTTGAACATAATTTTACCTCCTGTTTATATGATACCATTATATCATCGCTTTTGTCATCTAAACTGCCATAATTTGACAGTCCGTATTTTCTGGACTTTGTTATTTTATATTCAAATCCCACAGGGGCAATAAGTTTCATTTCCTTTTGTTTCGTAAGGTGAAACGAAAAGTCTAGGCAAATCGAGACTTTCTAACTTGCCTATTTTTGCCCCAAAAATGAAAAAAGACCCTTAAAAGGGTAAAAAATAAGGTCAAATTGTCTATTTTTGACCTAGACAAATTTGACCTTATAGGTGGTTGCGGGGGTGGGATTTGAACCTCACGACCTCCGGGTTATGAGCCCGACGAGCTACCAAACTGCTCTACCCCGCGATGACTTGTGCTAATATAATACTTAAAATATTAAATTTTGTCAACTGTTTTTTTGCCTTTTAATAAATTATTATTTGAGTATAATTAAATCTTTTGTCGTTTTTTCTCAACAATAAAAAAAGAGTGGCTGAACCACTCTTTTATTTTATTCAACGTATGTTGTTTTTAAGTAATTAGATAATACCTTTGCAATTTGCAAGTGACCTGCATCGTTTGGATGAATTCCGTCACCAAAATAAATGCTCGTTGTGTTATCTGTTGCGCTGTTGTAATAAATACCGCTATTTAAGTTCATATCAAATACTTCAACGCCGTAATATTCGCAAGTTTCAATAATCGCAGTACAAATTTGACGAAGTGTTATACCGTGAATATTCTTTTTTGATTGATCCCAATTCCTGCTAGTAGAAATAGAATTGTTCCAAGAAGTTATCGTTGGAGTGCATATAACGAAACGAGTGTTCTTATACTTATCCTTTGCCCTATATTCATTAATCTTTTCACACCAATACCTTGCAGAACCATATATCGTCGCTTTGTCGGTTGATAAGAAAGTTCCAAGTGAATAGTAAGCAATACCATCTTTGACCGCTGCATTACTAAAGTCGTTAACACCAGCCATTATAACCGCAACTTCAACGGCTTTACCATCACTTTTAGTAAGCCTACTTTCGTTTTTGAAATAGTCAAAAACAGGCCCTTTAATACTTTGCAAACAAAAAGTTGTGCTACTTTGACCGTTATTTATGCATACGTCTAAATCTAAAATTTCATTAACTTTGTTAACGTAACAATTTTCCGTATAAGCGTAATTAAGACCTACGCCGTAAGTTATACTATCGCCGAAGAACGCCATAGATTTATAATTATTATCAACGCAAACGTAAAGGTTTGTGTCCTTATCAAACTTTGCGCTTTGTAAATTTACTAAATTTCCGTTCTCGTCTTTCCAGCCTAAAAACGAAGTTGCTTGAGTTTTAGGTGTGAAAACGCTATTTGCAACTATCGGCGCTTGAGAAACAGAAGTTGTTTTAAGTAAGGTAGTTCCGTTATAAAAATTTATTTCAATGTCGTCCCATTTAGCGTAAAGATTTAAGTTGCTTTCAATGGGCGTTGTTAAAGTAACTTGACCATCGTTTGGGCCAAAACCCGTAAACCAACCTAAAAACTCTTTCCCGTCAAGCGTTGGAATAGGTAAAGAAGATGGATATGAGTGTTGCTTAACGCTTTGCACGTTAAGTACGCCTTGTGGCATTTGACCGCCGAGCGCATCAAACGTAAGAGTAAAGGTCTGGCTCTTGCCGTATGAAGATACGTTAGTGTCAACCCCGTCAACATACCAGTTTCCGTTTTCGCCAATGGTAATTACGGGAGTGTCACCTTTATCACCCTTGTCACCCTTATCACCTTTATCACCTTTGTCGCCTTTATCACCTTGTGCGCCAGCGTCACCTTTATCGCCCTTGTCGCCTTTATCGCCCTTGTCGCCCTTGTCGCCTTTGATTGTTCCATCGACTTCAACTTTGTTTTTGAGTGAAGAAATAAAATCTTCAAGGGTGCCTTCGTAACCGTGCTCTACTATTGACGAGTAAACGTCTTCAATGGTAAATTCGTTACTATTTTGGTTGCAGGCAGTAAAAGACGTCATTAAAATTGCCATTAACACACAAACGATCATTCTAAAAATTTTCATTTTCCAACTCCTTATATTTCAAATATAATTCGATAGTCTTATTATATAGTTTGTTATGCACTTTGTCAAGTAGCAAAATTAACTTAAAGTTGAAAAATATTAGCACTTTAATTGGAGATAGTGTAAACTATAAGAAGTAAATCTTAAACACTTGAAACTATCGTTATTTTATGGTATTATGTTACAAAAGGAGAGTTTTTATGAAAGTTGCTATTATTACCGGTGCTTCTTCCGGCATGGGAAGAGATTTCGTTGTTCAAGCCGACCAAAGATATAATTTAGATGAAATTTGGGTTATCGCTCGACGTAAAGATAGGCTCGTTGCACTTCAAGAAGAAGTTACCGCTAAAATAGTTCCTATCCCGTTAGATTTATCGCTCCCCGAAAGTTTTGAAGTCATCGCCAATAAACTAAAATCCGAAAATCCCGACGTTAAACTTCTCGTTAACGCTAGCGGATTTGGTAAAATGGCAAAATTTATCGAATCCGACCCCGTTTCTAACGCGGGCATGTGCGACCTTAATCTTAAAGCGCTTATCCTAATGACTCAAACGGTGCTCCCCTATATTAAAGAGGGTGGAAAAATTATCGAGGTTGGCTCTATGAGTTCTTTTGAACCCGTTCCACACCTTTCAGTTTACGCAGCGACCAAAGCAGGCGTTTTGAGTTTTTCTCGCGCGCTTGCTCACGAACTTAAAAAATCTAAAATCAAGGTTTTATGCGTTTGCCCCTATTGGGTTAAAACGGAATTTTTCGGGCGCGCAGGCGAAAAGGAACAACTTAAAAAATTCGATATTTTATACGAATCGAGTTTCGTTGTTAAAGTTGCCTATAAAACCATTGATAAAACTAAGAAAAATTACGTTGTTCCGGGAAAATACGCTAAGCTTTTAAGAATTATGGCAAAATTTTTAAGCCATAACTTTATGATGAGCGTTATGGACAAAATGTTTAAGTATGAAAAAACTAATTGATAAAACTTTACTAAATTTCGGTGAAACGATAGCCGTTGCTCTATCGGGTGGCAAAGACAGCGTGTGCCTTTTGCATCTTTTATTATCCTTAAAAAACGAACTTAATCTCACCGTTAAAGCCGTGCACGTTGACCACTCTATTCGAGGAAAAGAGAGTGAACGCGACGCAAAATTCGTTTTCGACCTTTGCAAGAGTTTAAACGTTCCACTTCAAACTTTTAAGGTTGACGCGGTTTCTTTTTCCGAGCAAAATCACCTATCGTTAGAGCAAGGCGCAAGAATTTTGCGCTACCAAATTTTTGATAAGGTTTTAAGTGAAAATTTTGCCGATAAAATTGCAACGGCGCATCATAAAAACGACAGTTTTGAAACTTTACTTTTCAATATTTTTAGAGGCGCAGGAACTTCCGGCGCAAGCGGTGTTAAAAGCGTAAACGGAAGAATTATCCGTCCGCTCCTTTCTTTTTCAAGACAAGAAATTGACGATTATATCGAAGAAAATAAACTTTCGTTCGTTGAAGATAGCACGAATTTAGACACTTTGTATACAAGAAATTTTATCCGCAAAGAACTCACTCCTAAAATTTTAGAACGCTTTCCAGACGCGATAAATTCAGCGCAAAGATTTTCAAAAATCATAACGGAAGAAGACGAGTTTTTAAACGAACTTTCATTAAATTCTTTACAAGAAATCGACGGGGATTTTTACCTAAAACTCTCAACTCCACCCGTTCTTTTTAAAAGGGCAACTATCTTAGCCCTTAAAAAATTAGGGCTTGAAAAAGACTACGAATACACCCACGTTTTAAGCGTTTCATCTCTTAACGACAGTCAGAGCGGAGCGGTTATTACTCTCCCTAAAAACATAACGGCAAAAAGAGAATACGACGCGGTTGTTTTTTCAAACAAGCAACCTATTGAGATAACCGAAGAACTTCCGTTTGAATACAAATCAACGATTTTTAACGGCAAAGAAATTACTGTAACGAGTGGCGAATTAGATAAACCTTATTTATTGTTTGATAAGGACAAAATTCCTAGCGGAGCAGTTATTAGAACTCGCCGTGACGGTGACGTTTTTACAAAATTCGGCGGTGGAACGAAGAAACTTAAAGAGTATTTTATAGATAAAAAAATCCCTTTATCAAAACGCGATAGTATACCGCTTATTGCAAAGGGGAACGTTATTTTCTTAATCGTTGGAATTGAAATTTCCGATCTCGTTCGAGTTGACGATAGAACTAAAACTAAACTTAAAATCAAATAAAAAAGGAACTCAATCGAGTTCCTTTTTTTGTTCGTTAAAAGTTTTCTTTAATTTTTTAATATAAGGGATAAGTACGCATAAATAACAAAGAATAGTGATTATCCAAGATACGGGGAAAGCGGTATAAATAAGATAAAAACTCTTTGTTAATGCATACATAACGTCAAGCCATACTATTCTGAAAATACAAGCTGAAAAGATTGCTATAACCATCGCGGTTACGCTCTTTCCAAGCGCTCTTAACGAGTAGCTTAAAACGTTCATCGTTCCACAAAGGAAGTAAAATAATCCGATTGCGCTAAACCTTGTGAACGCGTAATCTATTACAACTTGATCTTGAGTTATAAGCCCTACAATCGGCTTTAATAATAAGAACGCGCCAAATCCTAAAATTAACCCCATAACAACGTTTATTATAACGCCGTAAGATATAGCCTTTTTAATTCTCTCGTAATTTTTTGCGCCGTAATTTTGACCAACTATGGTTATAAGCGCGGTTGCAACGCCCGTCATAGCCGTATTTACGTAGTTTTCAACTTGGCTTGAATACGACGCGCCCGCCATAGCAAATTCGCCAAATAGGTTAACTGTTGACTGAATAAATACGTTTGCTATTGCAAATAGCGAACTTTGAATACCCGACGGAACACCTATTTTTAAAACTTCTTTAAGTTCGTTTTTATAAAATTTAGCGTACTTTATATCAAAATGGGCAATACCCTTTGCCTTTATTAACTGAACGATGCAAAGTACCGCCGCCACGCCTTGAGAAATTACCGTTGCAATAGCAACGCCTTCAACGTCCATTTTAGCAACGACGATAAATAACACGTTAAATAAAACGTTTAAAACGCCACCTAAAACGAGATAGATAAGCGGGCTTTTGCTATCGCCTGCCGCTCTTAAAATTGCCGAATAAAAGTTATAGAGCATAACGAGTGGCATACCCGTAAAATATATCTGAATATATTTTACCGCCATAGGAAGAACGGCTTCGTCGCAGTTCATTAAGATTAAAATAGGCTCTGCAGTTAACCAACCGATTAAAATAAGAATTCCACCGATTACTAAACTGAGTGGTAAACTCATGCCGATTATTTTTTTAACGCTTTGTTCGTTTCCTTCGCCGAGCCTTTTAGAAACGACTACGTTAACGCCAATTGAAACGCCAATGAATAAATTGGTGAATAAGTTAACGAGCGAGGTCGTTGAGCCAACGGCGGCAACCGCTCTATCGCCGACGAGTAGACCTAAAACAGCAACGTCAGCCGTGTTAAAGATAAGCTGTAAAACGTTAGTTAGTATTATCGGGATAGAGAATAAAAATATTTGCCTAAGTAGCGGACCTTTGGTAAAGTCTTTTTCAATTTTAGTATGATGCCCACGCCCTATTAAAACTTTATGAGAATTGACGTTATGCCCCATTTTACACTCCTTGATTTTCTTCTACTTGTTGTTTAAACTGACTTTTAAGTTTTTTAAGCATTGGAATTAAAACAAATAAGGAAATAAGACAAGTTGCTATCCAGCTTACGGGATATGAAACGTAAACCATATTCAAGTTAGGAATAAACTCAAACAAAATTTCAACCCATAAAACTCTAAGAAGGCACGCGCCAACGAGCGCTATTATCATACTCGTAAAACTCTTTCCAAGTCCACGCATAGTATAGGTGAAAATTTCCATTAAACCGCATAAGAAATAAGGCAAGCTAACTATTAACATACGGTCAAAGGCAATGTCTATAACTTCAGGGGTGTCAGCAAAGAGCGCAACGATAGGTTTGCAAATTAAAACGGAAAGGACGCCTAAGAATATTCCTACTACGGTAGTTATACATAAGCCGTAGATAAAAGTCTTTCTTATTCTATCGTAGTTTTTAGCGCCGTAGTTTTGACTGATAAAGGTCATAATAGAAACGGAAACGGCGTTCATAGCGGTATAAACGTAACCTTCTATTTGTTGGGCGTAAGAAATGCCCGCCATTGCAACGTTACCAAACGAGTTAGTCGTTGACTGAATTAAAACGTTTGAAAGGGAAAAGAGCGAACTTTGAAGACCAGACGGAACGCCTACTTTAATGACGTCTAAAAGATCTTTTTTGTAAAATCTTATATATTTAAATTTAAGAGATACCGCGCCTTTTGCCCTTATTAATTGAATAATGCAAAGAAGGGCTGAAATTCCCTGCGCAACGACGGTTGCAATAGCAACGCCTTCAACCGTCATTTTAAGCACGGTTATAAAAAACACGTTAAGCCCAACGTTAACCACACCGCCGATTAAAAGATAAATAAGCGGTCTTTTGCTATCGCCTGCCGCTCTCATTATAGCCGCTAAAAAGTTATATAAAATAACGAGCGGAATACCTAAGAAATAAACTTTTAAGTAAGTGGTTGAAAGGTCGATAACTTTACTATCGCTCTTCATAAGCTCTAAAAAAGTTCTTGCGCCAAACCAGCCGATAGCCATAAGCACGACGCCAAATATTAAACTTAATAAAATGCTCATTCCTGCAACTCTTTTAACGCCCTCGTCGTCGTGATTGCCTAAATGCCTTGAAACTACTACGTTAACGCCGACTGCCAACCCTATAAATAAAGACGTTATCAAGTTTACGAGCGAAGTAGTTGAACCTACCGCCGCAACGGCGTCGTCAGAAACGAGCGCGCCTAAAACGGCGATATCTGCGGTATTGAAAACGAGTTGTAAAATATTAGTGCATATTAAAGGCAAAGCAAAAAGTATCATTTGCTTTAAGAGCGGACCTTTAGTAAAGTCTTTTTCAATTTTTCCGTTTTTCATTAGCCCGCGTATTTTAATACGCCTAGTATTACTGTTCATAAAATTTCTCCGTTTTTATAAAAAAAGCATAAATTAACGATAAGAAAACGTGGTTTCTTATCGTTAAGGGTTGAAATTTAATTTTTAAGCATCTAATAGTAAACAGTAGTTTACTTAATTTAATATATTCCAATTAAGGCGTTAGTTGCAAGTTAGGCAAGGCTCGTAAAGACGGGGCGATTACGATAGAACTTGCTCGGTCATCGTAAGTGCAACGGCTTTACAGAAACGACGCATAACGAAGTAAATAATGCCTTAATCATAAATTGGAAATTTTTTGCAAAGTTCAACGACTTGCGCTTTAACTTCTTCTTTCTTTTCTTCGAAGTTAAAGGTTACGTCGTAGATAAACTGAGCGATCATTTCCATTTCTTTTTCCTTAAAACCACGAGAAGTTACGGCAGGAGTACCGATTCTTACACCGCTAGTGATAAACGGGCTTTGTGGGTCGTTAGGAATTGCGTTTTTGTTTAAAGTGATATGAACTTCATCTAAACGCTTTTCAAGTTCTTTACCGGTTATTCCCGTTTCGATTAAGTCAACGAGCATAAGGTGGTTATCCGTTCCGCCGGAAACGAGTTTGAAACCCTTTTCAACGAGAGCGTTAGCGAGCGCTTTAGCGTTCTTTGCAACTTGAATTTGATATTCTTTAAATTCGGGCTTTAACGCTTCGCCAAGAGCAACTGCTTTCGCTGCTATTATATGCATAAGCGGTCCGCCTTGAGTACCTGGGAACACCGCTTTGTCAATGGCTTTAGCATATTCTTCTTTACAAAGAATCATACCGCCACGAGGACCGCGTAAAGTCTTATGCGTCGTAGTTGTAACAACGTCAGCGTACGGAACTGGGTTTTCGTGAACGCCTGCCGCAACGAGTCCTGCGATATGCGCCATATCAACCATTAAATACGCGCCGACTTCGTCTGCAATTTCTCTAAACTTTTTAAAGTCAATAGAACGAGCGTAAGCGCTTGCACCTGCTAAAATAAGTTTGGGCTTATGAGCGATAGCGAGTTCTCTAATTTTATCGTAGTCAAGAACTTGTTTATCAAGACTAACTTCGTATGGAACGATGTTAAAATATTTACCTGATATATTAACGGGAGAGCCGTGAGATAAGTGACCGCCGTTTGCTAAGGATAATGAAAGAACGGTATCGCCTGGGTTTAAAAGAGCGAAAAATACCGCTAAGTTTGCGTTCGCCCCGCTATGCGGTTGAACGTTAGCGTGCTCTGCGCCGAATAATTTTTTAGCGCGTTCTCTAGCGATTTCTTCAACTTCATCAACGTATACGCAACCACCGTAATATCTCTTTCCCGGATAACCTTCGGCGTACTTGTTGGTAAGCACCGTACCTGCGGCAAGAAGCACCGCTTCGCTTACGATATTTTCAGATGCGATAAGTTCGATATTTTCTTGTTGACGACGAAGTTCTCTTTCAACTGATGCAAAAACTTCACTATCTAAACTTTTAAGTTTGTCAAAAAACATAGTTTTTCTCCCGTGATTTTTATTCCTTTTTTAAGTATACTTTACTTTTAAAATAATGTCAAAGTAAAATACAGCCTTTTTTAATAAAATTAAAAAGTGTGCTTGATTAAAGCACACTTTTGTAATTTTGTTTGTTTAACTCAAAGTTTAGTTAAAAGACACTTTAAGGCGTTAGAAGCAAGTATTTCAAGGCTCGACAAGTGGGGACGGATACAATAGACCTTTTTGGTCATTGTAGTCGTACGCACTTGGCAGTTAACGCAGAAATACGAAGTTTATAACGGCTTAAAATTAAGGCGTTAGAAGCAAGCTAGGCAAGGCGTTTGTAGTTTTCGGAAGGGAGCGACCTTGTTGGTCGCAGGAATTTCGCAAAACTACAAAGAACAAAGCATAGCGACGCTTATAACGGCTTAAAGGAGAGTTATCATTAATTGACAAGCAAGAACTACGAGAACTAACGCAATAGGATAAGTTGATGCATACGCTGACGCTACGTCTTCAGTTTTTGAAACGTGAATTAAAGTTCCAAGAGCGGGAGTTGAAGTCATACCGCCAGTAATTGAACCAAGACCGTTTAAGAGCGGAAGTTTCATAAGGTACTTTGAAATAAAGAAACCTGCAAGCATCGGAACGATAGTCATAACCGCGCCACCGATAAAGCCCCAAGCAACGATTGCGCCACCGAACGCTCTAATTTGTTCAACGAGAGCAACGCCACCTTCAAAGCCTGCGCCAAGTAAGAAGAGCGCTAAACCAAATTCACGAAGAACTTTCTTGGTTTGTTCAGTAACTTCTAAAGAAAGTTTACCGATATGGCCAAGGTGACCGAATATTAAGCACATAATAAGTACGCCACCAGTAGTTCCAAGTGAGAAACAAGGACCGTTATAGCCTGCGCCTGAAAGCGGAATAGTGATTGAGCCTAAAAGTAAACCGCAAATAACGGCTAAGCCAAAAGGCATAAAACCAAAAGGTTCGCATTTGAAGTATTTAGAATAATCTCTTTGGTGTTCTACCGCGCCGATTTTTAAAAGTTCTCTTTCTTTTTCCATATCGGTTTTTAAGAACTTAGGCATAAGTTGAACGAATAAAACTACGCCAACAACGCCAAACGGATAGGCTAAAGCGTGACCTAAAGTGATAATTGATTTTAAAGCGGGGTCAGACGCGTCAACTGCGGCAGAGAAACCCGGAGTTGAAGTGAGAGCGCCTGAAAGTACGCCAGACCAGAATTCAGGACCGTATTCGGGAGTTAAAAGAGTGCAAATAACTGCAACTGCTGTTCCCGATAAAATGATAACTATACCTAAAACGATATAAGTTTTAAAGTTTCTTGCTAAATCTTTAAAGAAGTTAGGGCCTGCAATAAAACCAACCGAGCCTACGAATAAAATAAGACCGATGTTTTGAAGGGGGCTTGAAAGATATTTTACAACGGTGTGAGAAGTATCTTTGATAAAGAAAGCGTTAAGAAGGGGTACGTTTTCAGGAACGATAGTACATAAGAAACCAAAGAGAATTGCTACTAAGAATACGCCCGCAGTACCTAAAGTTACGCCTTTGATATCAATGCCACCAAGTAAGTAACCAAGCGCAATAATTAAGAACGCCGTTACGAAAAGAACGAAAGTAGTTGAAAAGTTGAACACGTTAACGGCTCCGTCTTTTAAAACTACGTCACCTGCTGATTTAGGGTTGATAATTGCATTAACCGCGCACCAAGCAACAAGCGCTACCAAAGCGACGATTGCAATACCAATCCAAAGCCATTTAAGGCTCTTTTTGTTTTGATTTTCCATAATTTTCTCCAAGTATATATGCATTAGTTTAGCGTTTGGCGAATTTCGCCAAACGCTACTATTATTTATTGTTTTGTTTTGAGCAAAGTTTATTTAAACTTCTCTTTAAGGCGTTAGAAACAAGCTAGGCAAGGCGTTTGAGATTTTGCGGAAGGGAGCGACCTACGTGGTCGCAGGAATTTCGAAAAATCGCAAAGAACAAAGCATAGCGCCGTTTATAACGGCTTAAATTACATATCTTGACGTTTATAGTTAGGTAATAATTGCGGAGATACTTTACCAGTATTTACGCCTGCGTCTTTAAGCTCTTTGTTAAAGTCAGTTACGTGAGATAAAGTAAGTTTGCCAACTTTTACGGACTTAGCTTTTTCACTAGCGTATTTACCAGCGTTTCTACCGAATACAATAATGTCAAGGAGTGAGTTACCCATAAGTCTGTTTCTACCGTGGATTCCCCCTACTGCTTCGCCTGCTACGTATAAGTTTTCAACGAGCGTAGTTTGACCGTCTGCATCGATATCGATACCACCGTTTTGATAGTGTAAAGTTGGGTAAATAAGGATAGGTTCTTTTCTAATGTCTATGCCGTATTTACCGAACATTCTCATCATTGCGGGAATTCTCTTTTCGATAGTGCCTTCGCCACCGATAATTTCAATCATCGGAGTATCAAGCCATACGCCTTCACCGTCAGTAGTCTTAACGCCGTTGCCACGACCTTTACATTCTCTAATGATAGTAGATGCAGTAACGTCACGAGTTTCAAGCGAATATACGAACGCTTCACCGTCTTTATTTACGAGTTGAGCGCCGAGTGAACGAACTTTTTCAG
>JAZSBA010000159.1:0-10756 GCA_045602125.1 Christensenellaceae bacterium | reverse complement strand
TATCGGTGGCGTTGGTGCGGTTTTAGGATTTTTACCGCTCGTTATGGTAATGTATTTCTTAATCGCATTACTTGAAGATTGCGGTTATATGGCAAGAGCGGCGGTTGTTCTTGATCCCATCTTTAAAAAAGTAGGTTTATCTGGTAAATCGGTTATTCCTTTCGTTATAGGAACTGGTTGCGCAATCCCCGGCGTTATGGCTTGCAGAACTATCAAAAACGAAAGAGAAAGAAGATCGACTGCAATGCTTGCTCCGTTTATGCCGTGTGGCGCTAAACTTCCGGTTATTGCGTTATTTGCAGGCGCGTTCTTCGGAGAATCTCCGTGGGTGGGCGCAGCGATGTATTTCGTGGCAATTTTATTAATTTTAGCGTGCGCACTCATAATTAATTTAATCACAGGTTATAAAGCAAAGAGATCTTTCTTTATAATGGAACTTCCTGAATACAAAGGACCGAGCGTAGCAAAAGCCGCAATATCAATGTGTCAACGCGGTTGGTCTTACATAGTAAAAGCGGGAACTATCATCTTATTATGTAACTTTATAGTAACCTTAATGCTCAACTTCGGTTGGAACTTCCAGCTCGTTGAAGACCCCGTAAACTCAATTCTTCACGATATTGCAACTCCGTTTGCATATCTCTTCTCTCCAATAACCGGAACTGTTTCATGGCAACTTTCAGCGTCTAGTTTAGCTGGTTTCGTTGCAAAAGAAGAAGTAGTAGGCGCGCTTGGAACTTGTTTCTCAACCGCTTTAATCGACGGAGAAAACTTTGCAATCGCAGCGGGCGCATCAAGCGCGGAACTCGCTAAAATTTTAGGTTTAACTGGCGTTAGCGCTTTATCGTATCTTATGTTCAACCTTTTCACTCCTCCTTGCTTTGCCGCAATCGGCGCAATGAGATCTGAAATCAATAGTAGAAAGTGGTTCTGGGGCGCAATTGGATTCCAATTCGGAATAGGCTATTCACTTGCTTTCATCGTGTTCTTCTTCGGCTCAATCTTCACGGGTAACAGTTTAGGCGCTATTTGGATGCCGATACTCGGTTGGGCGATAGTGCTTGGATTTGCAGGCATAATAACTGGTATAATTATTAAAAATAGAAAGAGTAAAAACTTATGATTCCAACGATAATTGCAATAATAGTTATAGTGTTAGCCGTGGGCGGAGCGATATTTTATCTCGTCCGCGCTAAAAAGAAGGGGCAAAAGTGCATAGGTTGCCCTTATGCTGACGCTTGCTCTAAAAAACAAAATAACTCTTGCGATAATAAAAATTAATATATAAAGGCGTTTGAAATCAAACGCCTTTTAAAATTCGGTCTTTACAATTTTTTTTATTTGTGATAAAATATAATGGTATGAAATATCGCGAATCGGAAGAGATGTATCTCGAAACAATTTTAATACTTAAAAAGAAGTTATCAAGCGTTCGCTCGATTGACGTTGCAACCGAACTTAACTATTCGCGTCCAAGCGTTTCAAGGGCGGTTAATTTGCTAGTGCAAAAGGGCTATATAACTATTGCTAAAAACGGCTTGATTGACTTTACTGAAGAAGGGTTTAAAAAGGCAACGGGCATAGAAGAGCGCCACCACGTTATAACCGAAGTGTTTATAAAACTCGGCGCAAGTAGAGAACTTGCCGAAGATAACGCGTGTAGAGTTGAGCACGTGATAACTCAAGAACTCGTTGAAGTTCTAAAAAAATCATTATAAAAATAACGGAGTTTATAAACTCCGTTTTTTGTTTGAAAAATATTTGACTTATAAAAATTATAAGAGTATAATTAAAAATTGTGTGAAAACATAGGAGAAATTATATTTTATGGCTAAATTATCTAATAAATGGACTAGAGCGGCAATTCCCGCGTTACTTCTTCATTGTAGCATTGGCACGGTTTACTGTTGGTCGTATTTTTCAGGAGCAATCCAATCAGCTATCGAAAGCGTTAACGGCGTAGGTTCGGCAAGCGCTATCGGTTGGGCGTTCAGTTTGGCTATCTTCTTCCTTGGTATGAGCGCTGCTTTCCTTGGAAACTTCGTTGAAAAAGATATTCACAAAGCAAGCTTAATTGCAACTATTTGCTTTACTTTAGGCGTTGCAGGTACCGGCTTAGCGGTAAGAATTGCATCAGTTCCGCTTTTACTTCTTTGCTACGGCGTATTAATGGGTATCGGTCTTGGTCTTGGTTATCTTTCTCCCGTTAAAACCTTAATGCTTTGGTTTAGCGATAAAAAGGGTTTAGCAACGGGTTTAGCGGTTGCTGGTTTCGGCGCTGCTAAAATGATATTCGCGCCTATTATCACCGCGCTTATCAATGCAGTTTCAGTAGAATTTGCCCTTTATATCTTAGCGGGCGTTTGGTTCGTTATGATGTTCGTAGGTCATTTACTTCTTAAAAAGCCTGAAGGTTGGGTTGAACCGCATGAAAAGACTACCGTTAAAGAATTCTTCGGTCGTTTCAAAATTTTCTTCGACTTAAAGTTTATAGGCATTTGGCTTATTTTCTACATTAACATCACTTGCGGTTTAGCGCTTATCTCTCAAGAAAAGAACATTTATCTTGCAATAGGTCTTGGCGCGGTAGCGTCTATTTTAGGTACTATTACAGGTCTTTTAAACGCAGGTGGTAGACTTGGTTACTCTGCTATCGGCGATAAGATGAAGAGCCGTAACACGGTATATAAAATTATTTTAATTAGTGAAGTTGTGTTAACTGCAATCGCTCTTGCAACTGGCGCTTTAAACGGCGGTAACACTTTTGCAATCGTTATAGCAATAGCCCTTTTACTCGTTGTTAACGCAGGTTACGGCGGTGGTTTTTCAAACCTTCCAACTCTTCTTTCAGACGTTTACGGTATGGGTAAAATCTCTTCAATTCACGGTATTGCGTTATCCGCTTGGGCAATAGCAGGTTTAACCGGTAACCAAATTGCAGACTTAATCGTTTCAAAAACCGGCAGTTACTCAAACGTTTTAATCTTTACGGTTATTATGTACGCTATAGCAACGCTTATCAGTTTCTTACTCGTAAAACCCAATAAAGTTCAAGAATAAATTAAATAAAGGGGGTTGAAAAACTCCCTTTTTTGATGTATAATAGTGCTATGAAAAAATTTTTAACTAAACTATTAAGCCTTGTTATAGTAACGGCTTTAACCATATCTATTACGGCGTGCAAAATGCTCCCTCTCGGTGATGATTACACGGCTCACGATTTAGTTAACGGCGTTTACGGTAAAGGGATAATCACCGCAAACGTTTCCGTTCACTTAACCGTTTACGATAAAACTTTTTACGGAGAGAGAGTTAACGAAGATTTCTCTCACGGAAGTGGTATAATATTTAAAAAACACAGTAATTTAGAAGGTGGCACTTATTACGTTATAACTAACAATCACGTAGTTTATTTAGCGGATAACGGTCGTCACTTTGAGTATACTATAAACGATTGTTACGACGATTCTTACGTTGCAACCGTTGAATATTCAAGCGCGGAATACGATCTTGCGGTATTAAGTTTTACTAGTCCTAAGGAATATAACGTTTTATCCTTTGCAAATTCAAATCCGCACGTTGACGACATGGTTATAGCGTTTGGCAATCCTTTAGGCGTATCTAACGCGGTGACTTTCGGCACGGTTAAAGAGTTTACTCACGTAACGCTTTCAGCGGGCTTTTCAAAAGAAATGTCAAACGTAGAGTTTTCAGTAATTAGGCACGACGCTTATATGGACGGTGGGTCTTCAGGCGGGGTGTTGATTGATAAAAATTATAATATTTGCGGAATAAACTACGCCGCGTCTTTTGATAGCAACGATAACTTCGTTTCAGGCTACGCAGTTCCCGTGGATAGAGTGGTTGTGTTTATAAATATGCACGAATAACGTAAAAACCTATCAAATGCGATAGGTTTTTTTATTTTGGACGCATATTTAATTGATTTTTTTCGCGTTTTATATTATACTTTTTAATATTATGTAATAAATTTAAGGAGTTTCGATATGACGATTACTCAAAAAGTTTTTGAAATACTTGCTTTCGTTTTGTATTTCGTTATAGTGCTCGGCGTTGGCATTTATTTCTTTGTAAAGAGTAAAGGTAGCGGTGAAAAGGAATATTTCCTCGGTGGAAGAAACATGGGCGGATTAGTTGCCGCTTTATCTGCAGGCGCTTCTGATATGAGCGCGTGGGTACTTATGGGGCTTCCGGGCGCTATATGTTTACTCGGTATGGGGCAAGTTTGGATTTCAGTTGGCTTAATCATAGGTACTATTTGCGCTTGGATATTCGTTGCTCCAAGACTTAGGCGTTATGCTATGAAAGCGGGCGACGCTATTACTATTCCTGGATATCTTTCAAATAGATTTAATTCAAAAAATAGCGTAATGCGTGTTACTTGCGCGATAATTTTTGTTATTGCGTATTGTATTTACACGGCGTCTTCTATCTCTGCTTGCGGAACTTTATTTTATACCGTAACCGGTGGCGCAATCGATCAAACTTGGGGTATGATTATCGCGGCGGTTGTTATTGGCGTGTATACTTTACTCGGTGGTTTCAACGCAGTTTGTTGGACTGACTTCTTCCAAGGTTTATTGATGCTCGGTGCGTTAATGCTCCTTCCGATAATTGCTTTATTTATTATCAACGGCGATGGTTTTACGTCAATCGGCACGGTTATCACTTCTGAAAATTATTATAATCTTTTATCAAGCGGTAAGTTTGACGGTCAAAGTATTATAGATATTATTTCTGGTCTTGGTTGGGGCTTAGGTTACTTTGGTATGCCACATATTCTCGTAAGATATATGTCAATCAAAAACGAGAAAGAAATGAGAAAATCTCAAATCGTTGGTAGCGCTTGGACTACTATTATTTGTATAATGGCGTCAGTAGTTGGTTTAGTTGCTCATCAATATTTTGGCAACGCAATTAACGGCGGTAATAGCGAACAAGTATTTATTATGCTTGCAAGAGCAATAGTTCCGGGTTTATTATCAGGTGTTCTTATTTCTGCAATTATGGCGGCATCAATGTCTACTGCAGATAGCCAACTTTTAGCATCGTCAAGCGCGTTTGCAAGCGATATTTATAAAACTGCAATTAAAAAAGACGCTAGTGATAAAAAGGTGTTATTTATTGGAAGAATTGCGGTTGCGGTTATCTTAGCGGTTGCGCTCGTTATAGCGTTACTTCCGGGAACTGGCGGTATTATGGACTTAGTTTCTAACGCTTGGGCAATCTTTGGTTCTGCTTTCGGTCCGGTAATACTTCTTTCGCTTTACTTCCGTCGTTTAAACTTTAAAGGCGCAGTTTCTTCAATTATCACGGGTTTTGCAGTTTCCGTTCTTTGGACTTACGTTATCGGTAAGTATTTACTCCCAATCGGTCTTTACGAGATTATTCCGGGATTTATTGCAGGCTTAATCGTTGCAATCGTAGTTTCGTTACTTACTAAAGAACCTGAAAAAGAAGTTACTGATATTTTCGACGAAGTTAAAAATATGAAGTACTCTGACGAACAATAAAATTTTAATAAAACGCAAGGCGATTTTGCCTTGCGTTTTGCATATTTATAGGGGTTTTTTAGCATACTTTTTCTATGAAAAAATCAAGTGTGTTAAAAGGCGCTTTTATTTTATCTTTAGGTGGAATTATAACTAAAATTATAGGCGCAATTTATAGAATTCCTTTAACGAATTTATTAGGCGCAAAGGGAATAGGGCTTTATCAAATGGTGTTTCCGTTTTACGCGCTACTTCTCACGTTTTCTTCAACCGGAGTTCCCAGCGGAACGAGTAAACTCGTTGCCGAAGGGAAAGACCCCAAAGTAGTTTTAAAAAGTTCACTAAAAGTATTTGGAACGATAGGGCTTATTTTAACTATTTTAACCGCAAGTTTTTCAAAAACGATAGCGAGCGTTCAAGGCAATAGTAGCGCAAGTATTTGCTATTTATTTCTTTCTCCGTCAATAGTTCTAGTTAGCGTTATATCTTGTTTTAGGGGATATTTTCAAGGTTTTTCAGATATGCGCCCAACGGCGTTTTCGCAAGTGCTCGAACAACTTATAAAAGTGGCGTTCGGCTTAACTTTATGCTATATTTTTAAAAGTAACGTTTTACTTTCGGCAAGTTTAGCCGTCTTATCGGTTACTATTTCTGAATTTATAACTATGCTTTATTTTTTAATTAAGGCGAAAAAAAGAAAAGTTTTAGTTGGGTTTTTAAGTGAAAAGGTAGACTTAAAACCTATATTTTCAACCGTCTTTCCAATGATGGCAATAACCTTAATTATCCCCCTTATTAGAACGGTTGACAGTTTTTTAATTATAAATATAATCTCAACCTATTCAAGTAAGGCAACGGAGCTTTACGGAATACTAACGGGCGCTGTTGAAAGCGTTATTAGCCTTCCAATTTCCGTTTGTTACGGCTTGGCTATATCTTCAATCCCAGTAATTTCTCGCATGAAAAAAAGTAACGAAAACTATGGGGATAAGTCGATTAAAATACTTTTTTTAACTTTGTTACTATCAAGTCTTTTAGCCTTTTTTAGCTATTTGTTTGCTCCGCTTATAATAAGCCTTTTATACGGTGGGTTGAGCGTTCAAGCAAAAGAGTTTGCAATTGAAATGCTTAAAGTTTCGTCGCTCTCTATCGTCTTTTTATCCCTTATGCAAACGAGCGTTGCAATCTTAAACTCGCTCGGCAAATTTAAGGTAACGACGATTAGTGGAGTTATAGCGGGCGCTGTTAAAATAATTTTATCAATTATTTTACTAAACAGACCTGAAATTAATATATTCGGGGCAATTTATAGCGACATTGTTTGTTATTTTGTTGCGTGTTTTATAAATTTAGGATATATTATAAGAAAGTGTAAACTTGCTAGCAAGGATTTGCAGTTTCGCGATAATTCAAACTTGAAGTATAAAAACGCAAGTTTTTAGAGCAAAACTTTAGTTTTGCAAAAAATTTACTAAAAAGGTGCAAAATGTTCAAAATTACCGTCATAGGATTGGGAGTTAATGAAAGCGATTTATCAGTTCGCGCTAAAAATTTAATTAAAGAACACGAGTTAGTAGTTGCAAGAACTGGCGAAACTTTGAGTTTTAAACTTCTTAATGAAGAGTTTTATAATATTAAAACGCTAGATCACGTTTATTTAAAGAGCCGTAATTTTGACACGCTCAATAAAAATTTAGGCGAAGAAGTTTTAAAACTTGCTAAAACTTCGCCCGTTTGCTATTTAGTCGACGGTTCGGCAATAGAAGATAATTCCGTTTCTTATATCTTAAAAAAAGCAAAGGATATAGAACTTATCGCAGGCGTTTCTCATACGGCTAAGTGTTTGGAAAGAGCGGGCGTTTCTTCGCCCAACGTTTGCACGGCGTCTTGCTACGATTTAGATATAAATAAACTCTCTTTACCGCTAGTTATAACGGCAATCGATAGTTTTATAACCGCGTCTTCGGTTAAACTTTCGCTATCTAATAGATTTGGCGAAGAAATCGACGTTATCGTTACCGATAATAACGGCGCTAAAAAGATAAAACTTTACGAACTTGATAGGCTTTCTAGTTACGATTATTCAACTTGCTTATATATTTCCGACCTTCCGCTTACTAAAAAGCAAAGGTTTGACTTTTCAGACCTTATGACCGTTTTAGAAATTTTAAGAGCGCCAAACGGTTGCCCTTGGGATAGGGAACAAACGGAAAAATCCATCCTTAAAAACGTTATTGAAGAGGCTTACGAACTCGTTGACGCAGTTGAGTGTGAAGACGATGATTCAATTATTGAAGAAACGGGCGATTTGATACTTCAATCGGCGTTTTATCTAACTTTTGGCGAAGAAGATTCGAGATATAATCGTTACGACGTTTTATCGGAACTTTGCTCAAAGTTAATTTACCGCCACTCCCACGTTTTCGGTAGCGATAAAGCAGGTAGCGGAGAAGACGCTTTGGGCTTTTGGAACGCAAATAAAATAACCGAAAAAGGCTACGAGACGGCAAGTGAGTACGTAAGCGCCGTTCCTAGCGCTATGCCGTCTATTATGCGCGCTGAAAAGGTTGGGAAAAGAGCGGGGAAGTACGGTTTTGACTTTGCTAGCGCAAGCGACGCAATCTTAAAACTCAAAGAAGAAATTTTAGAACTTGAAAACGCAGTTTCATCTAAAAACGCAATCGAAATAGAAAGCGAGTGCGGTGATTTAGTATTTAGCGCCGTTAATATTTTAAGGCTTTTAGGCGTTGAAGGGGAATTTGCTCTTAAACGTTCTACTGAAAAGTTCATAAATAGATTTACTTTAGTTGAAAACGAAGTTATAAAACGGGGTAAAACGCTTAACGATTATACGGCAGAAGAATTAGACGTAATTTATAACGATATAAAACGCGGAGAATAAAATGGAAATAAAGAAGATAAAAATAGGGAACGTTGAAACTCCCAACAATTTATTTTTCGCTCCGCTTGCAGGTTTTTCAGATAGCAGTATGCGAAAGGTGTGCTCTTTAGCAGGAGCAGGGCTTTGCTTTACTGAAATGGTAAGTTGCAAAGGTTTAAAATATACTCCTCAAGCATCTAGCGAACTTTTACATACCTACGACGGCGAGCAAATAAAAGCCGTTCAAGTTTTCGGCGCGGACGAAGATATTATGGGCGAGATTGCAAAGAGCGAGCATCTTGAAAATTTTGATATCATAGATATCAATATGGGTTGCCCAGTTCCTAAAATTTACTCTAACGGCGAAGGCTCGTTTTTACTGAGTGATATAAAAAAAGCGTCGAAGATAATAAGCTCGGTTGCAAAGAGCAAAAAGCCGGTTACCGTTAAATTTAGAATTGGCTTAACGCCTAATAATTTCGTAACTACTGATTTTGCAAAAATGTGTGAAGATAGCGGGGCTAGTTTAATAACTATTCACGGAAGAGTTAGAACGGCTTATTATTCGGGCGACGTAAACTATTATGAGATTGAAAAGGCTAAAAACGCAGTTTCAATTCCAGTTATTGCAAACGGTGGAATTTTCACCAAAGAAGACGCGGATATTATGATGGATAGAACGGGCGCAGACGGTGTTATGATTGCTCGTGGAGCGCTTGAAAATCCACTTATTTTCTCTGAAATTTTAGGTAAAACTTGTAAGTATTCGCTTAAAGATTTAATATCTATTCAAATAGATTTTTTAAAAGAGCGTTACGGAAAAGAGCGTAGCGCGGTTATGTTTAGAAAGCAAGCGTCGTATTACTTAAAAGGCGTTGTTGGCGGTAAAAAAATCAAAGAAGAAATCTTTGCTTTAGAAGATATAGATAGGGTAAAGGAACTTTTACTAAGCGCAAACCTTTAACCTTTTTTGAAAAGCGTTAGTATAATAGTGTAGTGTGGGTGAGCGTCTATGCTGAGAATTTATACTGACAAGGTTTCAAAAATTAATAACGAAAGTTTAAATAACGAGCAAAACTCTAAAATATTCGTCTACGGCTTTGAAAGTTTAGGTAAAGTCAGTTATAAGCACGAACTATCTAGCTCGGAAAATAAACTTCCTAGCCTTTGCGCCTTTTCAAAAAAAGTTAAAGGCGTTGTGATTGCAGGCGCGACAACCGATAATTACGGAATATTAAAGCAATCTATCATAATTGCCGATAGCGGTAAACTTTTAGGCATTTCAGATACCGTTTTAGGCTGTGAAAATAGTCCTTATCAAGTGGGTGGGAGTTTCAAAGTTTATCAAACGTCCGCGTGTAAAATAGGAACTGTCGTTGGCGACGATATTAAGAATTTTGATGCGGTACGGTCAATGTCTTTATGCGACGCGGATATTATTATTGCAATAACGCCAACCGAAGAAAAACCGCAGTATAATTTTTTAATTAGAACGTACTCTTATTTATTTGGCGTTCCCGTTTTACTCCTTAGTAAAACAGGGGTTTTAGCAAGTGATATTCACGGCGAAATTTGCGCTAAAAGTATAGAGAATAACGCAAATTTAATAATTCCTGTAAAACGCGAATATACGCTATGCAAATTTAAACGTAGGGGAGTGAAAGATTGACATGAATATAAATATAGTTTTAGTAGAGCCGGAAATCCCGCAAAATACTGGCAATATTTCAAGAACGTGCGCGGCGACTAATTGTTCTTTACATATGGTAAAACCCTTTGGGTTTGAACTTTCGGACAAGCATTTGAAAAGAGCCGGTCTTGATTACTGGCAGTATTTAGACGTTCACTACTACGAAAATTTAGCCGAGTTTTTTGAAAAGAACAAGGGCGGAAATTTTTACTTTATGTCTACGAAAGGCGATAAAGTTTATAGTGAAGCAAGTTTTAAAGACGGCGATTTTTTAATCTTCGGAAAAGAATCTCACGGTCTTCCCGAGCCCCTTTTAAAAGATAATTACGATAAAACTTTAAGAATACCAATGTATGGAAATTTGCGAAGTTTAAACCTATCTAATTCCGTAGCCTTAACCTTATACGAAGCCCTTCGCCAAAACAACTTTGAAGGTCTTAATGAAACTGGTTCTTTAACTGGAAGGGAAAATTAGTTCAAATACCTAAACGGCTTTAACGCCGTTTTTTTATTTTATAAAAATCATAAAATTAGACAAGTTAAAATACAATAAAATATGTTTGTTTTAAGATATATTTTATTGACGCTAGGCGGAATTACTTTCTTTCTTTTAGGGCTTAAATTTATGAGTGAGAATATGGAAAAACTCACGGGAGAAAAAATGAAAAAAGT
>JAZSBA010000158.1:0-14760 GCA_045602125.1 Christensenellaceae bacterium | reverse complement strand
AATAAAATAATCTCCGAGTGGCAATAATCAAACTATCACTCTCGGAGGTTTTTTTATGAAAAAAATCGGCATAACTTTAATTTTATTAAGCATAATAACCTTAACCGTAACGGCGGTTTTAGGCTTTAACCAAAACAGCGTAGAATATCTTCGCATCCATATCCGCGCAAATTCTAACGACGCTATCGACCAAAACGTAAAGTACCAAGTAAAAAGCGCTATCGTTGATTATTTAACGCCTATCGTTGCAAATTCTTCTAGCAAAGAGCAAACGATAGAAAAAATTAACGACAATAAAAACGAGCTTGAAAAAGTTGCTAATTCGGTGCTTAAAAACGCAGGGTTTAATTACCAAGCGAGAGTTGCGGTAAGAAACGAATTGTTTCCTACGAGGGTTTACGGGGATTTTACGTTAGAAGAAGGTTTTTACGACGCTTTAATCGTTGAACTCGGGGAAGCCAAAGGGGATAATTGGTGGTGCGTCGTTTATCCCCCTTTATGCTTTACGGGAACGGAAAATATAAAATACAAGTCTAAAATACTTGAAATTATAAACTCCTTTAAGCAAAGTTAATTACATAATAAAGGAGTAAAAATTAATGAGAAATTTTGTAAAATGGTCTTTCGTATTAGTGTTTTCGCTAATAGTAGTTGGGTTTTCAAGCGCTTTTTTAGTTTCAAGCGCGATAGAGCCTATCGTAGAGCAAACGGCAATAGTTAACGCCAAAAGTTCTAAGCAAGATATAAAACTCGTTCAGCAAAAACTTAAAAATTGGGGATATTATAAAGGCTCGGTTGACGGAATTTACGGTCCTAAAACAATATCCGCCGTTAAGTATTTTCAACGAAGAAACGGCTTAACCGTTGACGGAATAGTGGGCAATAAGACGCTTTCCGCTATGGGAATAAGTTCTTCTAAACTCTCCGGCGGTAGTAGTAGCGGTTCGGT
This sequence comes from Christensenellaceae bacterium, assembly GCA_045602125.1. GTDB lineage: Bacteria > Bacillota > Clostridia > Christensenellales > Borkfalkiaceae > HGM11412. The sequence goes on along the minus strand of JAZSBA010000158.1, from coordinate 13,811 downwards.
TTCAGGTTACACTAGTTCCGACGTTAAACTTCTCGCTCGCCTAATTTACGCCGAAGCGCGTGGGGAAACTTATCAAGGTCAAGTTGCCGTTGGCGCGGTTGTTCTAAACAGAGTTAAAAGTTCTTCTTTTCCAAACACAATCTCGGGCGTTATCTATCAACCTTACGCCTTTACTTGCGTAAGCGACGGGCAGATAAATTTAGCCCCTAATCAAACGGCTATGAACGCTGCAAAAGACGCTATGAACGGTTGGGATCCAACTTACGGTTGCCTTTATTATTACAATCCAAAAGTTGCAACTAGCAGTTGGATTTATTCAAGACAAACGGTAGTTACGATAGGTAACCACGTGTTTGCGCTATAAGGGGATAAATTATGGAAGAAAATAGAAATTATAGTTATGAAAATAACGAAACTGAAAGAGAGCTTCAAGCGGAGAGAAATCGCCTTATAAGGCAAAAAAGGCGGGAAGAACGCAAAAGGTTAAGAGAAAAAAGAATTAAAGACGGGCTCATTGCGGGCGTTATCACTTTAAGCGTTATAACGCTTATGTTATCGGGCGTTTTAACTTACTTTATGATAAATAACGGGGGAAGAATAGAGCAAAGTAGCGTTAGCGACGAAAGGAGTTTTTACGAACTTGTTAGTTACGTTGACGGCTTAGACGTTAATTTATCTAAACTCGTAGTATCTAAAGACGATGAAAAACGCCAAAAAATGCTTGGCGACGTTAGAGTTCAGTCAAGCCTTGCAACCGAGAGCTTGTCAACTTTATCTATCAAAGATGAAGATAAGTATTACACGGTTAAATTTATCAATCAAGTAAACGATTTTTCCAAGTATTTAGTTGAAAAACTCATCGACGGCGAAACGCTGTCTAGTAGCGATATTAAAACTTTAACTGCGATGAGAGATATTAACAAAACTTTAAAGGAAAATTTAAGTGAACTTATAAATTCTATGGGGGATAACGATAATTTTGCAAGTTTATTAGAAGGCGACGGCGAAATTTTAACTAAATTTAAAGATTTAGAAACTCTTTCAACCGAATATCCGCATATGATTTACGACGGAGCGTTTTCAGAAGGCGCTCAAAATAAAACTGCAAAAGCAATAGAAAACTTATCCGAAATTACAAAATCTCAAGCGGAAGAAGTTTTCAAAAAATACTTTTCCGATTACGGCGTTAAAGATATTCAAGTAGTTGGCGAAACGACGGGTAGAGCGATTGAAACTTTCAACCTAGAGTGTGTTGACGATAACGGCGTTATGCTATCCGCTCAAATATCTAAAAAGGGTGGAAAACTCGTTGAGTTTAACTATTTTAAAGATTGCAACGGCGATAGTTTAGATTTAGCAAGCGCCAAAGAGATTGCAAGTAAGTTCCTTGAAAAGATAGGATATCAAAATATGAAGGCGGTGTGGACTGCAAATAGCGGAAACACCATAACTATTAATTTTGCGTCCGTTTCAAACGGTATTATTTGCTATCCCGACCTTATCAAAGTTAACGTTTGCAGAGAAAGGGGAATAGTTTCGGGAATAGAAGCATCTTCATATATTTATAATAACGTTTCCCGTACCGTGAAAACGCCTGCCGTTTCACTTAAAACTGCAAAAGACAAAGTTTCAAGTGAAATAGATATAGAAAGTTCTCGTTTAGCAATAATTCCAAAAGGAATAGGAAATGAAATTTTAGCCTACGAGTTCTACGGAACTAACGAAAACGAATATTATTATATCTATATCGACGCTGAAACTGGAAAGGAAGCAGACGTTTTCAAAGTTATAATAGGCTCGGAAGGGGAACTACTTGCCTAGTCGAAATTTTGCTTAAAATGTTGAAAAAGTGATAATTAGATGATTTTTCGCATATTACTACCTTAAACTATTGACAAATTTATTATTAGTAAATTATTATTTATTCACAAAATAAATAAGAGTTAAATTTCAAAAAGGGGATAGCAGTATGCTCTCACTTAAAAACATCGTAAAAAATTACTACGTTGCAGGTGACACCGTTCAAGCGTTAAAGGGAATTAGCCTTAATTTTAGATCGAGCGAGTTCGTTTCTATTTTAGGCCCGTCGGGTTGCGGTAAAACAACGCTCCTTAACATTATTGGCGGTCTTGATAGATACACGTCCGGCGATTTAGTTATAAACGGCAAGAGTACCAAGTCTTATAAAGATAGAGATTGGGACGTTTATCGTAACCATAGAATAGGTTTTATCTTTCAAAGTTACAATCTTATTCCTCATCAAACGGTGCTTGGGAACGTTGAACTTGCTTTAACGATAGCGGGTATTTCCAAAGAAGAAAGAGTAAGAAGAGCCAAAGAGGCGCTTGATAGAGTAGGGCTTAAAGGTCAATATATGAAAAGACCTAATCAACTCTCGGGCGGTCAATGCCAAAGAGTTGCTATTGCAAGAGCGCTCGTTAACAACCCTGAAATTTTACTTGCTGACGAGCCTACCGGCGCGCTCGACACCGTAACTAGCGTTCAAATTATGGATCTTATCAAAGATATTTCCAAAGAGCGCTTAGTTGTTATGGTAACGCACAACCCGGAACTAGCTGATAAATATTCTTCAAGAATAGTTAGAATGCTCGACGGCGAGATTATTGAAGACTCTATGCCTTTTTCCGATGAAGACGAGCAAAGAGAGTGCGAGATACTCAAAGAGCAAAAAGCCGAAGAAGGCAAAGTTATCGAAGTAGATAAAAAAGTCAAAAAGGATAGGAAAGAAAGAGCGAAGATGTCTTTCTTCACCGCGTTTAAGTTATCCGCTCGAAACCTTATAGCTAAAAAGGGTAGAACGGTAATGGTTGGAATTGCAGGTTCTATCGGTATAATCGGTATTGCGTTAGTTCTTGCCTTTTCGGCGGGAATTAAAGGTTACGTTGCATCAATGCAAGACGATATGTTATCGGGTAATCCCATAACCATAACCGAGCAAACGTACGACCTTAACGCTTTAACCGGCATGATGGACGCTGGGCAAAAGGGAGAAATTATCAAAAAACCCAATAAAGTTTCAGTTGACTCTATGGTTGAATACTTTATTAAAATGGGAAAACAAGTTGACTCTCTCCTTATAAAGAACGACTTAAACAAAGATTATATCGATTACGTTAAAGCAATGCCTAGCGAATACTATTCGGCGATAAAATACGGCTACGGGCTTGACGTTCACAATAATATCTTCACAACGGTTAGAGAAGGTGGAAAGACTACCGATACGGTTATGTCAATCTCCGCTTTAACGAGTTTATATACCGAAGTTTTGAAAAAGTCTTCCTTTGAAGAATACGCAAGTTACGTCGGCATGTTCGTTCCCGATATGAAACAAGCACCGAACAGTAAAGAATATATTGAATCTCAATATAAAGTTTACGGTGATATAGCGACTGAAAAGAACGAGGTTATGCTCGTTATCAACAAGGATCAACAGCTAACCGACCTTCTTCTTGCAAGGCTTGGCTATTACACTCAAGAACAGTTTTTAAACTTGGTTTATAAAGCAGACGTTGAAACGGACGAGAACGGCAATGAAATTGAGAATCCTCTTCATAAAGACGAACTTGACGTTGAATATTTTGATTACGACGATCTTTTAGGTAAAGAATTTTATTGGTATCCAAACTCACAAGTATTCCAAAAAACTCCGTTTGGAACTTACACTTATAACTATCAAGCAAAAGAAGGTTGGAACGACGGTAGTGAAGTTAAACTCGAAGTAGTTGGTATTTTGCAACCTTTTGACAACGTTTCGTTTGGCTGTTTAAGTTCGGGTATATATTACACTCAGGCGTTAACCGACCACGTATTAAGCGTAAGCGGTAGCGAAACTGACGGAATTATCGATTACTATAAAAATTACGATACGTCAACGCTTACGGACTTTGAAAAGATTATGGCGTTCGGTTGCGTTCCGTATATGCTTAGTTACAATCACGACGATAACGGCGACGGCGATTATATAGACGACGGTGATAAATTTACGGTAGTTCAAACGCTTATGCTTGGCGGAAACGCTATGTTTGCAGGTATGGCATCAGGCTCGAATTCCCAAATGAATATCGATGCCGATGAAGTTAGAAACTCTGCAATAAGAACGCTTGGCGGAAACGATTTAGCAAACTCAGTAACCATTTACCCCGTAAGTTTTGAAAGCAAAGATTTAGTTACCAATTACTTAAAGGCTTGGAACGGCGAAGAAGAATTAACTATAAACGGCACCGTTCTTACGGGCGCTGACCGTCAAAGCGTAGAGTACACCGACACTTTAGAACTCGTTATCAACTTAATAAACACTATGATTGACGTTATCTCGTACGCGCTCATTGCGTTTACGTCCGTATCACTCGTAGTTTCAACCGTTATGATAGGTATTATAACTTACGTATCCGTAGTTGAGCGTATTAAGGAAATCGGCGTTATCCGTTCGCTTGGCGGTAGGAAGAAAGACGTTAGTTATCTCTTTAACGCAGAAACCTTTATTATAGGTTTACTTGCAGGCATTATCGGAATACTAGCAACTTATCTAATTTCCGCGATAGTAAACGCAATACTTTATCCGCTTATTGGAATTAAACAAATTGCTATGCTCCCAATGTCTAACGCTATATTCTTAATTTTATTAAGCGTTGGCTTAACGCTAATTTCAGGCTTAATTCCCGCAAAGAGCGCGGCGAATAAAGACCCCGTTAACGCTTTAAGAACTGAATAAAACTTTTTAAAATAACCGCCCTATAAGGCGGTTATTTGTTTTTTATAGAGTAGATAACGTATAGAGCCGACTATTTTTAATAAAAATAGTCTTTATCTTTTTTAAAACCCTTGAAATTTTTTATAATATATGTTAATATATTATGAGATTAAAAAGGAGAATTTTATGGAAGCTGTTAAAAAGTTTTTTATAAATTGCTGGTTGCAAATATATTCTTTTTATAGTGAAACACTCGTTCCCCTTTGGCCTTTTCAAGACGCGTTCTCACTTGCTTGGGTGCTCTTAATTGCGCTCGGCTTAATTGTTTTAATCGTAATTATAGTTTGCGTTGCACGTAAAAGCAAAGCTAAAAAAGTTAAATTTTTCGTTAAAGGCGTACTGACGAAAACGGTAAAGGTAAAATATAAAAGCGCTATTCCGTTTTTCAACGCAGAAGTTAGCGGGTTTGACTTTTTAGGTTGGGCAAAAGACGTTGACGGTAAAGTTCCTTTTTACGGAGAGATTTTAAGCAAGAATAAAAATCTCAGTCTTTACGCTATTTTAAAGCCTACTTCAAAAGAGCAAGTAAAAGATAGTGAAAACGCTGAAACTGTCGTTCAAGATGAAAACGTCAACGAGCCTAATTCAAAGTATTTTTACGATGAAATTCGCTACGCTATGCTTGGATACGAAAGGGCTATGCAGTTTAAAAAACTCGGCGTTCAAAGGAAGAAAATTATTGCCGAGATGTTTGAAAAGGACGAGGTAGTTTACTTATATCTTGCAGTTGACCCTGATTTTATGATTGAAAAGGGTTATAGCGTTGAAAAGTTTAGCGATAAGCAATTTGAAATCGTTCCTTGTAAAAAAGCGATAAAGAGTAATGACGATTTAACTGAAGCGTTAGCGCTCGTTAAAGAAGCGATGGTCGTTAACAACCTTGTAAGAAGCGATAATTCTTATTTGCAAAAGCCGTCTAGTGACGAGCAGTCGAGAAAGAGCGGTTTCGCGTTTTTTGTAAAGAACGAAACTGTTGCAACTTCGGCTGAGGACTATTATAGAATTTTAAGGGCGATAGTTTTAAGTTATCAAAAGTCGGCTACTATTCCCGTTCCGTCTGATTGCAACGGAAAAATGATTTTAAAAATCTATAAAAAAGACGAGCAGATTTTCGTTTACTTAGCGCTTGATCCTACAAAAGAGAATTTGCAAGACGTTAGTTTTGATAGTAATTTTAAAGAAACTCCCGCTATGATAGAAATTAAAACTGCGGAAGATTTTATAAAGGCTAACCAGCTTATAGATAAGCTTATGTTCCGTTTCGGTATGGAGCGTCACCCCGAAAAAGCAGTTATCTCTATGGAAGATAGCGTTGAAAGCAGTTGCGGATTCGGTTACAGAATTAAAAATTAAACTTTGCAAAGCAAAGTAAAATATAAAATATTTTAGGAAGTTAAAAAAATGGAAAAAATTATTCTTACCGCTGAAGGTAAAAAAGAACTCGAACAAAGACTTAACGTACTCAAAAACGAACTTATCCCACAAGTAGTTCAAAGAATCAAAGTAGCAAGAGAGCAAGGCGACTTGTCTGAAAACGCAGAGTATACTGCCGCTAGAGACGAGCAAGCAAAGCTTGAAGGCGAAAAGCAAGATATTGAAAACAAGCTTAAATTCGGCGAAGTTATCGCATCGGGCGGTAAAAAAGGCGTAATCGAAGTAGGCTCTAAACTTAAATATCTCGATATGGAAGAAAAGGAAGAATACACCTTTACTATCGTTGGTACTGCGGAAGCTGATTTATCAAAGGGTAAAATTTCAAACGAATCTCCTTTAGGTCAAGCCCTTATGGGTAAAAAGGCGGGAGACGTTTGCGTTGTTAACGCGCCAAAGGGCGGTAGTTACAAGATTAAAGTTCTCGAAATTTTAGGATAATCTATGGTAGATAAACTTACCAAAAGAAAACTGAAAAACTTTTTCGTATACGATCTTTGGAAAGTAGTCGTATTTTCGGCTATCTTGTGCGTCGTATTCGTTTTAATCTTCAACTTCGTTTCAAAAAAGCCGTCTGACGGGCAAGATTTTAAGATTATGCTCGACGATGACGTCGTTATGGGTAAAGGAACAATCGACGAGTACATTGAACAATTATTTACGTCAAAGCCGACCGAAGGTGGTTTTTCTTACGAGATGTTAAAAGGGGAAACTATGTATATCCGTGGTACGGAAGAAAACCCCGAAGATTATCTTTTAGGCGGTGTGTATTGCGACCTTAACTACGACGACGTGTGTTTTTTAGGCGAAAAGTTATATTTAGCCTATTTAAAAATGCCGGGTGGCGCGGTTGATATAAACGAATATATCAAAGACGCTAAGGCGTACTTATTTGAAAACGAATTTTGCGACGCTAACGGCGTATTTAACGAAAGCAAGGTATTTGAGTACTTTGACCGTACGAGAAAGGGTGACAGTAGGTTTAGAACTAAAGAACAAAAAGAAAAGGGTCGCCTTGACGAGCTTGAAAGGCTTAAAGGCATATACTTTATGGCAACAGGTTTAGAAAATTGCTTTAACGAGCACCCCTATCTTTTAGATGAACAAAGGGAAGGCACTAACGAGCTAGGTCAAAAAGTTATGGGCAGTTACGCCTTAAAACTTAGCGAGCTTGACGGTGGAGAATTGGGAAATATTTCAAGAGTATTCTCTATAACTCCGGCTGATGAAGAAGACGAAACTTCTTCTACCGAGATTTATCTTGCAATAGGTAATAATAAAGAGGCTAACGGCGATTTATATTACGAAATGCTTGCCGTTTTATACAAAACTATACAAAATTACTCTACGTATTTATCGTGAGTAGGGGAATATAATGAAAGGAAAACTTATCACTTTTGAAGGTGGAGAAGGTAGCGGAAAATCCACGCACGTAAAACTTTATACCGAATATCTTGACAAAAAAGGGGTGGACTATCTCTTTTTAAGAGAACCGGGCGGAACTAAAATTTCCGAAAAAATTCGCTCGCTCATTTTAGATATTGAAAATAAGGAAATGTGCGATTACGCCGAAGCGTTACTTTACGCGTCTGCTAGAGCGCAACTTATAACTGAAAAGATTATTCCGGCGCTTAATAGCGGTAAACTCGTTATAATCGATAGATACATCGATTCTTCCTTTGCATATCAAGGTTACGCAAGGGGGCTTGGCGTAGATTATATTAAAAAAATTAATTCCTACGCTATAGAAAACTGCAAGCCTGACGCTACCGTGTTTTTAAACATTTCTCCAAAAGACGCTTTTAAAAGAAAAGGTGGCGCGGATAAGGACGATAGGCTTGAACTTTCCGGCGATTCCTTTCATCAAAAGGTATACGAAGGCTACGTAAAACTCACTCAAGAAGAGCCTGAAAGATTTATCGTTATCGATCCTAGCGGTAGTAAAGAAAGCACTCACGAAAAAATCGTAACGGCTCTTGAAAAGGTAATAAGATGAACGTTTTTTCACTTCTTAAAAACACTAACGCCTATAAAATTTTTCAAAAAGAGATAAAGGGCGGAACTCTTTCGCACGCGTACCTTTTAGTGTGTGACGACGAGAGTATGCTCTCTAACTATCTCAACGTTTTTGCCACGGCGCTTATGTGTAAAGAAGATGAGCCTTGCGGAAAGTGTAGAGACTGTAAACTTATTTTACAAGGCTCGCATATCGACGTTATGACGTATCCTAAAGGTAAAAAAATCGTCGTTTCAGACGTTGACGATTTAGTTGAAAAAAGTTTCTTTAAACCGCTTGAAGGGGATAAGAAAATATTTCTTTTAAACGGCGTTTGCTCAATGACCGTTCAAGCGCAAAACAAACTTTTAAAAACGCTCGAAGAACCGCCTATAAACACTTATATTTTAATGGGCGCAACGAGTGTTTATCCATTACTTCCAACGGTGTTATCCCGTTCAAAGCGCTTGGATATTCCGCCGTTTTCAGTTGAAAGTTTAAAAGGTTTTTTACTAAACGAAGGGTATAATAGCGATAAGTTAGATGCCGTTTTACCGCTTTCAAACGGAAAACTAGGCGAAGTAATTAAAAGATATAACGAAGAAAACGTCGGGCTTGAAATGAGCCTTGCTAAATCTGTTTTATTAGAACTAAAATCAAGCAAGCAAGTTGCGGAATTTTCTTCGAAAATTGAAAAGGCTAACCTTAACGATTTCGTTTCGTGTTTAGCGGAATTTACCCGCCAATGTATAGTAGCGGGATCAGGTGGGAGCGTAAAAGATGCAAGCGCTCAAAAAGTTCTTAACGACATACCCGTTGGGGCTTTAATTTATATTTCAGATAGAATAAGGGACGCTGAAAAGAAACTTTATTTCAACGGCAATCGCGTTGCGGTGATAGACGGGCTTTTGTTTAGCGTTCTGGAGGGAAAATTCAAATGGTCAAAATAGTAGGAGTAAAATTTAATAACTCCTGTAAAGTATATTACTTCGACCCGCAGGGCGAAGATTATAAAGAGGGCGAGGGCGTTATAGTCGATACTGCTCGCGGTACTGAATACGGCGTAGTTGCGATAACTCCAAGGTCGGTTGAAGAAAGCGAAGTAGTTCAACCGTTAAAGCCTATAACTAGGCGCGCAACGAATAAAGATATTCAGCGCATGGAAGAATACGAAAAGAGATTGCCGTCTATTTTCGAAACTGCTAAACAAGAAGTTGAAAAATCCGGTTTAGAAATGAAAATTACCGGCGTTGAAATTCCTTTTGACGGGTCTAAAATTATAATTTACTTTACAGCGCCTGCAAGAATAGATTTTAGAGAACTTGTAAAGTCACTTGCAACGGCATTAAAGCATAGAATAGATTTAAGGCAAATAGGTAGCCGTGACGAAGCCAAGATTTTAGGCGGAATTGCGCCTTGCGGAAGAGTTTGCTGTTGCAATACTTTCCTTCCCGACTTTAAGACGGTTACTATAAAGATGGCTAAAAACCAAGGTTTATCACTCAATCCGTCAAAGATAAGCGGGCTTTGTGGAAGACTTATGTGTTGCTTAGAATATGAAAACGAGTATTATGCAGACGTTTATAAGAAGATGCCCAAAGTTGGCTCTGAAGTAACCACGCCTGACGGAAAAGCAACGGTTATTTCTAACAATATGCTTAAAATGATAGTGAAAACTAAAACTTCGCATAAAGACGGAACGGTTATTTATAAAGACTACGATTTGAGTGAAATTAAGTTCAAAAACAACAAAATCGTAGAAGAAGAACCCGAAGAAACTATTGAAGAAGAAAACTCGTAAAAATACTGTACAAAACACAAAAGTTGTGTTAAAATAAAATAGTCTTACGACTAAAACTTTAAATTTAAGGAGAATAATTATGGCTTATATTATTAATGATAGTTGCATTTCTTGTGGCGCATGTGCAGAAGCTTGCCCAGTTCAAGCAATTACTGAAGGTGAAGAACTTTACGTTATCGATAAAGACACTTGCATTTCTTGCGGTGCTTGCGCAGATACTTGCCCAGTTGGCGCTCCAGTAGATGAAGAATAAGAAGATTGACTTTATCTTATAATAAAAAAAATTTAAAGATTAGCGTGTGTTCTTATTAAGGGATACACGCTATATTTCATTATGATAGTTTTAGAAGAGTTATTAATTGACAATTTAAAAATTTATCAAGACGACGAGCTTTATCGCTTCACAAGCGACGCGGTAATTTTATCAAAGTTTGCAAGCGCTAAAAAGGGAGATATCGTCGCCGATTTTTGCGCTGGGTCTGGAATAGTTGGAATTCACTATTACGCCCTTAATAAAAACGCAAAATCGGTTGACCTCGTTGAAATTCAACCGGAACTAGCAAGCCTTGCTCAAAAATCGGTTGATATTAACTCACTCAACGATATTTTTACCGTTATAAACAAGCCTATTCAAGAATTAGATAAAGATTTAAACGGAAAATACTCCTTAATACTTTGCAATCCACCGTATAAAAAAGCGGGGAGTGGCGAGCCTAACGGCAATAGAAAAATCGCTATGTGCCGTCACGAAATCACCGTTACGCAGGAAGAAATTATCGAGATTTCCGCTAAAAAATTAAAGCACGGCGGTAGGCTTTGTATGTGCCAAAGAACCGAAAGGCTCACCGACCTTATCTTTAAGATGAAAAGCGTAGGGTTAGAGCCGTCTAGAATTCAGTTCGTAACTAACTTTCAAGGTGGAAAGCCCTATTTGTTTTTAATCGAAGGGGTAAAGGGAATTAAACCTCAACTTAAAGTTCTTGAAGAATTTGTAAATAAAGGAGTATAATATGCTTTATTTTATTTCAACGCCGATAGGTAATTTAAAGGATATTAGTTATCGCGCAGTAGAAACTTTAAAGGAAGTGGACGTTATCTTGTGTGAAGACACTCGCCACTCTCTTAAACTCTTAGATTTTTACGGAATTAAAAAGCAACTTATTTCCTATCATAAGTATAACGAAAAGGAAAGAATAGAAGAAATTTTATCTTTGATAAAGGAGAATAAAAACGTTGCGGTCATCTCTGACGCCGGAACTCCCGTTATATCAGACCCGGGCAACGTTTTAAGCACGGCGCTTAGAGAAAACGGCGTTAATTACACGGTAATTCCCGGCGCAACGGCGTTCGTTCCCGCGCTTATACTTTCGGGGCTAGATTGTTCAAATTTTACCTTTATCGGCTTTTTACCCGAAAAGAACAAGGATAAAGATCAAGTTTTAAAAAGAGTTGAAAAGCATAGGGAAACTTTAATATTCTATTCCGCCCCGCACGACGTTAAAAGTGACGTTATATACCTATATGAAAAATTAGGGGATAGAAAGGTTGCAGTCGTTAAAGAAATAACTAAAATTCACGAAACTACCTATTTAGGAACGCTAAAATCGGTTGATATAGTAGAACCTAAAGGGGAGTTCGTTATAATAGTTGAAGGGTATTCGGGCGAAACTGAAAACGGTTTTATTTTAAGCGAAAAAGAGCATATCGACCTTTATATTTCAAGGGGATATTCAAAAAAAGAAGCAATATCAATCGTTGCTAAAGAAAGGGGAGTAAGTAAAAACGCCCTTTATAAATACACTATTGAAGAATAATAAAAATGCACGCTCAAGCGTGCTTTTTTTAGTTGTGTTTTCTATCCTAAAAAAAGATATTGATAAAATATTTTTTATGTGATATACTAATTGTGCGAAACAAATTAAAATAGTCAAAATAAGAGAGTAAATTTTTATTATTGGGGTATTTATACCCTTTTTACTCATACTATCATTATGGATTTTGATAAAAATGCAAATTCCGCCTGGTAGTATGAGATTTACTCTTGATCTATTAATGGTTTGTTTCGCGACAATGGGTTTGCGTTTTTAGTGCGCTGACCTAGTTGGCGCACTTTTTTAATGGGTTAAAAGTACAATATGAAAACTTGTTGTTTTATCGGGCATAGAAAAATAAATAAAACCGCTGAACTCTATGAAAACGTAAGAAAAACCGTATTAGACTTAATATTAAATAAAGAAGTAGAGATATTTTATTTTGGTAGCGCAAGTGAATTTGATTGTTTGTGTTTAGATGTCGTTACTTTAATTAAGAAAGATTATCCTAAAATAAAGTTGGTTTACGTGCGCTCGCATTTTGCGTATATTGATGAAAGTTATACGAACTATCTTTTAGAAACTTATGACGATACTTTTATTCCTAGCGCGGTTATAAACGCGGGAAGAGCGTCTTATATTGAAAGAAATCAACATATGATAAACGCAAGTGATTTTTGTGTTTTTTATTATGATAGAAAATATAAAACTCCTGAAAGAAAGCGAACGAAAAACGCTTTATTTAGAAGTCAAGCAAAAAGTGGAACAGAAAGCGCTTATGTATTTGCCGAGCGACGTAAAAAAGTAATTATAAATTTATTTTAATAATTATAAAAACCAAATAAAAAGCAGTTCTAGTTAAGAACTGCTTTTTTCTATGAATTTAGAGAAAGTTTTATTATCAATTATAAATCTTATTGCCTTTTTTTCCTTTCCTGCTATTATAACGCTTATCAACTCTTCAACGAGCGCGTCAATTTTATAAGACGCTTCCTTGTTTATTTCCGCAACCGCAAGGTTTTCAAGCGCAACCGCCGTTTTAAGTTTTGTATTCGGCGTTAACGAAAATTCGTTTAATTTATCGTAAAAGTCAAGCACGGCGTTAAAAAGTTTAGATTTTTTCCTATTTTCTATAAAGTTAAACACCAACGCAATTTCGAGAATAAATAAACCTGCGGAGAGTAGAGATAAAATCATATTGTCAAGCGTGAGCGATAAAACTAACAAAGTGATAAATGCAATAGTCGTTGGAATTGATATAGGAATAAACGCTTTTATTGATTTTTCCCTTCTAAAATGACGGGGGATGCTATCTTTAAGTAGTTCTTCAACGCGCGCTAAACGACTGTCTGCTTCTTGGCTTTCGTATTCTACGATTTCTTCTTTGGAAATAGTAGTTTTCTTATAATAAGGTGCGTAGAGCTCTCTAATTTTATCTTGCTCGAAAAGGGGAGAGAGTTCTATCGCTTTTTTAAGGTCTTCATAGTGCGTTTTATCTTCGTAATCGGTAAAATTCTTCGTTTTGATATAAACTCTAATAAGATAAATTTTACCTTCGGTGTTAGAAAGTTTAAGCGCCTCTTCAGTAAGAGATAAAGCGGTATCGTAATCTCCGTTTTTAACGTACCACTCGCACTCTGCTATAAGTTTTTGAACTTTAGCGTACGCCTCGCCGACTGCAACTTTCTTCTTCTCCGTTTCGCGCTTGTGAAGAGAGTCGTAATACTTAATCGCTTGGTTAGCGCTTATTTTTTTATTACAAGACGGGCAGGTTATTAATTCAATTGTAGAGTCCCCTGAAAATTCGTGAGAACACTCTGGGCATTTCATTTTAAACATATTTTTATGTTAACATAAAAGAGAGTAAATTACAAGTGATTTTTTAATGAAAATAATAGTCTTATAAGTGGCGAGAAATCTTAAACGTTTTAATAAATTCATATAAAAAGGCGTAATGCGCTATTGACTTTTAGATTTTACTTGTTTAAGTCGGAGGCCAAG
>JAZSBA010000157.1:0-8501 GCA_045602125.1 Christensenellaceae bacterium | reverse complement strand
TTTTTGAAAACCAACTACTGACGGCGTAGTTCTAGCGCCTTCAGCGTTTGCTATAACAACCGGTTCACCGCCTTCCATAACGGCTACGCAAGAGTTTGTCGTACCTAAGTCAATACCAATAATTTTACCCATAATATATCTCCTTATATAATAATTTCTATTTTATTCCCCTATTACTACAACCTGAGCATAGCGGATTACTCTATCTTGAAGTTTATAACCCTTCAAGAAAACTTGTTTTACAGTACCCGGCGTATCGCCTTCTTCTTTAGGTACTTGCATAACCGCCTCTTGAGTGTTGGGATCGAAAACTTCCCCAACCGGATTTATTGCGGTTACGCCTTCGCTTTCGAGCGTTTCTGTAAATTGACGAGCCATGAGTTTTATTCCCTCCATGGTCTTTTCGTCAAGATCCATTGTAAGCGCTCTATCAAGCGTATCTCCAACCACTAAAATCTTTTTAATTATATCCGATTTACCTTCGCGATATGCGTTGATCCTAGTGTCTTGATTTCTCTTTTTAAAATTTTCAAAGTCCGCCGCGCATCTAAGCCAACTATCTTTAGTTGCGTTTACTTCGGCTTTTAAACTTTCAATTTCCTTTTTTAACTGTTCGTTTTCGGCAGTAAGCGCCTTAACGGTTGGTTTTTTAACTTGTTGCTCTTCCATTTTCACTCCTACTTCTCTGCTAAAATACTCTCAATTATTCTACCAACGTTTTCAAGTACGGCTACCACCTTTTGATAGTCCATACGAGAAGGACCTATTACACCGTAAGTTCCTATCTTTTTACCGCTTACCGAGTAAGTTGCGGTAACGAGAGAACTGTCTTTAGGTAATTTTTCATACCCGTCAGACCCGATTTTAACGTTGATTTTAAGTTCGCGGTTATCTTCGGTTAAAACGTCTAAAAGTTTATCTTTGCTTGTTACCACCGACAAAAAGTCCTTGATTTTATCCATATCCAAGTCGTCGGTGTATCTTAAAATTCTATCTTGACCTTCAAGCATTAAAGTCGTGTCTTGCTTGCTTGAAAAATATGCTTTTAACGCATCAATTACGTTTATAAATATCGTTTTATATCCCGAGAAACTTTCGTTAAAGTCAACTTCCATATTGCAAATTTCTTCAAAGGTTTTATCTTTAAATAATTTGTTTATAAGATTGTTGGCTTCGTTTAAGCCTTCTTCAGTCATTTCTTTGGGGATAGCTATATAATTATCTTTTAAAAGTTTAAGATCAGTTACTATTAAAACGAGCGCCTTATCTTCTCTAAACCTAAAAAACCTAATTTCTCTTAACTTATCTTCAACTGCGCTTGAAGATACCGCAACGGACGTGTAATCCGTAAGTTCAGTTATAGCTTTCAACGCGTTTTTAAAAACGTTTTCAATGTTATCGGCTTTTTGAAGGAAAATCTCTTTTATATAGTCAAGTTCCTTTTTAGATAAATGCTCCTTGGTCATAAGGTCGCTAACGTAAAGCTTATAAGCTTCCGCCGAAGGAACTCTACCCGACGAGGTGTGAAGTTGCGTCAAATACCCAAGTTCTTCAAGCGCTGAAAGTTCAGAGCGGATAGTTGCAGAACTAACGCCCGTCATATACTTTTCAGATATCTGCTTGCTCGAAACGGGAACGGCAGTATCAATATAATCGTCAACTACTATTTGCAGTATCTTTTTCTTTCTATCTGAAAGTTCCATACAGTTAGCAAACTCCCCTTTAAAGTGTTAGCACTCTTAATGCTCGACTGCTAATTTCAACTTTATTTTACAACCCTTATAACTATTTGTCAACACTTTTTGACAAAAATAATCTATAATGGTTAAAATTTTTTTTATTTGGTTAAAATAAGACTAACAGGAGGTATTATATATATGGATAATAGATGCTGTAACGTTAAATGCAATGTGTGTGAATGCGTGCATAACGACAACTGTAATCGCTGTAACTTATCTACCATTGAGATAAGCCACGAACAAACGGGCGCTAACGTAATGGACGCTCCGCACTACTGTAAATCTTTTTGCCAAAGATAAAAAAATGCACGCTTTTTAGCGTGCTTTTTTAGTTAGATTTCTAAACTTTAACGGAGAATAGCCGTAACGAACCTTAAACTCTTTTATAAAATGCGAAACGGTTGCATAACCGAGCGTATCAGATATTTCTTGGATAGAAATTTCGCCGTGCTCTAAATAAGATTTTGCTCTTAAAAGCCTTAACTCGTTTCTATACTCTAATGGGGACTTTCCTATACAGGCTTTAAACTGTTTTCTAAAATAAACTTCGCTAACCGACGCTCTTTTAGCAAGTTCAGAAACGGTGGGAACGTTTTCTAAATTTTCGTTTAAGTAATTTATGCTATCTATAATATAATAAGGAAAAGCGCTAGACTTTTCATAGATTGTAAGAGCGGAAAATATTTGCATTAAAATTATTCTAAACTCAATTAAACTTCCGTCAACTCCGCTTTTTAGCGATTCAATAAACAAGTTTTCAATCTTGCATTTACTTGAATTGCCAAGAACTTCAACGCAGTTTGATAGGATAATTTCTTCCTGGTTCTCATCAAAAAGTAAAAAATTTATGCCTATCGTATGAGATTTATCACTTTCGAAATCAAACAATTCTAACTTATACTCACTACCCTTTGGAACGTAAACCAAATCTCCACTTTCACAAATCGTTATATTGCCGTTCTTTTCATCAAAACGTGCCTTGCAACCAACGAGCAAAAGAAACAAATTTTGTTTTTTAGGTGAATTTATACATTGAAACTTTTTAGTAGTATGCCAAAACTGTTTAAGCGAGTTAATAAAAGTTGGATTAAAATTTATATCTACAATTTCATTAAGTTTAACGATTTTCATATATACTCCTTATGATTATTATAGTATCAATTATTAAACAAGTCAACAATTAGTTTCGATTTACGATATTTTTATATCGTTATATTATATTATTTTCAAAATTATTCTAGTATAATAAAATTAACAAAAACAAAAGGAGTTTTTTATGAAACAAACCGATTGGAAAATTATTTACACCGATTATAGCGGTATCACTAAAAGAGCCGTAAACTTTTTATTTAAGGAACTAAGTTCTTACGTTTTAAGAGAAGCAGGCGTTTATAAGCTTTACACTATTCCGTGCGAAAAGGAAGGAGCGTCTCTTTCTAAAAACGTATTCTTTATAAGCCTTTACAATAAAAGCAAAACTATTCAAAGTTTCGTTAAGGAAGAAGAAGTTCCTAAAAAAGGTTTTTTAGTTAAGGTTATGAAAAACCCAAACGATGAAAACGGTAGATTCGTAATTTTAACCGCTCACGAAGAAGCGCAATTATACTACTCGGCAGTTAGTTTCTTTGATGATTATATTCCAGCTAACGCGCCTAAGTATTATTCTTTTTTAATGCCCGACCTTTCGTTTGACACTCCACTTCAAGAAGCTTGCTATTCAAAAGAGCCCGACAATGAAACTCGTAGTATCTTTACTTGGGGACACTCTACCAACGATTACCGCGCTTATATTGAAAATATGGCGAGGATGCGCCTTAACGAAGTGGTTATTTGGAACGAGTATATTCCCCTTAATATGCCCGACCTTATTGAGTACGCCCACTCGTTCGGCATAAAAGTTATACTAGGTTACAGTTGGGGCTGGCGTGAAGTTGGCAACCAAACTAAAGAGATAACCGAGAAAAATATTCAAGATACTAAAGAACTTGCTATTTCAAGATATATAAACGAGTATAAAGATATAGATGCAGACGGCATTTACTTTCAAACATTTACCGAAAGAAACGAGGAAGTCGTTGGCGGTAAGCTTATTTCTGAAGTGGTTACCGATATGGTTAACGAAATTTCAAACGAACTTTGGAAAATTACTCCAAACTTAAGAATAATTTTCGGTCTTCACGCAACTTCAGTTAAAAACCACCTTGATAAAATTGAAAAGCTCGACAAGAAAATTGAGATTTTATGGGAAGATTGCGGTGAATTCCCGTACGATTATTATCCGTTTATGAGATTTGACGCGTTTAAGGAAACTTTAGAGTTTACTGAAAAACTTCTAAAACTTAGAAACGGAGCGAAAGTCGGCTTAGTGTTTAAGGGAGTTATGATGATCGACTGGGGAAAATTCGCCCACCAACAAGGACCTTACATCATTGGTGAAAATAATCCTAAAATTGCAATCCACGATCGCCAAATTAGAGCAAACGCTTGGAGAGAAATTACTTCACAATGGCTTAAAAACGGCAATTACGTTTTAGAAACGTTAAAGTTTATTAAGAAAAATAAACTCGGCGAAATCAATATGTGTTTAGCAGGCACGCTTGACGGTGGAATTTATACGCCTATGGCGTTATGCGCTGAAATGTTCTATAATTGTGACGACGATTTCTTAAATTTAGTAAAACGCGTTACAACTCGCGCATCGGTTACGGTTGATTAATATAACAAACGGTTACTTGCACTTTTTTAACGGCAAGTAACCGTTTTATGTAACTAAAAAATTTTAATTTGCATATTGTGTAAAATAAAAGCAAAATTGCTTGACAACGAGATTAAAACATAGTAAAATAATCGTGTTGTCAAAAGATGGCGCCATAGCCAAGCGGTAAGGCACGGGTCTGCAAAACCCTTATCCCCCGGTTCAAATCCGGGTGGCGCCTCCAAAAAAAAAGATGCGAAGAAATTCTTCGCATCTTTTTTTATCCAAACAAATTTTCAATTAAGCGTTTTTTCTTGCATTTTAATACTTTTAGTATTATAATTACTTTCATGGATACTTTAATTAAAAATTTTATCGAAAACTCAACTTTGGAGCTTAACGAATTACTTAAAACGCTCGTTGAAATTCCAGCCCCTTCTCACAATGAAGAAAAACGCGCGGAATTTTGCAAATCTTGGCTTGAAAGCCAAGGGGCTAAAGGCGTTTATATTGACGACGCTTTAAACTGCGTTTATCCAATAAACTGCGAAAACTCCAACGACATCGTAGTTTTTTGCGCGCATTTAGACACCGTTTTTCCAGACACTACTCCGTTCAAAATCAAAGAAGATAACGAGTATTATTACGCGCCCGGCGTTTGCGACGATACAAGTTCTCTTTCTATGATGCTTATGGCAACTAAGTTTATCATTAAAAACGCTCTTAAAGCAAAACGCGGTGTTTTAATCGTTGCAAACTCTTGCGAAGAAGGTCTTGGGAACTTAAAAGGCACTCGCAAAATAATGGAAGATTATAAAGGAAGAGTAACCGAGTTTTACACGTTCGACGGCAACTACTCTCACGTTGCAGATAGATGCGTTGGCTCTCACAGGTTTGAAATCGAGTGCAAAACTCAAGGCGGTCACTCTTGGGGGGATTTTGGAAGACCTAATGCAATTCACCAACTTGCCCGCCTTATAGACTCGCTTTATAAGGTTGAACTACCCGTCTTAGCCAACTCTAAAACTAGTTTTAACGTTGGCATAATTAACGGCGGAACGAGCGTTAACACCATTTCTCAACAAGCAATGATGCTCTATGAATATCGCTCTGATAACGCAAAATGTTTAGACTATATGCAAGAGTTTTTCTACAAAACCATTGATAAGTTCAATGCGGAAAACTTGGCAACTTTCTCAGTAAAAGTAGTTGGCGAACGCCCCTGCGGTAAAGATTACGATATGATTAAGCAAGAGCAAATGGTACAAAAGGTTATTTCCGTTTGCGAAAAGCACACTAATATTCCGTGCACGACGACAACCATGTCAACTGACTGCAATATCCCATTATCTCAAGGAATTCCCGCCGTTTGCGTTGGCGTTTACGATGGTACGGGCGAACACACCCGAGAAGAAAAACTCCTTAAATCTTGCCTTCCTAAAGGCTTAGCAATATGTTTAGATTTAATACTTGATTGTTTTGAATAATATTTTAGTCCACATATGTGGACAATGTAGATAATTATGAATATAACCATTTTAGATAAGCCTACCTTCACGGTAGGCGATATAAATTTAGAAAAACTAAATAGTTTAGGCGAAGTTTCTTATTACGATATTCTCTCTCGTGAAGACGTTATAAAAGCGTGCTATAATTCCCCTATCGTTATTTGCAACAAGACGTTATTTGATAAGGATATGATAAACTCACTTCCTAACCTTAAATATATCGGGCTTACGGCAACGGGATACAATAACGTTGACTTAAAAGTTGCAAGCGAAAAAGGAATAGTAGTTACCAACGTTCCGGGCTACTCTACCGTTGACGTTTCTCAACACGTTTTTGCATTTATACTTCATCACGCTAATAAAATCGACGTTTACGATAGCACGGTTAAGCGTGGCGATTGGATAAAAAGTGAAACTTTTTGCTACTTTAACTATCCTTTAACCGAACTTTTTGGAAAAACTCTTGGCATTATAGGTTTTGGTAGCATAGGAAAACGCGTTGCTGAAATTGCCAAAGCGTTTGGTATGAGAGTTTTAGTTTACACGAGAACAAAGCCTGAAAATTCCCCTTACGAGATCGTTGATAAAGAAACTATTTTTAAAGAAAGCGATTATTTAACTATTCACTCTCCACTCAACGAGCAAACTAAAAATTTAATCAACAAAGAAACTCTTTCTTTAATGAAAAAGTCCGCCGTTTTAATTAACACGGCACGCGGTCCAGTCGTTGATGAAAACGCTTTAAAAGACGCTTTAAATAACGGAGTTATTTCACACGCTTATTTAGACGTTTTATGCGTTGAACCAATGAGCAAAGACTGCCCTTTACTTGATGCTAAAAATTTAACTATAACTCCACATATTGCATGGGCGCCAAAGGAATCACGCCAAAGGCTTATTGATATAGTTGCACAAAACGTTCAAGCCTTTTTAGACGGAAAATCACAAAACGTAGTAAACAAATAGTATTATGGAACTTTTTGACATATTCGTTCAAGGCATAGGTGTTTTAGCGGTAGCGTGCACCATAATTGCCGTTCAATTTAATTCGCATTTTAAAATTTTATTATTTAAGACGCTTAGCGAATTGTTATTTGCCGTTCAGTTATTCTTTTTCGGCTCGTATACAGGCGTTGCGATGAATCTTATAGGAATTGTTAGAAACGTAATTTTCACCTGCGCCGTCAAGAACAATAAAAACGTTAAACCGTGGATAATAGTTTTCGTTATAGTAACTTTAGCAACGGGAATTACAACGACTATTTTATCGTTTAACGCAACGCTTAATTCAATAATTAGTAGATATAATAACTACACGTTATCTATGGTATTAGTGGTATTTATAACAATTCTTCCTATCGTTGCAAAAACGTTAACCACGGTTGCTTACGCTATGAAAAACCCACATAAACTTCGCATGTTAAATCTTCCGTCATTAATTTGTTGGCTTTCGCACGACTTAATTATATTTAGCATTGCGGGAATATCAAACAACGTATTCGGCATTATCTCAATTATAGTTGCGGAAATCCGTTATAAAAAAATTAAAAATGATAAAAGCGGTTCAAACTGAACCGCTTTTTTAATCGCTTTCTATAACTTTTTTTAAAAATTCTAAACTATCTTTAATCGCCGAAAGACACTCTTCTCTCCCTTCAAACTCAATAGATAAGTAACCGTCGTACTTTGCCTGTTTTAAGGCGTTTACGCACGCTTTAACGGGAACTGCGCCGTGGCCGAGTATTGTTCCGCGGAGATAGTTTCCACCGGACGTAGTCGTCCACCAACCGCCCGGTTTAAGTTCTACGCCACTTTTAAACAAAAAGTCTTTTACGTGAACGTGAAAAGCAAATTTAGCGGTATCTCTAACGGCGGTAACAACGTCGCCGTCAACGCACATAAAGTTGCCAATATCAACGAGCGCGCCGAAGTTTTCATTGTTTACTTTTTTAATTGTCTCAACTATTGATTTAGCAGAGCCGAACGCAAACCCGTGATCTTCCGTGCAAGTTTTTATACCTTTAGATTTAGCGTAATTACTAAGTTTATTTATATACGGATAGAGTTCTTCAATTGCGTCCATGTACGTATATAGCGGTTTATCGCGAAGATCAAAAGTAACGTCGTGACGCATCACGGGAGCGCCTAAAACGTTTGCAATATCAACCCTAACTTTTAAGCGTTCAAGTTCTTTTTTAGGATTTTCTAAAAACTTACTGCTTGAAACGGTATAAGATGCAATTTCTAAACCGATTTTTTTACAATGAGCGCTAATTTCTCTAGCCATTTCAAACTCATCTGAAGTTTTACCCCAATTTTCATTGTAAAGATCGATAAATTCAATGGCGTCAAACCCCATTTCTTTTGCCTTGTCACAAATTTCTAAATAACTGCACTTAGTTTCGGTTAAATATCTATTAAAACTGTAAGAAGAAACACAAGTTTTCATAAAATAAATTCCTTATAAAACAATTCCCCCAGTTGTTACTGGGGGAAATGGAGCTGGTGATCAGACTTGAACTGACGACCTGCTGATTACGAATCAGCTGCTCTACCGAC
>JAZSBA010000156.1:0-2194 GCA_045602125.1 Christensenellaceae bacterium | reverse complement strand
ACCTTTGTTTGCTATAATTGAGTAATTATAAACGCCGTAATTTGATAGGTATTCTTTATAATTATTTATTAAACTACCTTTATAAACGGTTGTTTTTTCACCGTTAAACGATCTAATAATTTCTATTGAATCCGCGTTTTTAAGGTTAAAATTGAGTATTACAAGATTATTTGTAACGTTAATTTTAGCGCTTTCTATCTTAGGTAAAACGTAATTGTCGTATAAAAGTTTAGGCTCTGAACCTAAAATAAAATTATACTTTTCTCCACCTTCATGAACAACTTCAATTTTATCGTTTAATAAAATTTCATTATCGATAGGAAGGGTAACTACGTTATTTGGTTTTTCAAACGGTTTGGGCGCTTGATTTTTATACAAAGTAGTTAAAATATTATATGAAATTTGCGTAGGCTCGTTACTGCCGGTTACAGTATTTGGCATAATTGAATTGTCTTCGTTTCCAACCCAAGTTCCAACTAAGTGCTCGGTAGTGTATGATATAGAATATGCGTCAAAATTGCCGTCTTCGTTACCGTTTGTTCCGGTTTTTGCGCAAACTTCAAATGGAATAGATCTTAATTTTTTAGACGTTCCGTATAAGACCGCGTCTTTTAGTATGTCGTTTATGATATATGCTGTTTCTTCGCTAAAAATTTGTGTTTTTTTAGGGGTGAATTCATAAATTTTAACGTTATTTGAGTAAATGCTTTTAATAAATGAAGACTTTGAGTAATTTCCTTTATTGTTAAACGGCGAATAACAATCGGAAAGTTCTTTTAAAGTTAAACCGCCGTCAATAGAACCGAGAGCGCAGGCTAAAGATTGATCTTTTAAGTTAACGCCCATTTTACTAGTATAATTATTAACTTTTTCAATCCCGTAGTCGTTTAACAGTTTAACTGGCGGAACGTTCAAACTTTTAGATAGAGCAGTCTTTACGGTTACTTCGCCATTATATATATTGTTGTAGTTTTTAGGCGAATATCCGTTAAAGTTTAGTTTTTCGTCTTTTATAACGGAACTTTCTCTTATATAGCCGTCGTTTATCATTGGTGCGTATATAAGCCACGGTTTCACGCATGAAGCAGGACTTCTTTTCATAATAGAATTTTTACCAAAATATGCGATAACACCGCTTGTTTTATTATCTATAACAATTTTTGACGTAGAGTAGTTTTGCGTTTTAAAATTATAAATGTCTCTTTGTAAGTTTTCATCTAAAAAAGTATTTATTTTTACGTTTTTAGCGTATGGATTGAAATAATTAGAATTTTCATATTCAACTAAAACCGCGTTTATATAATCACTGTTTATATCGTCGTTATTTAAGCTTATCTTAACTTCTTCGCTTTTATATTTATCGTATTCTGCTTTAGTTATATAACCGCAGTCTTGCATTGATTTTAAAACGACGTTTTTTCTCAAAATACACTCGCTGTAATTGTTAATTGGCGAGTACTTACTTGGCGCTTTAATAATTCCTGCGAGCATTGCGCTTTCGTTAACGTTTAATTCTTTAGCGCTTTTTGAAAAATAAACGTTCGACGCTCTTTCTATTCCGTACGCGCCTTTTCCAAAGTAAATTGTGTTAAGATATAATTCTAAAATCTTATCTTTTTCGTAAGTTTTTTCAATTTCTAAGGCTATTTTTATTTCTTTTAACTTTCTAGATATAGTTTTTTCACTAGTTAAGTGTGTGTTTTTAACTAGTTGTTGAGTTATAGTGGACGCACCTTCTTTAAAAGATAAATTTTTAATATTTGTTAGCGTTGCTCCAACAATTCTTTTAAAATCTATTCCGTTATGAGTGTAAAAGCGTCTATCTTCAATTGCTATAAATGCGTTTTTCGTACAATCTTTTAACTCGCTAATATTTACGTATTCTCCGTTATTTTTGGAGTTTTTTACAAATATTTGCTCGCCTAAATTCGAGCATATTTCTATCGTATTACTTTCATCTGTAAAGTTGTTTACGTTAAGTTTTGCGTTTCTAGTAGCAAAGAAGAAACTTATTGCGAAAGTTATAAACAATACGATTATAGTTAGAATTAAAAATAAACAAACTTTTAATAATTTTCTCATTTACAACATCTCCTAAAATTTTATTTGCTAACTTTTTGAATATTATTTAGTGTCGCCTATCCATTCCCAATAATAGGTCAAGGTTGATGATACCAGTTTGTTTCCAATATTT
>JAZSBA010000155.1:0-13406 GCA_045602125.1 Christensenellaceae bacterium | reverse complement strand
GACATTAATAATTTTGAGTGCTAAAATATAGTAAATTTATTGATAGAGGCGCAATTAGCCAAGAGTAATCACCTAGTATCCGTGCAAGCGGTGTGATGAAAGGGGCTGTTGCCGAAGTAGGCGTTTTCTTGCAGTTTCGCCCCGCTGGGTTAACGGATAACATCCGTTAAACTGTCGTTATTACGGAGTGCTATCAATGGAATATCGTTTTTTTAGCGTTATTTCTGGGCAGCCGTATTATAGCTGCCCTTTATCTATGTTAAGGAGATTTTTATGAAAAACACTATTTTTGAAGGTATTGCAACTGCGCTCGTTACCCCTATGCATAAGGACGGTAGCATTGATTACGAAGCTTTTGGTAGACTCGTTGATTGGCAAATTGAGTCAGGCATTTCTGCTCTCGTTGTTTGCGGAACTACCGGCGAAGCTTCTACTTTAACTGACGATGAGCACCGCGACGCTATTAAATTCGTAGTTGAAAAAGCAAAAGGTAGAGTTCCCGTTATCGCAGGTACTGGTTCTAACGATTTAGCGTACGCTATCGATCTTACTAAACACGCTTGTGACGTTGGTGCCGACGCAGTTTTAGTTGTTACTCCATATTATAACAAGGCTACTCAAAAAGGTCTTATTCAAATGTACACGGCTATTGCCGATGCAAGCGATAAGCCGGTTATTTTATACAACGTTCCATCAAGAACTGGCGTTAATATTGAACCGTCTACTTACGCTGTACTTGCAGATCACCCAAATATCGTAGGTATTAAAGAAGCAAACGGTAATATTTCAAAGATTTTAGAAACTTTTGCGCTCGTTGGCGATAAACTTGATATCTATTCTGGTAACGACGATCAAATAGTTCCCCTTCTCTCACTCGGTGGTAAAGGTTGTATTTCAGTTATCTCTAACATTTTACCGAAGGAAACCTCACTTATCGCTTCAAAGTGGTTTGAAGGCGACGTTAAAGGTAGCGCAGAGCTTCAAATTAAGTATCACGATTTAATTACGGCGCTCTTTAGCGAAGTTAACCCAATCCCGGTTAAAGCGGCTACCGCTCACATGGGCTATGGTGAAAACGTTTTAAGAATGCCTCTTACGTCAATGGATGAAAACAAGGAAAAAGTTTTACTTGACCTTATGCGCAAGGAAGGAATTATTCAATGAGAGTTATAATTAGCGGTGCAAACGGATTTATGGGGCGTGAAGTAAACGCCCTTTGCGAAAAATCATTTAAAAACGCCACCTGCGTTGGAAAAATAGACGTTGCCGGCGAAGGGGTTTATAAAACTTTAGCCGATTGCAAAGAACAAGCGGACGTTTTAATCGACTTTTCTTTTCATACTGCAACAAAACAACTTTTACTCGATGCTATCGAAAAAAATCTCCCTTGCGTTATAGCAACAACGGGTCATACTGAAGAAGAAAAGCAAGACATTATTAACGCATCTAAAAAAATTCCCGTCTTCTTTGCATCAAACTACTCTTTAGGCGTTGCAGTTACTTCAAAACTCGTTAAAACCGCCGTTTCATTTATGGAAGGCGCGGATATTGAAATTATTGAAACACATCATAATCGTAAGGTTGACGCACCGAGTGGAACTGCTTTATCACTTGCAAATTCCGTTTTAGAAGTTAGACCTGAACTTCAAATTAAATGCGGTAGAAACGGTTATTCAAAACGTGAAGAAAACGAACTTGGTATTCAATCGATAAGAATGGGTAACGTGGTTGGTATTCACGAAGTTATGATTAACACCGGCAATGAAACTATAACTATTCGCCACGAAGCTCACGCACGCTCACTCTTTGCTAACGGAGCAATTACTGCGGCAGAATTTTTAATTGGCAAGCCTGCTGGGCTCTACGATATGAAATCATTACTAAAATAATACTTACGGAGAAGTTATGTTACACGATAACTTACAAATTAACGAAAATAATCGTCTTAATTTTGCAGGGGTTGACACGACTGAACTTGCTTTAAAATACGGCACTCCCCTTATGCTTTTAGACGTAGATAAAGTTCGCGAAAAAATGCGAATTTATAAAAACGGGCTTTTAAAATATTTTGGCAAAAATTCTTTTCCTTGTTACGCTTCAAAAGCACTTTCTATAAGAGAAATTTATAGAATTGCAAAACAAGAAAATATAGGAATTGACGTTGTATCTTCAGGAGAGATTTTTACCGCTAAAAGCGTTGATTTTCCGCTTGAAAAAGCATTTTTTCACGGCAACAATAAGACCGATTTTGACATTGAATATGCGATAAAAAACGGCGTCGGATTTTTCGTTGCGGACAACCTTGAAGAATTAACTAGAATTGATTATTTTTCTCAAATTTTAAACGTTAAACAAGACGTATTAATCAGAATTACACCAGGAATCGACCCCCACACTAACGCTAAAATTACGACTGGTCAAGTAGACTCTAAGTTCGGTACACCTATTGAAACTGGACAAGCTTTTGAGATGGTCGAATACGCATTAAAGCTTAAAAACGTTTCTCTTAAAGGTTTCCATTGTCACGTTGGCTCACAATGCTTTGACAGTACTGCGTTTTTAGATGCAGTAGAAATCATGCTTACTTTCGTTAGAGATCTTAAAACAATGTTTAACTACGAATGTGAAATATTAAATCTTGGAGGTGGTTACGGCGTTAGATACGTCGAATCAGACCCTCAAATTGATATTGAAAACAACCTTGAACTCGTAGGCAAAAAATTCGATGAAACCGTAAAAAATCTAAACATTAAAATGCCAATAGTCGTTATGGAACCCGGTAGAAGTATCGTAGCAGACGCAGGTATTACACTATACACTTGCGGAAGTTATAAAACGATAGACGGCTATAAAAATTACCTTTCAATAGACGGTGGCATGACGGACAACCCAAGATACGCTTTATATAATGCTAACTACACCGTTTTAAACGCAAGCAAAGTAAATAGCCAAGAAAAAGTTACTGCTACTATTGCAGGAAGGTGCTGTGAAAGTGGTGATTTAATTCAAGAAAACGTTGAAATCACAAAGCCAACTCGCGGAGATATAATCGCAGTATTAGTTACCGGAGCGTACAATTATTCAATGGCTTCAAACTATAATAGAATTACTCGTCCCCCGATTGTTGCAATAGAAAACAAAATCGATAAAATTATCGTAAAACGCGAAAGTTTTGACGATTTAATTAAAAACGAATTATAATAAAAACCCGCTAAAAAATTAGCGGGTTTTATCATTTTAAATAAAATTAAAACGCACTCAAAACGAGTGCGTTTTTTAATTATTTGTTAAGAAGTTCAGCAATTGAAACGCCTGCGTCTGCAGATTCAGTCCAACCGTGAATTTCATCATCATCTTCCTTCTTAGCCTTCTTTTCTTTCTTTGGCTTTTCATCTTCTTTTACTTCCTTAACGGGAGCATCAAGTAATGCTTTGATAGAAAGAGTGATTTTTTCTTTTTCAACGTCGATACCTAAAATCTTAGCGTTAACTTCATCGCCAACTTTAAGTTTAGATGCAGGATTTTCAAGGAATTCGTGAGAAATTTGAGAAACGTGAACAAGACCGTCAACACCCTTTTCAAGTTCTACGAAAGCACCGAAAGATACGATTCTAACAACTTTACCGGTAACAACGTCACCAACGTTATATTTATCAGCAACGGTATCCCAAGGCTTAGGTTGTAATTGTTTATAACCAATAGAAACTTTCTTGTTTTCTTTGTCTACTTTTAATACTACGAAATCATATTCTTTACCGATTTCAAAAACGTCAGCAGGAGACTTAACGCCAGTCCAAGAAAGGTCTGAAACGTGAGCTAAACAGTCAAAACCGTTAACTACTACGAAAGCGCCAAATTGAGCAAATCTTGCAACAGTACCAGTAACAACGTCGTTTTCAGCGATTGAAGCAAAGAAAGCTTCTTCTTTTGCAAGTTTTTCAGCATCTCTTTCAGCTTTTTCAGCTTCTAAGATAACTTTTTGTGAACCTACGATTTCTTTCTTTCTGTTAGTGTATTCAACTTTAAGGGGCTTAATTCTTAAAGTCTTACCTACGTATTTTTCAAGATCGTTAACAAATCCAATCTTAATTTCTCTAGCTGGAACAAATACGTCAAAAGCACCAAACTTACCAGTTAAACCACCTTTATTCTTAGCGTCGATTTTAACGTTAATAATCTTGCCTTCGTTAAGTTCTTTAGCAAGAGCTTCTTCTTCTTGTAAAACAATAATTTGCTTTTGTGATAAAACGAGTTTGGGCTTAGTTGCCATAACTACTACTTCTATTTCATTGCCTGCTTCGTAATCAGCTTTGTTGTAAACTTCGCAAGCAAGTTGATCTTTTGATAACGTGATGTCAGTTTTTCCGTCTAAATAAACTTTTAAGCCATCGTCTTCAACTTGAGATATAACTACGCTTATTTTTTGCCCTCTTTTTAACGCTTTCTTCTCATCAAGAAATTCGATTGCTTCATCCATTGTGTTAATATTCTTTTCTGACATTTTTAAGTAAACCTCCATAGATTCGTTCTTGGGTGTCGATGCCCCACTAACGATTCCAACGCTTTTATAGCGATTTAATATTTTATAATCGAGCCCATCGGGCGACGAAACAAGAAAAGTGTTTTGACAGTTATTCTTGCAAATATCGTAAAGTTTCCTAGTATTAGAACTGTTCGTACCGCCGATAACTATCATTGCGTCGTTTTCTCGCGACAATTTATCCGCTTCTTTCTGACGCTCTAATGTAGTATAACAAATTGTTTCAAAAATCTCAACTGTTTTTGCGTAGGAATTATCGATTTTTTTCAAAAATTCGGCAAATTTTTCTTTAGAAACGGTTGTTTGAGCAACAATGCAAATTTTTTCCGCCTTTATCTCCGATAAAGATGCTTTTTCATCTTCACACACTATCGCCGTTTGATTACACCAACCGCTAAGCCCTAAAACCTCAGGGTGATTGCTTTTTCCAAAAATTACTATTTGATAACCCTTTGCGTAATATTCTTCAACAATTTTTTGCGTTTTCATAACGAAAGGACACGTTAGATTTATAACGTTGATCTTTCTTTTTTCAAGATCTTCTAAAACAGCCTTACCAACCCCGTGAGAGCGAATAACGAGCGTATCCCCTTCTTTTAGCGTTTCGGTGCTTTCAAGGGTTATCACGCCCTTATCTTTCAGCATTTTTAAAACACCTTCGTTGTGAATAAGTTCGCCTAGCACGTAAACGGGCTTATCGTTAAGTGATAAAACGGTATCTACCGCCCTTTTAACGCCTTTACAAAAACCGTTGCTCTTTGCTATAGTTATTTTCATTTCTTTTTCTTTTTAGCCTTAATTTCGTCAACGATTGCAAAAAGTTCTTTTTGAAGATCGTGCATCGCATCGGATAAAATTTTAGTACACTCCTCAGAAACTTCGGGAGTAAATTTAACGTCGTAATACTTTTCAAAACTTATAGGTTTTCCTACGATAACGTAACAAGTTTTGAACGGTTTTAATCTATCGTAAATAATTACGGGTGTAATTTCAGCTTTTCCCTTTACTGCAAACATAGCAGTACCTTGTTTCATTTCTTGAAGTTCGTTTGTCTCAAAATTACGTCTACCTTCAGGGAAAATACCAAGTCGCTTTTCGTCTTTTAATACTTTTATACCTTCTTTAATACTAGATAAACTCGGTTTATCTCTATCAAGCGGAATTGAGCCTAATTTTTTTAGAATATATCCAAAAAATTTATTCTTATACCACTCGATTTTAG
Organism: Christensenellaceae bacterium; assembly: GCA_045602125.1. Classification (GTDB taxonomy): domain Bacteria; phylum Bacillota; class Clostridia; order Christensenellales; family Borkfalkiaceae; genus HGM11412. Next base: position 7,644 of record JAZSBA010000155.1, on the reverse strand, counting down.
ACATAAAGATAGTTTTATTTGGATAAAGCGCACCAACTACGAAAACGTCCATTTTGCAAAGGTGATTGCAAGCAACGATATTCCTTCCCTTTTTAATAAGATTTTCCTTTCCAAAAACCTTAACCCTATAAAAAAGTTTATAGAACACCATTAAAATCGGTCTTAAAATCCAGTATAACATAACTCACCCTTTAACCTTATTTAAAACAAACTCTAAAACTTCGTTTTCACTCATATCGGAAGTATCAAGATAAATAGCGTCTTCCGCTTGGCGAAGTGGAGCAAATTTTCTGTGAGAATCGTTATAGTCTCTCGTTGCTATTTCTTCTTTTAAACTCTCCCTATCAACAGTTTGACCTTTTAATATAAGTTCGTTATACCTTCTATCCGTTCTAACGTCAAGAGATGCAGTTATATAAAACTTAAAGTTAGCGTCTGGTAAAACGTGAGTTCCAATATCTCTTCCGTCTAATACGCAATCTGTACTTTTTGCGATTTCTCTTTGAAGTTCTACGAGTTTTTCGCGCACGCATTGGTGTGCAGAAACTGCAGAAGCCATCATCGAAACGTGGTTTTCACGTATTTTTTCAGAAACGTCTTCGTCGCCTAAGTACGTTCTTTGAGCACCGTCAACGTATTTAACTGAAATATCTACTTGGTCAACAACCTTAGCAACTTCTTCTTCGTTTTTACAATCAGCGCCAAGCCTTAAAACTTTTAACGCAAACGCTCTATACATAGCGCCCGTATCGAGATATAAAACGTTGAGTTTTTTTGAAATTGCCTTTGCTACGGTAGGTTTACCACTACCTGCAGGACCATCTAACGCTATATTTATCATAAGCACCTCACTATTCTTGTATTCCAGCGGAATAACCCGTTGAAAAGGCTATTTGAAGGTTAAAACCACCCGTAAAGGCGTCAACGTCTAACACTTCGCCAACAAAATACAAGCCTTTTATTATTTTACTTTCCATAGTCTTTGGGTTAATTTCTTTAACGGAAACACCACCAGACGTTATTACAGCCTCGTTATATCCCCTTAGCGATGCAAGTTCAAAGGAACAGCGTTTTAAGGTTTTAACGAGCATTTCTCGCTCTTTGGCAGTTATTACCGAAACTTTTTTATATTCGGGAATACCTACGCGCTTTATTATTAATGGAATTACCGCCTTTGGAAGTAAAGCGTCGAGCGAATTTTTAAATTCTTTGTTTTTATTGAGAGCAAAATCTCTCAAAACTCTCTCGTCGAGTTGTTTTTCAGTAAGCGCAGGCTTAAAATCGATTGAAAGAGTGATTTTTTCAGTTGATTTTCTTGCTAAAATCGCCGAACAAGTTAAAACTAACGGGCCGGAAATTCCGTAATGAGTAAAGAGCATTTCTCCCTGCTCTGAATAAACGTCTTTTCCGTTTAAATTAGCGGTAAGTTTTACGTTTTTTAAAGTCAATCCCTGTAAACTGCTATATTCATCGCCTTTTAAATTTATTCCACAAAGCGAAGGATAAAGCCCCGTTATCGTATGACCAACTGATTTTGCAAACTTATAGCCGTCACCCGTCGAACCTGTTGAAGGATAGGAAAGCCCGCCCGTAGCAACGATAACTTTATCCGCAAAATATTCGGTTTTATCGGTGATAACACCGGTTGCATTTCCATTTTCAGTTTTAATATCTAAAACCGTTTCATTAAACTTAATTTCAACGCCAAGCGAAGTTAACTTGTTTTGCAAAACCTTAATAACGTCACTTGATTTATCACTTAAAGGGAAAACTCTATTACCGCGTTCAACTTTAATATTCAGTCCTATTTCTTCAAAGAAGTTGATTGTATCAGACGGAGAAAACGCATTTATACTACTCATTAGAAACTTTGGATTATTAACTACGTTTTGCAAAAACTCTTCTATAGAACAATCGTTAGTTAAGTTACATCTACCCTTTCCCGTGATATAAATTTTCTTACCTAATTTTTCATTTTTTTCAATCAAAATAACTTGATTGCCTAATTGTTTTTGCATAATGGCGCTTATCATACCAGACGCGCCACCGCCAATAACTATAACTTTCATTAAAAATTTATATCCTTTAAAGTTTTAAGTGCGTTAAAATCGGTAATATTGTGATAAAGCGGAGTAACGGTAACGTAATTTCTCTCCGAATAATAAACGTCAGTACCAAAATCGTCTTCGGTAGCCGGAATAGGCTCGCCAATAAGCTTATATACGTTTTCAGCAATTTTTATATAGCCGTCCGTGTACTTACGGCTACCAACGGAGCAATTTATAACGCCTTTAACTTCTTCTAGATTAACGTTGGGAATATTTACGTTTAAAACGTAATCCTTGCTAGCCATTGAAACAAGATTATTAAAGATTTTATCGATAATTTTGCCAGTTTCATTAAACTTAAAATCTTTGAGCGCAACGTTAGAAAACGCTATTGATGGAATACCTTCAACGCTTGCCTCAAAGCACGCGTTTACCGTTCCGCTATAAAAAATATCGCTACCAATATTGGGGCCACTATTAATTCCTGCAAGCACTAAATCAAATTTAGTTTCGTGCATTGTTACGGCAAATTTAACGCAATCGCTCGGTGTTCCGGAAACGGAGTAACAAGAAACTCCCGCTATCGCGTCCACCCTTTTAATCTCAACGTCTTTATGAAAGGACATAGAACGCGAAAAACCCGAACGGTTTCCCGTCGGGGCGTAAACTGTTACGTTATGTTTAGTCTTTAGAATAGTAGCGAGGGTCAGAATACCCTCGCTAAAAATTCCATCGTCGTTACAAATTAATATATTCATACTTAGACGGGGTAAACGTTTGATTTAACAGCGTCAGCGTCTACCTTTTGTTCTTTTGCAAGCCTATACTTAAAGAAGTTAATTGCTACTTGGTTAAAGAGCGCGTAAGAAAGAACGTCTTCTTCTTGAGTATAATACTCTTTCATTTCTTCCTTAAACTTTTCATATTCAGGAGCAATATCGTCAGCAGGACGGTAATCAATTCTCTTTTCGTTGCCAACTACTTTCTTTAAAATTTCCGGATCAGGCTCGCCGATAAGTTTACCGTATTCGCCTTTCATTAACGCCTTAAATTCCTTGGTAACCATCTTATAGCGTTCGTTTTGTAAAATATTAAGAACTGCTTGAGTACCAACGATTTGTGATGACGGTGTTACGAGCGGAGGATATCCCGCGTCTTTTCTAACGTTAGGAACTTCCGCTAAACACTCTGAAAGTTTATCAAGCTTGCCAGCTTGTTTAAGTTGTGACATAAGGTTTGAAAGCATACCACCGGGTACTTGATAAATAAGAGTATTAACGTCAATTCCTCTAACCTTAGGATTGAGTATTCCGTCTTTTTCAAGTCTTTCAGATACTTTCTTGAAGTGTTCGTTGATAGGAACGAGCTTTTCAATGTCAATACCAGTATCGTATTCAGTACCTTTTAAGGTTGCAACGAAAGGTTCGGTTGCAGGTTGAGAAGTACCGTTACCCATAGCGGATAACGCGCAGTCTACTATATCACAACCAGCTTCAATCGCCTTTAAATAAACCATTTCACCAGTACCAGTCGTATTATGAGTGTGAAGGTGAATTTTAGTCGTCGGCTTTAACACCTTTTTCATACCCTTAATAAGTTCGTAAGTGGTATAAGGAAGAATAATGTTTGACATATCTTTAAGACAGATATTATCAGCGCCCATATCTTCAAGAGTTTTAGCCTTTTTAATAAAGTATTCATTAGTGTGAACGGGGCTTGTCGTATAGCAAATAGTTGCTTCACAAACTGCGCCGTAATCGCCTTTATACTTGTTGATTGCGTTCATAGCGCACTCTAAGTTTCTTTCATCGTTAAGCGCGTCGAACACTCTGATAACGCCGATACCGTTTCTAATAGACGCTTCAACGAATTTATCAACAACGTCGTCGGCGTAATGCTTATAACCTAAAAGGTTTTGACCACGAAGAAGCATTTGAATAGGCGTTTTCTTAATATATTTACGAAGGGTACGGAGTCTTTCCCATGGGTCTTCATTTAAGAAACGAAGGCAACTATCAAAAGTTGCGCCACCCCAACCTTCAAGTGAATAATAACCAATATCGTCAAGTTGTTCGAGCATCGGAATCATTTCATCAAGACGCATACGAGTTGCGGCTTGTGATTGATGCGCGTCACGAAGTATTGTTTCTGTAATTAAAACTTTTTTAGACATAATTTTCTCCTATTATTAACCAAACATCGCAAGAAGTACGCCTGCAGCGATTGCAGAACCAATAACACCTGCTACGTTGGGTCCCATTGCGTGCATAAGTAAGTGATTGTTCGGATCTTCTTCGCGACCTACGTCTTGAGAAATTCTAGCCGCCATTGGTACTGCGGAAACACCCGCCGAACCGATAAGCGGATTAACTTTACCACCAGTAAGTTTACACATAAGTTTAGCAACTAAAAGACCACCGATAGTTCCCATCATAAACGCAACTAAACCTAAACAAATAATTAAGAGCGTTTGAGCCGATAAGAACACTTCGCCAACTGCCTTAGAACCTACCATTAAACCAAGGAAAATGGTTATCGTATTCATAAGCCCGTTAGACGCTGTTGTAACAAGTCTTTCAGTAACACCAGACTCTTTGTGTAAGTTACCAAACATAAGCATACCTAAAAGCGGAATAGCGTCAGGTAACATTAAGCCAACTACTAAGGTAACGAGTAACGGGAAAATAACCTTTTCCACTTTTGAAACTCGCCTTAATTGTTTCATCCTAATTTGTCTTTCCTTCTTAGTAGTCAAAAGTTTCATAATAGGCTTTTGAATAAGAGGAATAAGAGCCATATAAGAGTACGCTGCAATTGCTATTGCAGGGAGCAAATGCTCGGCAAGTTTTTTAGTAACGTAAATAGCAGTAGGACCGTCTGCGCCACCAATAATACCGATAGCGCCTGCTTCTTGCGGAGTAAACACACCGCTAACTACCGCGCCGAAATAAGTAAGGAATATACCAAGTTGAGCGGCAGCGCCGATAAGCATACTCTTTGGGTTTGCAATAAGCGGACCAAAGTCAGTCATCGCGCCGATACCAAGGAAGATAATCGGAGGGAAGATAACCCAATCTACACCTTTATAGATATAGTAGAATAAACCTTCGTTTCTAATAACTTGTTCAGTAGATAAAACAAGACTGTTTGCCATATAAGTAACGTTGTTACTTAAAATAGTAACGTCGTTTTCCGCAAGGTATTTAGAAAGTTCTTCCGCCTTTGAAATACCATCAATTGAGAAGATATTTAAAAGCTCGTCTAACGTTCCCCTTGCAACTTCAATATTCGTTAAACTATCGCTAACGATATAACCCTTTTCACCGAATAAAATTCTGTATGCGCCGGGAACGTTTACGATAAACATACCAAACGCAATAGGAAGAAGCAATAAGGGTTCGAATTTTTTAACTATCGCAAGATAAACTAGCACGAAAGAAATAAGAACCATCACTATATTTTGCCAATTTGCAGTACCGTCAACTAACGAATATATACCAGTACTTTGCCAAAGAGCGGTAAGTGACGAGCCTACTTCCTGCCAAAACCCTGCGCAGATTGATAATAAGCCCATAAAAATCTCCTATTAGCCGATAATAGCCATTACGTCGCCAGTATTAACGTTTGAACCAACGGCAGCCTTAAATGAAACTACACCGTCGCAAATAGCGGTAATATCATTATCCATCTTCATAGCTTCTAAAACTAAGATAACGTCGCCTTCTTTTACGGTAGCGCCTTCAGCAACTTTATAAGCTTTAATCATGCCCGGCATTGGAGCTTCCATTTTAGTTCCATTAACTGGATCTTGAGCCTTTGGAGCGGGAGCAGCTGCAGGAGCAGGAGCGGCCGCGGGAGCAGGCGCAGGTTGAGCTACGGTTACAACCGGAGCAGATGCAGTTTGAGTTGCGCCGATTTCTTCAACGCCTACCTCATATTGTTTTCCTTCTATAGTTACAACGAATTTACGCATTTTATTTCTCCTTAAAATCTCTTAATTTTTTTAACTACGAAATCACATTTAGATTGTGAATTAAAGTAATATGCAGATATTGCAGCAACGATCGCCGCTTTAATATGAGCGGGAATTTCTTCCGTTTGCGCGGGAACTTCCGCTACTGGTTTAACTTCAACAGGCTTTTCTTCCTTCTTTTCAGGTTTGTTAGAGGAATTTAAAATTTTACCGCAGATTGTAACCGCAAGTACTATTATTAACATCCCTACAAATATAACGAGCATACCAAGAATTAGGACGTATAAGCCGTTTATAATAGGATTATCCATAATCAAACTCCCCTTAACTTAAAATCATTTGAAGGGCGGATATTACGTATTGACGAACGAATTCAGGTTCAATCACGTTGTCAACGCAACCAAGTTTTGCGCTATTGAAACTATCTTGACTGTCAACGTATTTTTCTTGAAGCTTAGAAAGTTCTTCATTATCAACCGTTCCAAACGTTGCGCTTATACCTGCAAAACCATCCATAAGAGAAATCTTTGAGCCGGCAAAAGCATAAGTATAATCACTTCCAAACGCCTTAGATGCAAACGCGGTATAACCTAATCCGATTGCCTTGTTATAAACAACGGTTACGCGCCTTGCTTGTGATAACGCGCCAAGCATATTCATAAGTTCAGTCATAACGGCGGTGTTGCAAGTTTCAGCATCTTGTTTTAAACCGTTAGCGTTTACGAAGAATACAAGCGGTAAAGCATTGTCTAACGCAAAATTAACGAAATTCTTAATTTTAAGAACGACGTCTAAGGTAAGATCAACACCATTATCTCCACCACCCATTAAAACTGATGCAGTTGATATTCCACCAACTCTACCAAAACCAACCTTAACGTCAGGAACGTAGTCTTCGTTCATAGCGATAAACGAGCCAGCATCGAAAGTAGCGTCGATAAGGCAATCAACGCACGCGCGATCGTTAAGCGCTGGATAAGTTCTATTCATATCGTCGTTCGTGTCAACTTGTAAATCAGAGAATTTAGGAAGCGTTGTAAGAATCTTAATAATTTTCTCTTTAACTTCTTCAAGCTCTTTAACTTCAAAAGTTTTAACGCCGTTTTTAGCTTTAGCAACCGTATCTTTTGTTTCACCGTTTTTGCTAGCGGAAATTACCGCAGGGCTAGCATAAGATATGCAAGCGTTACCAACAACGAAAGTAAAGTCAGCGTTATCGGCAAGAATTGCAGAAGAACCTAAAACGTCACCAACCGCAATAGCAAATTGTGGCGCTTGATCTTTAAGGTTGTTTGAAACTCTTAAAACTTCAGCTATCCCTTCTAAAACGGCAACGCCTTCTCCAACTTGAACGCCTTTACTGTTTAATAAATAAACGACGGGGAGTTCGGAATTACCCGCCTTGTAAAGACACTCGCAAATTTTTGAGCAATTTGCCTTTGATAAACCTCCACCCATAACGTCGGGATTTTGAGCTACAACGTATACGGGATAACCGTCAATAGTTGCATAGCCAGTTACTACGCCAAGACCATCAACGTCTTCGCCGTAGAATTCATTTTTTGCAAAACTAAAAGCATTAAGCTCAACGAAGCTACCCTCGTCAATTATCTTATAAATATT
>JAZSBA010000154.1:0-4791 GCA_045602125.1 Christensenellaceae bacterium | reverse complement strand
GTGTGTTTCAATCTTTTTTTTGTGGCTCTAAAAACTCCGTATTTTCTTCTCCTAAAAGTTCTTTTATAAATTCTTCGTAGTCGCTTTCGTTTAATTTTTTAACTTTTTTTGAAGACATATTCATCTCCTTTTAGCAGTTGTTTAATTCTCTTGGAAGAGATATTAAGAAAGTTTCGCGCTTTGCCATACAGAGCGGGCATTTTTCAGGCGCAGTCGTAGCTTTTATTGAGTGACCGCAAGATGGGCAAATCCACTCTTTTTCCTTGTCGCTATTAAACAACTTTTTATTCTTCATCTTCTCATATAAATAATTGAAGATTTTTTTGTGCTTAATTTCAACTTTTCTTATCATATTAAATAACGCGGCTATCTCTGAAAAGCCTTCTTTGATAGCAGTTTTCTCTGCTTTTTGATAGAATTTCGCCTCGTCGTCTTCATCTTCTGCGGTAAGTTTTAAATTTTCAACTAAATCCCACTTTTGTCTAAACGGCAAAGAAACTTTAATCTCTAAATTATCAATCGTTCCCTTACTTGCGTCTTCAATATAAGTGTAAAGCATCCTTGCGTGATTAAATTCTTGGTAAGCAATTTTATCGGTAATTTTCGCTAAGCCTTCATAGCCTGCCATGCGTTGACCGTATTCAACGAATTCATATCTCGTTCTTGCACTACACTCTGCTATATACGCCTTTTTTAAATTTTCATAAGTTTTACTTTGAATAAGTTCCATAGCAAATACCTCCGAGTGAATTATTGACTAAAAATTACCAGTTTATACAATAGTTCACGTTAAAACCACCTTGAAATAAACAAGATTTTATGGTATACTTTTTATACAATAAAACGTTACGGAGTAATAATAATGAAAAAATTTATTAAGTTATTAACGATAATAATAGTTGCGTTATCATTTTCTACAATGATAGGTTGTGACCTTTTAGGCGATATATTCGGCAAAAATAACGATAACGTTCACACTAGCTCATACGATAAAATAACCGGTAAATTCTATCTTTACGAAACTACGGATAATAGAATAACTCCCACGAGCAATACCTATTTTGATATTGACGGGTCAAAGGGAAACTTTTCATTAAAATATTATGAAAACGGAGTTTTAAAAAAGCAAGGCGAATTCCAAAAGGTGGTTACTCGCACCGATAAAATCGGCTATTGGACTGACAATCTTCATTTTAACGTTAAATGCGGTGATTCTTACGAACATATAGGCGCGTATACCGAATCTTTCGACCCAATCAACCAATTTCGCATTATCGACGAATATAGCGGTGGGGCAAATGAAGTTAAATACTATTATTCAGAACTCCCCTTTATTTTAGGCACTTACTTAAGAGAAGGCGCTACTTTCGTTCAAGAATCCAAAAATAAGAACGTGCCCGACCACACTATTCCAACGCTAGAAAATTACACTTCTGAATTAAACGGCAAATTTGAGTTAGACAAAGACCACTATTTTTATTTTATAAGCCCAAAGGGATACGTTCTTCAAAACGGACCGTATATGGACTCGTATTTTCAATACTACTCCCCCGAACTTGATAGGCCTTTGGAAGGTTTTGCTCACGGAATAACCTATAAAAATTCTATTGCTCCACCAAGAATTTATTTTACGTACTCTAAAAAATCATCTTATTACGATGCTTTAGAAGATACCGAAAAAACGTTGACCTTTGGTTATCACACGTTTACGGCGGACTTTACTATGATAGATCATTACGGCTCGATTGATTTTAGCGGTGGAAAACTCAACTCGTTCACTTTTGAACACCTTTCAAGATCTTGGACGGAAGACGAGTGGGATGAATTTACAAAAAATCAAGATTATCGTTTACCCGACGCAATAATTTACGAATATTTAGGCGGAACTTATACGGCGTGCAAATAATTTAATTAACGTTAAAAGGCGTGGCTAAAAAGCCACGCCTTATTTTTTATTTATTATTCAGCTAAGTACTTTTCAAATACTTCAAACCACTTATCCGCAATAACGGTCGCACCGAAAACGTCGGGATGAACACCGTCCCATAAGAGCGGTTTTACGCCGTGAATTTCAGCAAGACGATCAAACTCTTCTTGGAGTTCAACGAAAGGAATTTCGTATTCTTTTGCAAGTTTTCTAACTACTTTAGCGTAGTTTTTAACTTCTAAAAACTGATCGAATTTCTCTTCGGTTGCCTCACCTTTTAAAACGAAGGGTTCAAGCATGATAAGTTTACAGTTAGGAAATCTCTTTTTACTTTCTTCAATAATATCTCGATAGTACTTTTCATACCTATCAATCTCAACGCCGTTTTGATTGTGGATTTCATGCCAAACGTCGTTAACGCCAACTAAAATACTGATGATATCGGGGTTTTCGTTCCACACGTCACGCTTAATTCTGGCAAGTAAATCAACTATTCTATTACCGCTTATACCAACGTTAACGATATCGTATTTACCGGGATATTTTTTAGAAAGCATTGATTTAAGCAAAAAAACGTAACCATAACCGTATTTAAAGTTAGGCATGTAGTGAGTTGGGTTACGACCAGCGTCGGTTATCGAATCGCCAAAAAATACAATTTTCATATTGTTCTCCTAAAAATTTCAAACCAATTATCTGCTATCAATTTAGCGCCGTAAACGTTTGGATGAATACCGTCGTAAAGAACGTATTCCTCGCCGAGTTTTTCAAAAGCTTGATCAAGCGGTTTTTGAAGTTGAACGTACGGATAGGAATACTTATCGGCAATTTTATCAACGATTTTAGCATAATCTCTTATCTTGTGATAAACACCGTTTCTACTATCAGAGTGATAACCTTTAAGTACGAAAGGTTGCATTAAAATAACCTTTGTATTAGGCAGTTTTTCTTTTATTAATGAAACTAAAAGTTCATATCTTTCTTCAAAAACTTCAAGACCAAACCAAAAATCATTTGCTCCAACTAAAATAGTCAAAACGTCAGGATTTTCACTCACAACGTCTTTATCAAACCTTTCAATAAGATCTTTAATTCCTTGACCTGCTATGCCACAATTGACAACCTTGCTTTTATACCCGTTTTCAACGAGTTTTGCAGTCGCAAACGTAACGTAACCGTAGCCTAAATGATAATTAGGTATTTCTTTATCGTAATTATGCCCAGCGTCAGTTATTGAATCGCCGAAAAATACAATTTTCATGATATTTTATTTCTTTTCAATAGATTGAACGTGAAGTTCTCTAAGTTGCTTTTCTTCTACTAAGTCAGGAGCGCCCGTCATTAAGCAAGACGCAGTTTGAACTTTCGGGAACGCGATAACTTCTTTAATAGAATCAGTTTTAGTAAGTAGCATAACTATTCTATCAAGACCAAGCGCTAAACCACCGTGAGGTGGAGCGCCGTAACGGAAGGCGTCAACAAAGAAACCAAATCTCTCTTTAATATCTTCCGGCGTAAACCCTAAAATAGAGAACATTTTTTCTTGAATTTCTCTTCTATGAATTCTAATAGTACCACCACCGGCTTCTTGACCGTTAATAACTATATCGTAAGCCTTTGCCCTTGCCTTCATAGGCTCGGTTTCGCAAAGTTCCAAATCTTCGTCCATCGGAGAAGTGAACGGATGGTGAACGGCTACGAAACGATCTTCTTCTTCGCTGTAATCAAACATTGGGAATTCAGTTACCCATAAAATATCGTAGGTGTTTTTATCGATAAGACCATATTTTTCAGCAAGATGAAGTCTTAAACCGCCTAAAGTGTTGAACACCACGTAATCTTTATCTGCCGCAAAGAATAAAACGTCGCCTTCTTCAAAGTTAAGTCTTTCGCTAAATTCTTTGACGTTTTCTTCAGTAAGGAATTTAAGGAAAGAGCCTTTAACTTCCCCACCTTGAGGATAAGAAAGCCAAGCTAAACCTTTAGCACCTAAAGTTTTAACGTATTCAACTAAACCGTCGATATCCTTTCTTGAAAGTTTTGAAGCAAAACCTTTAGCGTTGATTGCTCTAACGCTACCCTTGATTATTCCATCGATAGCGAGCGCGTCAGTAAACACTTTAAAGTCTACCTTTTTAGCAATATCAGAAACGTCTTTAAGTTCTAAGCCAAAACGAGTGTCCGGCTTATCAGAGCCAAAGCGTTCCATCGCTTCACGGTAAGGCATTTGACGGAAATGCTCCGAGCCTAAATCAAGACCGATAGTTTCCTTAAATATTGACTTAACTAAACCTTCGATTGGATATAAAACGTCTTCAATCTTTTCAACGAAACTCATCTCTAAGTCGATTTGAGTAAATTCGGGTTGACGGTTTGCTCTTAAGTCTTCGTCACGGAAACACTTGGTAATTTGATAATATCTATCAAAACCAGAAACCATTAAAAGTTGCTTGTAAAGCTGTGGCGATTGCGGTAACGCGTAAAAGCAAGTAGGATGAATTCTAGACGGAACGAGATATTCTCTCGCGCCTTCCGGCGAAGACTTGCCGAGCATCGGAGTTTCGATTTCAGTAAAGTTAAGCGCGTCAAGATAATCACGAGTTGCTTTGCAAACCTTGTGACGAACGAATAAATTATTTTGAAGTGACGGACGGCGTAAATCAAGATAACGATATTTAAGCCTTAAATTTTCGTTAACGTCAGTATCGTCAACGATTTCAAACGGCGTTGTATCCGCTTCGGATAAAATTTTAAGCTCGCTTGCTAAAACTTCTATATCACCCGTCTTTATCTTGTCCGTTTTATTTTCTCTTTCTCTAACGGTACCTTTTACCGCTATAACGAATTCAGAACGTAAAGTTCCC
>JAZSBA010000153.1:0-12063 GCA_045602125.1 Christensenellaceae bacterium | reverse complement strand
GTCAATGAGTGAATAGCACGCTTTAAGCATATCGCTACGAGAAGATAACGAACAATTTGCAATTTGTTCAAGTTCCCTTAAATTTGGCTTTACCATATAAACGCCGTGCTTTAACGCTTTAATTAACTTTTCACCTTCGGTGTCCACAATAATTTTTGCGTTTTTATCAACTACTTCGGATAATTTGGCGTAATAATCATCACTTACGCCAACCGGGAGCGAACCACTCATTATAACTACCGAAGAATTTTTAGATAGTGTTTCAACGAGCGACAATAATCTCTGTTGATTTTCAAGGGAAACTTCTTCGCCCTTGTCGTTAATTTCGGTGAGCATTGACCTATTGTCAACAATTTTATAATTCGTTCTAACGTGCCCTTTGTTCCAAACGAAAGTGTTTTTTACCCCTTCTTTATCAAGGTTACTTGCAAATAAACTACCTTCGTTTTCATACATAAAGCCGGTTGCAAAACTATCCCCACCAAGCCTTTTAACACCGATTGCGGAATTTAAAGCTTTTCCTGAGTAAGTTACTATTTTATTGTTTACCCTATTGAGACGACCTACCGCTAACTGTTCAAGTTCCATAGTACAGTCAATGCTCGGATTAGGGCATACGCTAAGTATCATATTAACATCCTTATCTTATTTTAAGGCAAGCCGAATAACATCGACTTGCCTAATAATTAATCTTTTTTACTGTCTGCTATAATTTTTGCTTGTTCTTCAAAAGGAACTTCTTCGTATCTAGTAAATTCTTGAGTAAATCTACCGCGACCTTGAGTGAAACTTCTAAGTTCAGCAGTATAGTCTAAAATTTCACTTTCGGGAACTTCACAAGTAACGATACTGTTTTCACCTTCTTGATCGGTGGAAATAATTCTACCACGGCGCTTGTTCATATCGCCCATAACGTCGCCAAGATAACTATCTGGTGCGGTAACTACAACTTGCATAATAGGTTCTAAAATAACGGGTTTAGCGTTCTTTATGCCTTCAGCGTAAGCAAGTTTTGCAGCGGATACGAAAGCAACTTCCTTACTGTCAACCTGGTGAGAACTTCCGTCAAAGAGCGTTGCCTTTAAGTTAAGGAGCGGATATCCTGCAAGTACGCCTTCCTTGATTGCTTCTCTTAAGCCTTTATCAACGGCAGGAATAAATTGCTTGGGTACTGAACCGCCAACGGTTGCGTCAACGAATTCGTAAACACCGTCTTCCGCGCCACTTTCGAATTTAATTTTAACGTGGCCGTATTGACCTGCGCCACCCGATTGCTTTTTGTGTTTACCTTCGGCTTCGGCTACGCCTTTAACCGTTTCTTTATAAGCAATCTTAGGTTTAGTAAGTTCAGCGTCAACGCCGAATTTTGCTTTAAGTTTTTTCTTGATTGTTTCAAGTTGAGTTGCGCCAACGCCTAAAAGGAGCATTTCGCCGGTATCTGCGTTCTTTTCAACGCTAAACGAGATATCTTCGTCTTTAAGCTTGTTAAGACCTGCAAATATTTTGTCTTCATCTCCTTTTTTAGCGGAGTATACCGCGCGCTTATAAGTTGCAGGCGGAATTTCAAAGGCTTTAAACCTAGTGTCAACCTTTTCAAATAAGGTATCGCCCGTTCTTGCGTTTTCAAGTTTAGAAAGAGCGCCTATATCACCAGCGGAAAGTTCGGTAACGGCTTCTTGCTTTTTACCAACTACCGTATAGATACCGCTAATTTTTTCTTCGCCCCAACCGGAAACTTTAAGAGTTTGACCTGATTTAAGTTTACCAGATATAACCTTAACGTAATTAAGTCTACCAACGTACGGGTCAACTACCGTTTTGAAAATTCTAACTACCGTTTGATCGTTAACGTCGGGAGAAACGGCAACTTTTTCACCGTCAACCACCGCTCTTTGAAGACCAGCGTCCTTAGGGCTTGGAAGTGTTGATATAATCTTATCCATAAGATTATAAACACCGTGATTTTTAAGCGCGCTACCACCGAGCACGGTGATAGTTGAGCAAGAGTTAATACCCTTTTTAACGCCCGCTTCGATTTCTTCGGGATCTAAAGCGCCAGTTTCAAAGAATTTTTCAAGTAACGCTTCGTCGTTTTCAGCAGCCGCTTCAGATACCGTGAGCCTTGCTTCCATATACGCTTCTTTTAAGTAATCGGGAATTGGATATTCGTTTCTTTCCCAATCTCTTAAAACGCCGTAAGCAACTTTTACAAAGCCTTTCATCTTACCTTCAACTACGTTTGGTAAAATCATCGGCGCAATCTTGTGGCCGTATTTAAGTTTGATTGCGTTAACTGTTTTAATAAAGTCGGAATTATCCTTGTCAAGCCCGTTGATAAAGAGCATCGCAGGGATTTTTCTCTTTACGCAATAATCAATCGCTCTTTCCGTTCCTACGGTGAGCGTTCCGCTTGCGCTTGCAACTATAATTGCAGAATCGGCAACGGCAAGGGCTTGAGCAAGTTCACACTCAAAGTCGTAGTAACCGGGCACGTCGATAATATTAAATTTGTACCCTTTATATTCTCCGCATGCGCAAGAAAGTGAAATTGAAGATTTTTTTGCAACTTCAAGTGGATCAAAGTCCATTACTGTGTTACCATCTTCTACCTTTCCTTGACGGTCAATAACGTTCATATTGAATAATATTGCTTCAGCAAGAGTTGTTTTACCTTCTCCGCTATGACCGATTAGCGCTACGTTTCTAATTTTGTCTACGTCCATAAATGTTTACTCCTAATATATAAAGAAAATTCGGATTATTGTTTCCGTTGTTTTTATTATACAATAGGTTTTTCACTTTTTCAAGGGGCAATTTTAATTTTTAAATGATAATACAAATTACGTTACTTTTTTTATCGTTTACGATTTTTGTTACCGTTCTTCGCATCTTATCCTTAATTTCAGGTTTCATTGAAGAAATCTTGCCTACGATCTCTTCGGAAACGAGGGAACTAAGTTGCCTACCGAAAATATCCGTTTTCCAAACTTTTTCGGGATTTTCAGCGTACTGTTCTTTTAAAAACTCAGCAAAATCTTTGCATTGTTTTTCCGTGCCTGAAATGGGCGAAACGTCCGCTTCGACGCCTATTTTTAATAGGTGCATGCAAGTAGTTTTAGCTTTGAGTTTAACCCCGTACCTTCCACCGCGCTTGATAACTTCAGGCGAGCTAAGTTCCATATCGGGCTCGCTCGGAATTACTATGCCGTAACCGTTTTCGTTAGCCTCTAGTAACGCTCCTTTTAATTTTACGTAGTTTTGCTTTGCCACGGAGAGTTCTTTAACGTAACTCATTAAAGCGAACTCGTCTTTAATCTCATCACCCGAAAGGGATGAAAGCATATCGTAAAACAAACCGCCCTTTATCTTAATATCGTAGCGCGCAACCCCTTCGCCTAGGTCTGCGGTTGAGTTTTCAACCGTTTCAACGCAAGGCGCGCCTTGTAACGCGTCTTCAATAACTTTATAGTGTTTCATTTTAGTTGCTATTTGAGAAACGTCTTTAACCTTTTCAATAATGCTTGAAATCATTTCGTTTTCAAACGGCAAAACTTGCATCCACTTTGGAATATTAACGTCAAAACTTTTAAGCGGGAACTCAAGTAGCAAGTTTTCTAAAATCTCGAAAATACCTTCTTCCTTGACAGAAAGAAGATTGCAAAGCATTACCTTAACACCGTACTTTGCAGTTAAGCTCTCTTGAAGTTCAATAGCGCTTTTATCTTTTACGTTCGAAACGTTTAAAACGATAACGAAAGGTTTTCCGCATTTTTTAAGATCGTTTACCACTCTTTCTTCGGCTAAAACGTAGTTTTCCCTTGGAATATCGGTAAAACTACCGTCTGTCGTTACCAAAATACCAACTGTTGAGTGTTCTTTTATAACTTTTTCCGTGCCGATTTCAGCAGACTTATCAAGTGGAATAGGTTGGTCGCTCCACGGAGTTTTTACAAGCCTTATCTCGCCGTTTTCTTCAGCGCCTAGCGCGCCGTCAACCATATAACCAACGCAGTCGATAAGCCTTACCTTTGCTTGCGCCTTGTTCTTAATTGAAATTTTAACGCTTTCAGCGGGAACGAACTTTGGCTCGGTTGTGGTTATAGTTTTTCCGCTACCTGATTGCGGTAACTCGTCAATCGCTATTTGGCGCTTCGTTTTGTTTGCGATGTTAGGCGTAACTAAAAGATCGGAAAACTTGGTTATAAACGTTGATTTTCCCGTTCTTACCGGTCCTACTACTCCGATTAAAATATCTCCGTCCGTTCTTTTGGCGATATCTTTGTAAATATCAAACTTTTCCATTAAAAAAATCCCCCAATACTTGTTACAGTATATGGGGGAGTTATTAAAGTTATTCCTTGTTTTCTTGGTTTTTATTTCGTTTGTTTTTACTCTTAATTCTAGCTTCCCTTATCATTTGACGCCAATTTGTTGGATGCTCTTCAGAAGTTAACATCCTCTTGATGTTTTGCCTATGAGCGTACCACGTTAAAATTATAATCAAAACTATAAAGAGATTAGTTATAATTGCTAAAACTACGTTGCTAGTACTAACTATGCTTGCGTTTATATAATGTTTATAAACTTCGTAACAAGCATAGATTGCGCCGGGAACAGTTGCTATAAACGAGCCCATAGCGCCTATTTCGGTAAATAATATAAAGATTATCGCTAACGCTCCACTAATAACTGCAACGAGCGGATTGCACACGGCAAAAACGCCTATCGTAGTTGCTATGCCCTTTCCGCCTTTAAAACGCATAAAGACTGGGAAAACGTGACCGAGAACGGCAAAAAAACCGCAACCCACTTGGGCTAAAAGGCTAATTGGAAGGCTAGTTCCAACAAAATAGGTATCCTTATATAATACATAACCTATAAAGGTTGGAATCGCACCCTTTAAAATATCTAAAACAAGGGTTAAAAGCCCTATTTTAAGACCGAAATTTCTGCTCATATTGAGCGTTCCCGGGTTTCCGCTACCAAGAGTTCTAATATCGCGTTTTTTAAGTTTAGAAATTATTATTGCAAAGTTGATATTGCCAATTAAATACGAACCTATTGCAAGCAATAAAAACTCCCACCATAGCATTTCAAAAGAAACCGTCATTAATTATTTTCCTCCGTTTTTTCTCGTATGAATAGTCTAATCGGCGTTCCGGAAAAATCGAGCGCATTTCTCAAAGTGTTTTCTATAAATCTTTTGTAACTAAAGTGCATTAGTTCTTGATTATTAACGAACATTACAAACGTTGGTGGTTCAACCCCGTCTTGCACCGTATAATAAATTTTAAGCCTTCTTCCGTTCTTCGTTGGCGGTTCAGTCGTTCTAACGGCATCGCTTATTAAGTCGTTGAGAGTTCCTGTTGAAATTCTCTTTCTACTGTTTTCTAAACTTTCAAGCGCTAACGCAAGAATTTTCTCCGCTCGAAGCCCCGTTTTTGCCGAAACGAATATGGCTTTATAATAATCCATAAACGCTAAATCCGCATCGAGTTTTTTCTTGAATTTTTCAATGGTGAAGGTGTCCTTTTCAACGGCGTCCCACTTATTCATAACGACGACTGACGGCTTTCCTTGTTCGTGAACGTAACCTAAAATTTTAACGTCTTGTTCGGTTAAACCTTCGGTACTGTCAACCACCACCAAGCAAACGTCCGCCCTACGAATTGCGCCTAAGGCTCTTACTACGCTATAATACTCAACGTCTTCGTGCACCGACTTTTTCTTTCTAATACCCGCGGTATCAATTAAAGTGTAAGCTTGACCGTTGTGAGTGAAAGGCGTATCGATAGCGTCACGCGTCGTTCCTGCAATATTTGAAACGATAGTTCTATCAAAGCCTAAAAGTCTATTTGCTAAACTTGATTTACCAGCGTTTGGTTTTCCCACGATTGCAATCTTTACGCTATCGTCTTCAACTAACTCCGCGTCACTTTCAAAGTGAGCACAAACTTCGTCAAGTAAATCGCCTAAACCTTTACCTTGTTCGCAAGAAATGCCGATAGGCTCTCCAAGACCTAGTTCGTAATACTCGTAAAGCAAGTTTGGATCGTAATTATCAAGTTTATTTATTGCTAAAACTATCGGTTTATTGCTACGGCGAAGCATTGATGCAACTTCTATATCAGACGCGGTAAGCCCACCTTTAACGTCACACATAAAAATTATAACGTCACTAGTTTCTATTGCAATTTCCGCTTGCTTTTTAATGTGCATCCACATCTCGTCTTGCGATTTAAGTTCAATACCGCCGGTATCTATCATAGTAAAAGACTTTCCGCACCACTCGGCGTCGCAATAAATTCTATCGCGAGTAACGCCCGGCTTATCTTTTACGATGGAAATCTTTTTGCCCGTTATTTTATTGAAAAACGTTGATTTTCCAACGTTTGGTCTGCCAACTACGGCTACTATTGGTTTTTTCATTTTATAACCCTTACTCTCTTTCCGCCCGTTAATCCGTCAAAGAAACTTTGACCGCTACCGTCGGTTATTATTATTTTACAATTAATTTCTTTCTTAATATCTTCAAGCGAAACGCCGTCTAAAAACACCGTTTCATCACGCCTTAAACAAACGTCAGGGAGAATAACCCCGTCGTAATCAAAATTATGAACGCTCTTTATTGCGTTTAACACGTCTTTTCCAACGAGCAAGCCCGTACAGTTAACAGTAGACCCAAAGAACTCGTTTTCTACGCTTAAAACGTCCGCTTTAAGACCGTTTACGAAAGTTGAAACAAATTCTACTTGCTCTTTTATAAACGAACTTGCGCTCGTTCCTACTATTACGAGATATTTTTTATCGTGCTTTATCTTTTTTACGCTCTCTTTTATCTCGCCTAAAAATTTAGCGGTAACGCCAACGCCGTTTTCTATCTGAGGGTAATCACCGTAAAAATCTTCGCTTTCAACGGGAATTCCCGCTCTAAAATAGAACTCGTCCGCCCCGCTTATAATATTTGTTTTTAGTAACGCGTTTAAACGGCGCAACTCGTTTATAACGCAGGTTGCGTAACCTTTATCTATATCGTCGATTTTATAAAGACCTTCTCTATACTTCGTTATTCCGCATGGAACTACCGCAATAGATAAGATATTACTTCCTAAACAAACTAAGTCGTGGCAAGTATTTTCTAAAACAGCGCCGTCGTTAAGAGATGGAACGAGCACTACTTGAGTATGTATTTTAATGCCGTTACTAGTTAGTTTTTTAAGTTTATCTAATATATCCCCGGCAAAACGATTGCCTAAGAGTTTTTCTCTAACCGCTTTATCGGTTGCTTGAACGGAAACGTATAGCGGGCTTAAATTCAAACGGATAATTCTATCAATATCGCTATCGCTAACGTTAGTTAACGTTACGAAGTTGCCCCTTAAAAAACTCTGCCTATAATCGTCGTCTTTAATATATAGCGTATCTCTTAAACCTTTAGGCATTTGGTCAACGAAACAAAAAACGCATTTGTTTCTGCATTTTTTAATTTCTAAATTATCAGATAAAAACTCAACGCCTAAACTTTCGTCTTCTTCCTTTTCGATTTCAAACTC
Organism: Christensenellaceae bacterium; assembly: GCA_045602125.1. GTDB lineage: Bacteria > Bacillota > Clostridia > Christensenellales > Borkfalkiaceae > HGM11412. The sequence continues at coordinate 4,510 of JAZSBA010000153.1, read as the reverse complement.
TATCTCTTCTCCATCGCAAACGGCGGTTAAAGTAAAAAACGAAAGAGAATCGTAGTAAAGATAATCTAAAACGTCTTCTATCTTAAAACCGTCAAACTCGATTAATTTATCTCCTTTTTTAAGACCGAGTTCATATGCAATTGAGTTTTTATAAACTTTTGAAATCTCTAACATAACCTATTTTGAAAACTCAAATTCTAGTTTTTTAAGTATATTTTTAAAGTGTTCTGGAAGTGGCGCTTCAAAACTAACTTCTGTTTTAGTCGTTGGATGAATAAACGTTAGTTTATACGCGTGAAGAAGTTGACCTTGAAGATTAAACTTTTGATTTTTAAAGCCGTAAACGCTATCGCCAACGACGGGATGCCCTAAATGTTTAGAGTGAACTCTTATTTGATGAGTTCTCCCCGTTTCAAGGATAAACCTACAAAGCGTGTAACCGTTGCTTTTCTCAACTACTTCGTAGTTGGTTATAGCCTTTCTTCCACTTGAAGAAACCGCCATCATCGTTCTATTTTTAGTTGAACGAGAAATATACGTTTCTATTCTTCCTTTATCTTGTTTTAAGTTGCCTTCTAAAAGAGCAAGGTATTCCCTTTTACAAGTTTTGCTCTCTATTTGCTTTGATAAACTCAAATGCGACGCGTCGTTTTTAGCAACTACTAAAAGCCCTGACGTATCCTTATCAATTCTATGAACTATCCCCGGGCGAACGACTCCGTTTATCCCACTTAAACTATCAAGATGATAAAGAAGGGCGTTAACGAGCGTTTCGTCCCCCGTTCCGCTACCTTGATGAACGGTTAAACCCTGCTGTTTGTTAATTACGGCTAAATCGCTATCTTGATAAACAATATCAAGCGGGATATCAACCGCTTTAACTTGAAGTTCAGTAGGCTCTTCTATTTCAATTATAATTTCATCATAAAGTACGGTTAACTGCTTTGATTTTGCTAGTTTACCGCCTACCGTAACTTTATTTTCATCTATTAATTTTTGAATTTTAGAGCGGGAAAAATCAAGTTTACTTGCAAGAAAAACATCAAGCCTTACCCCTTGCTCGTCAACCGTTATTATCTTCTTTTCCACTTTCTTCAACCTTGTTTTGTTTTTTAAAGAGCGCGTCTTTATCTAAAAATAGAAAATATACGCATATCATTATTACGCCAACGACTAGCGCAATATCCGCAACGTTAAAAATGGCTGGGAATATTTCCGTTTCGTAAAATAAAAGGATAAAATCTCTTACTTTTGAAAAGGCAATCCTATCGATTAAATTACCTAACGCACCGGAAAAAGCAAGGGATAAAGATATTGCAAGCCACTTTGATATCTTTTGCTTTTTTATAATTTTGAAAACGAAAAATGCAATTATTGCGGTAAGCACTATAAACGTTAAAATTATAAAGAAAGTTTGAGCCCAATCTTTATCGCTTAAAAAACTAAAAGCAGCGCCCGTATTATAGGCGAGTTTAAACTTTACAAGTTTTGGAATCACTATAAAGTCAAACGAATAAGTTACAGCCAAACTCTTTGTTATAAGGTCAAGCGCTAAAACTCCGCCTAAAACTAATAAACAAACGATATAAATCATCAATCCGTCGCCCCCAATTCTCTGCATAAGCTCAAAAGGTCAAGTTCTTCTTTTGGGTTTAAAACGTCTTCCATATTAAAGCCGTTTTCAGATTCGCCAAATAAAGTTTTAGTCCTATCGAATTTATCTTCCTTGCCGTCGTCAATAATTTTATAAATATCTTCAATCTTGTTAAGCGGAGTATATTCAAAAGTCTCCTCTTTCATTAAAATTTCAGTTATCATTTCAGATACGGCAACGAGTTTTCTCGTTTTATCGGACGGATATTCTTTTATGATTTTATTAACGTAAGCGTTAAAGCGCGCGTTAAAGAGTTTTAACCTTTCAATCTCCGCCTTGCATTGATTTTTAGCGTTATCGGTTATCTCTTGCGCTCTATTTTTAACGTTTTCTATATCGTTTTGTTTAAGAATTTGTTCTTCCATAAAATATTACTTTCTAATTTCAGAAAGCATCTCCGTTTTTAATTTTAACAACCTGTCGGACAAGTCTACCTTATAAATATGCGGTTTATCAAGTCTTAAATACTCGTCCCAGAAAGTTTCAAGTTCAGATTTTGCGTAACTTGCTATCTCTTTAACTTTTGGGAAGTTGTAAACGAGCTTGCCGTCTTTTATAACTTCTATCGATAATTCTTTTATAAAGTAGTTTTCAAAAGTAATCTTCTTCCAAGTTTCTATCGGGTGGGTTATGGTTAAAGGCTTGCTTTCGTCAATAACGTCGTCGTATAAGCAAATAAGGTCGGCTTCTGCCTTACCACTTTCCTTATCGTAAATTCTAACGATCTTTTTAAAGCCGGGGTTAGTAATTTTCGCAGTAGTTTCAGAAACTTTAATTCTCGGCGTTATGCTACCGTCTTTTTCAACGACGCCCGCAAGCTTGTAAACTCCGCCGAGAGCAGGCATGTCCGCGCTCGTTATGAGTTTAGTGCCTATTCCCCAAGAATTAATTTTAGCGCCTTGAAGTTTAAGTGATTGAACAAGTTTTTCATCTAAATCTCCGCTTGCGCAGATAATAGCGTCGGGATATCCCGCATCGTCAAGCATCTTTCTTGCTTTTTTAGTTAAGTACGCCAAGTCTCCGCTATCAATTCTAATACCGAGTGGTTTTTTACCCTTTGCTCTAAGTTCGTCAAACACCTTTATTGCGTTTGGAATACCGCTCTTTAAAGTATCGTAAGTGTCAACTAATAAAAGAGTTGCGTCGGGATAAGTATCGGCATACGCTTTAAACGCTTGATATTCAGAAGGGAAACTCATAACCCAACTGTGAGCGTGCGTACCGGATACCGGAATATCAAAGAGTTTGCCGGCAAGAACGTTACTCGTTGAGTTACAACCGCCGATAACCGACGCTCTTGAACCGTAAATACCCGCGTCAGGACCTTGCGCTCTACGAAGCCCGAACTCCATAACGTTGTCGTTCCCCGCAGAGTAGCGAATTTTCGCCGCTTTCGACGCAATAAGCGTTTGGTGGTTAATTATATTTAAAATAGCCGTTTCTATAAGTTGCGCTTCCATAACGGGCGCTTTTACAGTTAGAATAGGCTCGCCGGGGAAAACCATAGTCCCTTCGGGAACTGAATAAACGTCTCCCCTAAACCTAAGGTTTTTAAGATAATCAAGAAAGTTTTTATCAAAAATTTTAAGACTATCTAAATACTCGATATCGCTATCGGTAAAGTGAATATTTAAAATGTAATCAACGGCTTGTTCTAAACCTGCGGCGAGTGAGTAAGTTATAAGTTCGTTTTGACGGAAAAACACGTCGAAAATAACAACTTCGTCTTGCTTGCCTTCTTTAAGGTAGCCGTTCATCATAGTAAGTTCGTATAAATCTGTAAGTAAAGTTAAATTACGCTTAACGTCCATAGTAAATTAGTCCTTAAATGATTTAATTTTGGGAAGTTCTTCTTCCTGTTCCTTTTCTTGCTTTTTTTGCTCTTCAAGTTTTTCATTAAACGACTTGAAGTTGGGGTCTTCATCCGTTCTTTCAACGCGCAAAGTTCCCGCCTTTGAAATAATCATGATAAACGCAACGATGAGTATAAGCGCCACCGCAACGATAATAACGATAACCGCTTTTACTTTCAAAGTAACTAATAATAAAGTTATGCCGATTGCAAGAAGGAGTAAACCTACTGCAAGTTCGTAACCGCCCTTTCTAAGCGCGCCGAACAAGGTTATATATAAACCCGCTCCGCCCGTTAAGATCGTGAGCATAAGTAAAAACGCGTTAATATCTGCTTTTATCACGTTTTCAATTTTCAAAATGCCAATCGTAGCAGCGAGCGCAACAACGATTATCAATACGATTGATGAAACGATAATTTCAAGTTTACTTAATTTTTTCATATAAACCTCCATTTTAAAATAGGTATACAAATACATTATATCACACTAACTTAAAAATAAAAAGTATTTTTTATATAAAAAATAGCAGAGATTTTACTCTCTGCCGTTTTTTATAAAGCCTAAACTTATAAGTAGCGCGTCGTCTACGCGAACCATCATATTTGGCGAAAGTTCGCCTATTTTTTCCTTTAAACGCTTTTTATCAAGCGTTCTTATTTGTTCTAGTAATACAACCGAATCTTTTGAAAGCCCGTATTCAACTGCGCTAAGTTCTATGTGCGTTGGAAGTTTCGCCTTGTTTATTTTACTCGTTAAACACGCGGCGATAACCGTTGGACTATAGCGGTTGCCTATATCGTTTTGAACGACTAAAACGGGGCGCACTCCCCCCTGTTCACTCCCAACGACTGGGCTTAAATCTGCATAATATAATTCACCGCGTTTAATCATAACAGTTCCCTACTTTTAGTATACGCTAACTCTTAAATTTTCGTTAAGTGAATTATTGCCAAATTTAATGCGTTTTATACTAAAAACGATTGCCTAATTAAAAAAAGTGGTG
>JAZSBA010000152.1:0-3345 GCA_045602125.1 Christensenellaceae bacterium | reverse complement strand
AAAAGAAAACAAAAAAGTAGGCTAAGCCTACTTTTTTTATTGTATAAAATTAGTTAAACGTTCTATTAAGCCGTTAAAATAAGCCTATTCATTGCTCTCTTTTAAGACGTTAGAAACATGCTAGGCGAGGCTCGCTAAATATTTATTAAGCCGATAGTTGCGAGTTAGGTAAACTCAAAGTTTAGTTGAAAACGATATTTTAAGACGTTAGAAACAAGCTAGGCGAGGCTCGACGGCAAGTTATCGGGTACAATAGACCTTTTTCGGTCATTGTAATCGTAACTTGACGGCAGTAACAAAGCATAACGGATTAAAATGAAGTTTAGTTGAAAACGATATTTTAAGACGTTAGAAACAAGCTAGGCGAGGCTCGACGGCAAGTTATCGGGTACAATAGACCTTTTCGGTCATTGTAGTCGTACACGCTTGGCAGTTAACGCAGAAATACGTAGTTTATAACGGCTTAAAATTAGTTTTTGTTGCCGTGAATTGGGGCTGGTATTCTACCACCCCTACTAATAAACTTTTCTGCCGACTTATTATGAACGGGCATAATTGGAGCGCGACCAAGAAGACCGCCAAATTCAACGTATTCGCCAACGGATTTACCGGGAACCGGAATAATTCTAACGGCGGTTGTTTTATTGTTTACCATACCGATAGCCATTTCGTCCGCTATAAGCGCTGAAATGGTTGATGTGGGAGTATCGCCAGGAATTGCAACCATATCAATACCAACGGAGCAAACTGCGGTCATCGCTTCGAGTTTAGATAACGTAAGAGAGCCACTATCTGCAGCGTTTATCATACCGATATCTTCGCTTACTGGAATAAACGCGCCGGAAAGACCGCCAACGTTAGAGCAAGCCATAACGCCACCTTTTTTAACGGCGTCGTTAAGAAGGGCTAAGCAAGCGGTTGTTCCGTGGCAACCAACTTCTTCTAAGCCCATTTCTTCTAAAATATGACCTACGCTATCGCCTATAACGGGAGTTGGAGCAAGAGATAAGTCAACTATACCCCTTTCGGCGTTTAAGCGCTTACTTGCTTCGTCAAGAACTAAATTACCTACTCTCGTTATTTTGAACGCCGTCTTTTTAACGACTTCCGCTAGCTCCGTAATCGATGCGTTAGGAATTGATTTTAAAGCGTGTTGAACAACGCCCGGACCTGATACGCCTACGTTTATAGTGCAATCGCCTTCGCCAACACCGTGGAAAGCCCCTGCCATAAACGGATTATCTTCAACTGCGTTACAAAATGCTACGAATTTAGCCGCGCCAAGCCCGTCTTTAGTAATATCCGCCGCTTTCTTAATGATTTCGCCAACGAGTTTAACGGCGTCCATATTAATACCTGCTCTAGTTGAGCCTACGTTAACGGAAGAACAAAGCCTTTCAGTCTTTGATAAAACTTCGGGGATAGAGTTAATGAAACTCTCTTCGGCTTTAGTCATTGATTTATGAACGAGAGCGGAATAACCGCCTATAAAGTCAACGCCGATTTCCCTTCCCGCTCTATCGAGAGCAAGGGCAATTTCAAGTTCGTCACCGATAAATTTTGCAGTTAAAAAACTTGCGGGCGTAACGGAAACTCTTTTGTTAACTACGGGAACGCCGTATTCAAGAGATAAATCGCTTGCAACTTTAACTATATTTTGACCGCGACGGCAAATAAGATCGTAAACTGCGTTTGCGGTATCTTTTACCGTATCTTTAATGCAACCAAAGAGCGAGATACCCATAGTAATCGTTCGGATATCAAAATGCTCTTTTTCAACCATGTTTATGGTTTCGATAATTTCATTAGTCTTAATCATTTTTTTACACCCTATGCATAGCGTTAAACACGTCTTCATGTTGAAGGTGGATAGAAACGCCTATTTCTTCGCCTAAAACTTTTAAATTTTCTTTTAATTCTTGCATAGAAACGCCTGATTTTGAAATATCAACGAGCATAATCATAGTGAAAGTTGATTGCATAATCGTTTGAGAAATATCTTCAATATTTACGTTTTTGCTAGCGAGTAAAGTTGAAACTTTTGCGATAATACCCGGTTTATCTTTGCCAATTACTGTTAAAACACACTTCATAATAAACTCCAAAAAAATTATTAGAATAATTTTACTATAAACTTTGATTTAAGTCAATCTTTTAAATAAGCATTAATGATAATACCAGTAACTAAGCATCTAATAACTATAAAAAGCCAACCTAAAAACGCAGGAATACTAGCAATTTTACCGTAAATTTCATCGTAACTGCTAAAATATTTAAGATAAACAATAAAAACTATCGTAAATAAAAAGGAAAAAACGCAAGTGTAAACGCTCCCCTTTAATAGGTTTTTTAGTTTGATTTTATAAGGGCAAACAAAGCGGTTTATTAAAAGCACGGCTAGAAAAATTAAAAGAAAAAGGGCTGAGTAATTTATAATAGTTCCTAAAACTTCACCTAAATATTTTTTAATATAAACGGAGAAAAACGCGTAAGTTACAACGCCGAAAGTGACAACTAAACTTAAAAAAATAACACCCATAATAGAGAAAATTCTCACAAAGATTTTGCTTGTTTTTTTAGCGTTGTAGATAGTTTCGCCAGTTAGTTTTAAGTGGAAAAATAAATTGGCGGAAGAGTAAATTGAAATAAATCCCGCTATTAAATTACCGCCAGTTGATAATTTATTGGTAGTTTCAAGCAAAAAGTCTTTAATTTTTAGAAACTCTAAAAAGTTAAACACTTCAAAAGTTTTAGAAAAATGGCTATTAAAAAGGGCAAAGCACAAACTTACCAAATACGCCGTTGGAACAAGCCCTAAAACGGCGAAAAACACTAGCGCACCCGAAAATATAACCGCGTGATTTTTAGCCTTAAATTCATTAAATTTTTTAATTTTATTAAAAAACCCAAGCATACGATTTAGTATGCTCGGGAATTTTTGTTTTATGAGTGATATTTTTTACTTTGTAAAAAGATATATTTGCCTATCGGCAAGATATAGTGCTTCGCAGATATATTTTTTGACTTTGCCAAAAAGTTGTGGATGAAATTTATTATTAATAAGGGTCTTTTAAGCCTAATAATTCATATAAGGTAACGTCGTAAATTTCAGCGAGTTGAATAAGTTTTTCATACTCGGGGCGTGAAACGTTATTTTCCCAATCACTTATATTTGATTGATGAATATTAAGCCTATCCGCAACTTGCTTTTGAGTTAACCCTATCTCTTCTCTACATTTTTTAAAAAATTTTCCATACTCCATAAATTTATTTTAGCAAAAATGTGCAAAACACATTGACATTATGTGCAATACACATTATAATATAAGAAGTTGGAAGTTTGCT
>JAZSBA010000151.1:0-3471 GCA_045602125.1 Christensenellaceae bacterium | reverse complement strand
ATTATATATAATTAATATAATCTTTAAATCGATACAGAGATATCGGCAAGATTGCGTTTAATAGATAAGCCCTTATTATATATAGAAGGGTGTATTTTAGTGAAACTGTAACCTTGCCGAACTAGGCAAGGTTTTTTTATGGTAAAAAGTACTTTGATTATGGATGAAACGGCAATCAATAGAGCGCTTGCCCGCATAACCCACGAACTTATTGAAAGGAATAAGGGCGTTTCAAACGTGTGCTTGCTCGGCGTTAAGACGCGAGGCGTTCCGCTTGCCCAAATTCTCCATAAAAACATACTTAAATTCGAAGGGGTTGACGTTCCGCTTGGATATTTAGACATAACTCTTCATCGAGACGATCTTTCTGAAAAAGAAAAAACGGTATCCGCTGGCGATTGCAAATTCCCTTGTGATATTCGCGATAAAACGGTAATCATCGTTGACGACGTTATGTTCACAGGTAGAACCGCTCGCGCGGCGATTGAGGCAACTTTTGCTTACGCGCGCCCCAAAGAACTTCAACTTGCGGTCCTTATAGATAGGGGGCATAGAGAACTTCCTATTCGCCCCGATTACGTTGGCAAAAACGTTCCCACGTCAAAAAACGAGAGCGTTAAAGTTTGTTTAAGCGAAATTGACGGAGAGTCCGCAGTTTATATTAAAGAGTGATTATGAAAAGCAGTTATTTTTATAAAGAACAATTAAACGTTATTGAAACTTTCTTAAAAGAAAGTGGAAACGGCGAATATTTAAACGATAAATACGCCCTTCTTCCTTCTTTTTGCGACGTGCACGTCCATTTGAGAGAGCCGGGGTTTTCTTACAAAGAAACGATAAAGTCAGGAACTTTAGCATCTGCTCGCGGTGGGTTTACGGCAGTTTGTTCAATGCCCAACTTAAAACCCGTTCCCGATAGCCTTGAAAACTTAAAAGTTCAACAAGATATCATTGATAGCGACGCGGTTATCGACGTTTATCCCTATGCGTCAATAACGATAGGTGAAAAGGGTGAAGAACTAGTTGATATTCCCGCTCTTTCTAAAAAAGTACTTGCTTTTTCAGACGACGGGCGTGGCGTTCAGTCAGACGAGATGATGGAACGCGCTATGCTCCTTGCTAAAGAAAACGGCAAGATTATCGCAGCGCATTGTGAAGTCAATTCACTTTTAAACGGCGGGTATATTCACAAAGGGGAATACGCTAAAAATCACGGTCATCAAGGAATTTGCTCTGAAAGTGAATATTTGCAAATTGAAAGAGATTTAGCCTTAGCAAAAAAAATCGGCGTTAAGTATCACGTTTGCCATATTTCAACGAAAGAGAGCGTTGAAGTTATTAGGAAAGCAAAGAAAGAAGGCGTTGACGTTACTTGTGAAACTGGTCCTCATTACTTAATACTCGACGATAGTAACTTAAAAGAAGACGGCAAGTTCAAAATGAACCCGCCCCTTCGTTCTAAAGAAGATAAAGAGGCGTTAATCGAAGGTATAGTAGACGGAACTATCGATATGATAGCAACCGACCACGCACCGCATAGCCAAGAAGAAAAATCCAAAGGGTTAAAGGGTAGCGCGTTTGGAGTAGTTGGAATAGAAACTTCTTTTTCAGCGTGTTACACTCACCTTGTTAAAACGGGAATTATAGATTTAGAAAAACTCGTTGAATTATTATCAATCAATCCGAGAAATCGCTTTAAAATTCCGCAAAACGGCTTTACGATTTTTGATTTAGAAAAAGAGTTTACGGTAAACCCCGAAGAGTTTTTATCAATGGGAAGAGCAACGCCGTTTGACGGCATGAAATTTTATGGAAAATGTTTACTTACCGCTTGTAACGGCAAGGTAGTTTATAAATATTAAGGAGAAAAGTTATGGCAAAGAGAAAGGACTTAAAGAAAATACTTATTATTGGCTCAGGCCCGATTATTATCGGACAAGCTGCGGAATTTGACTATGCTGGCACGCAAGCCTGCCTTGCGCTCCGTGAAGAAGGTTACGAGGTAGTGCTCGTTAACTCTAACCCCGCAACTATTATGACTGACACTACTATTGCAGATAAAGTTTATATGGAGCCATTAACTTTGGAATACGTTGCGAGAATACTCCGCTATGAAAGACCCGACGCTATCGTTCCCGGTATCGGCGGTCAAACGGGGCTTAACCTTGCTATGCAACTTGAAAAGAAAGGAATACTTAAAGAGTGTGGCGTTGAACTTTTAGGAACGTCTTCTGAAAGTATTGAAAGAGCGGAAGATAGAGAAATGTTCAAAGAACTTTGCACGTCTATCGGCGAGCCTACTATTCCTTCTGAAATTACTTATTCAATCGAAGAGGCAAAGAAAGCGGCTAATAAAATTGGCTATCCCGTAGTATTAAGACCTGCGTTCACTCTCGGTGGTACCGGCGGTGGTTTTGCAAACAATGAAGAAGAACTTATTGAAATCGGTCTTAACGCTTTCAAACTTTCTCCTGTTCATCAAGTATTAATTGAAAAGAGCGTTAAAGGTTATAAAGAAATTGAATTTGAAGTTATGCGTGACGCAACCGATCACGCCATCACCATTTGCGGTATGGAAAATATCGACCCGGTTGGCGTTCACACGGGTGATTCTTGCGTAGTTGCGCCTATTATGACTCTTTCTAAAGAAGACGAAAAGATGCTTAACGACTCCGCAATCAAGCTTATCAAAGCGCTTAAAATCGAAGGCGGTTGTAACGTTCAATTTGCTCTTAACCCTAAAACTTCTGAATATTATCTTATCGAAGTTAACCCAAGAGTTTCACGTTCATCGGCTCTTGCATCTAAGGCGTCCGGCTATCCTATTGCAAGGGTAACTGCTAAAATTGCAGTTGGTATGACGCTTGAAGAAATTAAAATTGCAAACACAAACGCTGCGTTCGAGCCAAGGCTTGATTACGTTATAGCAAAATTACCTCGTTTCCCGTTTGATAAATTCGCTTCCGCAAGCAACAAACTCGGAACTCAAATGAAAGCAACGGGCGAAATTATGGGCATCGGCTCTAACTTAGAAGAAGCCCTTTTAAAAGGCGTTCGCTCGCTTGAAATCGGCGCTAACCATATCTATCACTCTAAGTTTGATAATATGAGCGTTGAAGAACTTCTCGACTACATAAAAGAATTCCGTTCAGACAATATTTTTGCTATTGCCGAACTTATCTATCACGGTGTTTCGATTGAAAAAATTCACGAAATCACTATGATTACTCCTTTCTTCCTTCAAGCGTTTAAAAACATTATCGATATGGAAGAAACGCTCCGCGTTAACAAGGATATCAAGGCTTTAACTTCCGCTAAAAAGATGGGTTTTAGCGATAAATACATCGCTCGCCTTTGGAAGTGCAAGGAACTCGACGTTTACAATATGAGAAAAGAAAACAATCTTTTCCCAGCGTTTAAGATGGTTGACACTTGCCACACAAACGCCTATATTCCTTACTTCTATTCTTC
>JAZSBA010000150.1:0-7174 GCA_045602125.1 Christensenellaceae bacterium | reverse complement strand
GATTTAGGGATATTTGGGTTTGTATAATGTTTATATAAAAGTGAAAAAATAAAATCTTAACAAAATTTAAAAAAGTTTATAATGTACCAAATTAGGGATATTATAATTGGTATAATGAACGAGTAAAAACAATATGAGGTAAAAATGATTATGAAGTACACATCAGCAGAGGCAAACAAATTACTTAAAAAATTGGTAGAAGAATACGAAGCGTTAAAACTCAAAGAATCGCAAACTAAAGACTTTTTGGCAACGATGAACGAAAATCCCGATTCTATCCGTCCAAAATATAATTTTAAAAGCGTTCAAACCAACCTTTATTCTTATGAAGAAAAAATTCGCAAAATAAAACACGCGTTAAATAAGTTTAATGTTTCAACGGTTATTCCCGAATTCAATATTACTATTGATGAAATGTTAGTTTTAATTCCGCAACTGACCAAGCAAAAGGCAAAACTTAGCGCAATGAAATCAAGGCTTCCTAAAATGCGTGAAAAACAAGTTGGTTACGGAAACAGCGGCGTTATTGATTATCGTTATATAAATTACGATATTGACGAAGTAGAAAAAGAATACGAAAAAGTATGTGAAAAGTTATCTAGCGCCCAACTTGCTCTTGATAAGATAAACTCAAGTATTGAATTTGAAATAGAAATTTAATTTTTTTCCGTCTTGTTCTTTATGCGCTACGTTTTATAGGATTAAAATGAGTTAGTGTTTAAAGTAAAAGTTCGTTGTTATTTTCATTATAGTTATCCGTTATAGTTTAGGTTTAATGATAAAAAGGAAATAAAAGGGATTTTAATTTGAAAAAGTTTAAAGAGCAGGTAAAAACTTATTTTGGCGGTAGAAGTTCGGTTATATACCGTTAAAATTTTTGAAAAAGATAATTAAAGCACCAATTTAGGTATAAGCAAGAATATATAATAGGGCCATAAAAAAACGAAAGAGGTATAAATATATGATTAAAAATGAACAAGTAAACTTAGAATTAATTGAAAAAGAATTTGAATCTGTTATTGGCTATAAGTCGATAAAAAATGAAATGATAAAGATTGCAGACATTATGAGAAATATCGAATTATATTCAAAACTTGGCGTTTCCGTTCCCAACGGGCTTTTACTTTCGGGCGAGCCAGGTATTGGCAAAACGCTTATGGCAACCTGCTTTATAAAAGCAAGTGGAAGGAAGGCTTTTACTTGCCGTAAAGATAAGCCTGACGGCGACTTTGTAAATCATATTAAGTCTATTTTTGACAAGGCCGTAAAAGAAGCCCCGTCAATAGTTTTTCTCGACGATCTCGACAAATTTGCTAACGGCGATAAGTACCATAGAAATAGCGAAGAATTCGTAACCGTTCAATCTTGCATTGACGACGTTAAGGGGAAAAACGTTTTCGTTTTAGCAACGATAAACGATGAAGATTCAATCCCAGGATCACTTCTCCGCGCAGGAAGATTTGATAATAGAATTGAAGTTGAAGCGCCAAGGGGCGAAGACGCTGAAAAAATCGTTGACCATTATATCAAAAGTAAGAAATTCGTTGCGGGCGTTGACGTTAAAACGATAACGAAACTTTTAAACGGCGCATCTTGCGCCGAACTTGAAACGGTTATAAATCAAGCGGGTGTTTACGCAGGCTTTTTAAGAAAAGATAAAATTGAAATGGACGATATCGTTAAAGCGTGCTTAAGAATTATTCATAAAGCGCCCGAAAAAGAACAATCGCACTCGCCTGAAATTTTAAAGGCAGTTGCTTATCACGAAGCGGGGCACGCCGTTGTTGCCGAAGTTTTAGAGCCGGGCTCTGTTAACTTTGTTTCAGTTCGTTCTCACGGTGGCGATGCGGGTGGTTTTACTAACTACTATCAACCCGAAGAATATTGGATCAGAAAAGAACATATGGAAAATAGAGTTACTTGTCTTCTCGGTGGCAAGGCTTCAACTGAAATATGTTTTGGCGAAACTGACGTTGGCGCAAACAGCGATTTACATAGAGCGTTTGATATTTGCCTCCGCTTCGTTGACGACTACTGTAGCAATGGTTTTGATAGGTGGATTCAAGATGGTAATACTGCTCAAAGTGTTAGCGAAAGAAGAGATATGCAAATGGCAATCGAAATGGAAAATTTCTACAAGAAGGCCAAAAAAATTCTCATTTTAAACCGTGAATTTTTAGATAAGTTAGCGCAAGCGCTTATGAATAAAGACGTTTTAACTAGCGTTGAAATCCAAGCAATAAAGGCTACCTGCAATATGGTAGCCTAAAACACCGCTGGTGATAAAATAGCGAAACTATTGAAACAACAAAAGAAAAGTAGTATAATAAGAATAATTTTAAAAGGAGAAATTAGATTATGGATTTAGAAACAAAAAAAATGCTAGAAGAAAGAACAAAAAAGGCAGTGTTAGCTTATAGAGATTTTTCTTGTATTGATAGCACTTTTGTTATTACAAAAGAGCATATTGATAAAAATTGGTGGGCGCTAAACGAAGCGTGTTGCAAATACAATTATAGACCAAACTTATTAATAGAAGAACTTTTAAAAAACGAATTCTAAATAGGATAAAATGAAAGAGCAAGATAGAAAGTTTATAGAAGAATTTTTAAGTAGAGCGGACGTAAAAGAATTGGTTAGAAAAGAAGATTTAGCAGGCGTTTACAAACTATATATTGGTCTATTTACTAAATATTTAAAAACGGTTAGCAACGTCGATCCTTTTGACTATATTAAAATTAACGACGTTTATAATATAATAGATGAAATAAAAAAGATATAATAAGGAGAAAAAAATTATGTATATGATGGATGAAGACCAAAGAGCAAGATTGGATGAAATTGACGAGAGGTATAAAAATGCACCCGATTATCCTTTGAATTTAATTAATGGTATTCTTATGGAAAACAAAAAGATTGAAATAATCGATTCGGAAAAGCTAAACGAATTGATAAGAGAAATTGAAGAAGAGTTTTTAGGAAATATTCAAGGTGCCGTTTATCAATGCCTTTTCGTAGAAAATAGGGGGTTATACGAGACGGCGGGGTATTTATCAATTAGTGCAGAGTGGGTTAATTCCCTTTCTTTAGAAGTTTTAAGAAAATTAAAACATCCTAAATGGAAAAGACCAATAATGGATTGCATAAAGCTTTAATAATATGACGTTAACGGAAGATTACGTAAGAGAAGTTTTAAAGGAAGCATCTAATATACTTGACAATGCGCTACCTGCAGATATGTATAAAAACTGCGTTCATAATATTGACAACATCAAGCTAATTGGTGGTGTTAGTTGGTGGGCACAGATATACAAGGGTGTAGGAAGGAAACGTAACGACTACGACATTAAAGTTAACTATCAGCTATTAGAAGCAGTACCAGAAGAAAATCAAAAAAAGTGTTTGTTGACGACCCTCTGCCATGAACTAATTCATACTGTAGACGGTTGTTTTAATCATGGTGAAAAATTTAAGCATTGTGCAAAGATGATCAGAGAATATACAAACAACTATATATGCGTAACTTGGAAGAAGCCGTTAGCTGATTGGGGCGGAGATGTGGAAGACGTTAAAAGTTTTAAATACATAGTAACTTGCAAAAAGTGTGGTGCAAAATGGGGCTATATTTCAAAGCCAAAGTCTTATGGTAACGAACGAGAGTTTGAATGCAAAGAGTGTGGTGGAGATATAATAGCAAGGAAAAAAGGTTAAATAATGACTTATATTGTTTCTGACGTGCACGGCGAATACGATTTATTTATAAAGCTATTAGAAAAAATTAAATTTTCAGATAGTGACACGATGATTATTTGTGGCGATGTTGTTTATAAAGGACAAGACTCTATTAAACTTTTAAAATACGTTTTGTCAAAGCCAAATATCAAAATGATTATTGGCAATCACGAGTATGATTTTTTAAAAAAGTATTGGGCGTTGATGCAAAAGGCTTTACCTTATGAGTATGATAAAGTTTTAGAAGAATTAAAATTGCATTTCGTGGACGATGGATATCTTTTAGATTGGGATACGATAGACGCTTTAGAGTCTTTACCGTATTATATTGAAGATAAAGATTTTATATGTGTTCATGCCGGCGTGCCGATAGATAAAGTTAACAATAAAATTTTAATTAATAAAGCAAGGTGTGAAGATTTAGTTTACGATAGGCGTTTTAAAGAACCAAGAGTAATACCTAATACTGAAAAATGTATTTTTTACGGGCATACGCCAACTAGTTATTTGATTAATAAGCCGGAAATTATAACTTACCCAAAGAATAATAACCCAAGATCGATAAAAGATTATTATAAAATTCATTTAGATTTAGGGGTATGGCTTCACGGCGTGTTGGGTTGCTTTTGCGTGGAAACGTGCAAGCCTTACTACGTGGAAAAAATATAATTGATTTGCAAATTTAGGAGCTAAAGAAAAATGAAAATAGATAACGTAACCTTATTTGAAGAAGATTTTTCTAAGGTGGAAGATTTTAATTCGTTTATTGAAACTATCTGTCCAAATTTTAAAAACGATGCCGATATTTTTGATAATACGTATTATAAAGCGATTGAAAACCCACACGGACTAAGTGAGCACGAATATATTTTTGAAGCATTGAAAGGTTTTTTAAAAAACCTTTTAAAAGATGAAACGAAAAGTGAAAAACCAATCGTTATTTACGACGCGTTTTTCCTTTTTGACGAAGGCAAAAACGTTAGCGAACTCTATGAATATATGTCTAATACGAAAAGACCTATATTTATTCACGTTCCCAAAGGGTTTAATTTTAGTTTTTAAAAAGGAGTCTACAAAAGATGGGAAAAGTAATTGTAAATAGAATGTTTACTGGAAGTTATTTAAGTGAAGGAAAGAATATAGGGCATGAAACGTTTATGCTTTTTAGACCAGACATGAATAATAAAAAAGAACAACCTTATCAAATATATCTCATGTCTAATGGTGATTATCCTCATTCGGAAAAAGATAGGGAAATAGATTCTATATTGCTTGTTAGGGGAATTGACTCAAATACTTTAGAGGTTACAGCAAAAGCTATAGGAATTAACCCTGTTTTTGTTCCTAAAAAAGGCTGGATTGGATATTATAATGCAGAGGAAGCGAAGTTCTTGGGCAAAAAAATGCTTAAAATGGAAAAATGCAAAAAGTGGTGGGATGGTCTTAATGAGAGAAAGAAAAAACATGCTTGTAAGATTTTTGGAAGTGAAAGTGATATATTGGGATTATTTGAATATGTAGATACCCAAAGTTTTCAAGATAAAAAAGAAAAAGGGGTATGCACTTCAGATTGGAAAATAATTTCAGGAAAGTTGTTTGAATTAGCCAATGTAATCGCAAATAACGAAGTCACGGAAAATATACTTGTTTTTAATAAAAAGACAAAGAAAACAGATAAGGAATATAAATTAAAATTATCAAAAGCTATAAAATTTAGAGCGGTACATATCGAACAATTATGCCATATAATTGAAAATAATATTACGTATGCTGGTACTCGTATGGATGAGTTTTATAAGTATAATTCTGAATCTAAAGATGGAACTAGTATATTTGTTACATACACTGCAGAAAAATTATTGAAACCAAACTCTAAAATTCTGCTCTCAACTAAAGAAGATAATCCAGAGCAAGGCATTTTTAAGGTAGAAGGAAGAGAAAGACTGTCAGGAAGTAGTTCTGCAACTTATTATAATAGCATAGAATTAGAAAAAGTATTAAATGCTCGTAATTGGGGAGAACCATTTGGGAATATAGAAAAGGATAAGATTAGAAATCTTTCTGAAAAAAGTACATTCTTAACTATTTTAGGGAAGGAGTATGATGAATTAGCCTATTCTAATGCATTTGCGTATTTTTTTGAGAAAGAACAAGGGTTTTTAAAATATTTTTTACAGGAATTATTTAATATATCTTTAGATGATAGCCAAGAGTATACTTTATCCGTTAATACTGTAGGGAGTAATAAACAAGAGAGCGCAGAAACAAAAATTGCAAGAGAACATAAGAATATTGATTTATTAATAAAGTATGGGAAAAATATTTTTGTTGTAGAAAATAAAATAAAATCCGCTATTAATGGAGTAGAGCATGATATACAAGGTGATATTGTAAAAACTCAATTAGATAAATATCACAGCTATATAGAAAGTGTTTTTAGGGAAGGCTATAATAAACACTATTCTTTGTTTGTCCCCAATTATAATAAGACATCTTGCCCTCCAAACCCAAGCGAAGCGCAAAAGGAATTTTTTAATAATGTAAAATATTATGAAGAAATAGCTAAAATTACTAAAAAATATTTTGAGCAAAAATATAAAGATAAACCTTTAAGTAGAGAAAGTGTTTATTTTGAAGATTTTGTTAAGGCGATAGAAAAGCATTCTAAAAGTATAGATAATGAATTTGAGGAGATGTCGTTATTGAGAATAAAAGATATTTTTAATAAACAACTTACATCCCAAAAATAGTACGATAGATATAATATAATGACATTATAGAGTGAATCTATGGTGTCATTTTTTTATTAAGGAGAAATATATGAAAAATTTAATTGTTCCATTGGGGATAAATGAACAAGGCGAGAAAGAGTTTTTAGATTTAAATAAAGCACGCAACGTGTTAGTTGCGGGTAAAACCGGTAGTGGTAAAAGTGCTTTTTTACATAAGGCAATAAAATATTTAATTGAAAATTATTCTAATAAAGACGTAAGGCTATTTTTATAGACTTAAAACAAACGGAGTTTTCTATATATAAAAACGCCAAAAACTTATATAAAAAAGTAGCAACTGATTGGGGCTCGGCAATATTTGGGCTGTACGATATTTTAGACGAAACTGAGGATAGAAAAGAAAAATTTATTAATGCAAAAGTAAAAAACCTTGACAAATATAACGAACTTACATCTAACGAAGAAAAACTACCATGTATCATTATAATTATTGATGAAGCGGTAACTCTTTTAAGACCAAACACCGAAAGCGGACAACTATTAAAATGGTTAGTATGTAATAGTAGTAGTTTAGGTGTTCATTTAATAATTTCATCGCAAAGGGCAAATATGGTGTTTCCTGAACTGAAAGCAAATTTGCAAAGACGCGTTTGTTTTCAAGTTACCGATAGTGAAGACAGTTTATACGTTATTCACGAAGAAAGCGCAGA
>JAZSBA010000149.1:0-7134 GCA_045602125.1 Christensenellaceae bacterium | reverse complement strand
GTTATTCCCCAGATATGGGCAGGTTGCTCACGCGTTACTCACCCGTCCGCCACTAAGTTAAGGAGCAAGCCCCTTAACTTCGTTCGACTTGCATGTGTTAAGCACGCCGCCAGCGTTCGTCCTGAGCCAGAATCAAACCCTAAAGTTTAATTTCTTAAAGCTGAGCCGAAGCTCAACTGCTCTAACGATTTTAATTGTTCGTTTTGCTGACTGTTTTGGGTACATTAATGTACTCAATAAATAATTGACAGAAACTTTTCATTACAAAAATATCTTGTAACTCAATTCATTTCCTTCTATTCAATTTTTAATCTACCTAATGAAGAACGACAGTTCTTCGAGTGCTGTTTGCAATCGACAGCCTATTCATAATATCATATAGCATTTTGTTTGTCAACTAATTTTTCGCAATATTTTTAAATTTTTTTAAAAAACTTTTTTATTTTGAAAAATCAGTTTTTTGCCGATATATTCGCTACTTTTTTATTAAGTTTTGCTTGACAACGGTACGCGTTGAATCAGTCGATGCTCCAATATTAAACTATATTTTAAGAAAAATGTCAATTATTTTTTCGCACTTTTTTAAAAATTTTTTTTGAGCACTAGATATTGTGTTTTAAAAAGCAAAAAGTGAAGATTTTACACAACCATATTTAAAAAAAGCGCACATATTACTGAAACGCGCGTATGTACGCGTATACACGAGAAACAAAAAAGCGGAGAACAACCTCCGCTTTATTAAGGATTTTCATAACTCAAAGTTAAGTTGAAAGATATTTTAAGATAAAAATCTTAAAGTTAAGTTGGAAGATATTTTAAGATATAAATCTTAAAGTTAAGTTGGGAGATATTTTAAGACGTTAGAAACAAGCTAGGCGAGGCTCGACGGCAAGTTATCGGGTACAATAGACCTTTTGGTCATTGTAATCGTAACTTGACGGCAGAAACAAAGCATAGCGCCGTTTATAACGGCTTAAAAAAGGGCGCGTTCTATTACTCCCCCACCAATACAATACTCGCCACTATATAAGACGCAGTATTGACCTTCGGTTATGGCGCGTTGACGCTCGTTAAAATCAACTTGCGCCTTGCCGTCTTCAAGCAAGGTTACTTTTACGCCCTGCTCGTCTTGACGATATCTAAACTTTGCCGTGCACTCAAACTCCTTAGTTTCAGGCATGCTTGGAATAAAGTTTATTCCGCCCATTATAAGACCTTTGCTATAAAGTTTGTCTTCCGCGCCGTGCGCAACGTATAAAATATTGTTCTTTAAATCTTTTTCAATAACGAACCAACGCCCGTCGTCACCCTTTTGACCGCCAATGTCTAATCCACGGCGTTGACCGATAGTGTAATACATAAGACCGCAATGCTTGCCGAGCGTTCTACCGTCGTACGTTTTAATGTCCCCTTCCTTTGCGGGAATATATTCCATTAAAAACTTTCTAAAATTACGCTCGCCGATAAAGCAAATGCCCGTGCTATCTTTCTTGCCAGCGGTAACTAAGCCGTTTTCTTCGGCGATTTTTCTAACTTCGCTCTTGTCAAGATCGGCAAGAGGGAATAAAACCCCGTCGAATTGAGATTGGGTTACTTGGTTTAAAAAGTAAGTTTGGTCTTTGCCTTGATCTTTTGCCTTCATGAGATAATGTTTATCCCCGTCGTGCTTAATCTTGCAGTAATGCCCCGTTGCAATATAATCCGCCCCGAGTTTTAAGGCGTATTCTTTAAACGGACCGAACTTGATTTCACGATTACACAAAACGTCGGGGTTAGGAGTTCTTCCCTGCTCGTATTCCGAAAGGAAATACTTAAACACCCTGTCCATATACTCTTTTGAGAAATTAACGGTGTAATAAGGAATATCTAAAACGGAGCAAACTCGCCTAACGTCGCTAAAATCAGTTTCGGCGGTACAAGCGCCGTCATCTCCCGTTTCTTCCCAGTTTTTCATGAAAAGACCTATTACGTTGTATCCTTGTTGTTTGAGAAGGAGGGCGGCAACTGAACTATCCACCCCACCGCTCATTCCAACCACTACGGTTTTCTTATCCATATATATATTATATAATTTCGACAAATTAAAGTCAAGAATCCGCAAAGAGGCTATTTACTAATTTTGAAAATAATGGTATACTAAAAACGTATGGTGAAAAATAAGTTTTTTAATAATAAGATTACGGTTTTTAGTTTTATAATGTATATTCTACTTACCGTACTCATATTTACGGAGTCTCTTCTAAGCGGAGCGGCAAGCCGCACGCAAAGTGGTAGCGTTTCAGAAGTTATTTCTAACGTTATCGAATTTTTAAGTGGAAACACGATAAAACCGAGTGAAGATGGAAAAGACAACTCTCTTTATCCCGAAACTATTTCGATAGTAGGTGGAGACGGAGAACTTAAAGTGGGCGAATCTTACGAGATGAGTTACACGCTCAACCCTAAAAACACTTACGAGCTTTCAAAAGTAACGCTTAAATCGTCCGACCCGAGCGTTATAGTTATTGAGAAAATAATAGAAGAAAACTTTATTATCACCGCCGTGGGCGTGGGAACGGCAACGATAACGGCAACCGATAGTTTTTCAAAGATAACGGAAAGCAAAACGTTGACGGTTGGAAGCCAAGAATATTTCCCAATAATATCCTTTGAAAATCCGCTTGGTTTTTCAAGTGAAGATAATTCTATTTATTTCTCTCCGTCAAATAATACCGGCGCTGTTTATTCGATTGATTACAAGCACAGTTTAACCCCCGATCAAATAACTCTTTCTTACGACGAGAGTAAATGCGACGCCGTGCTTACCAAAGATAAAATTTATTACTACCCTAAAACCACGGGGAACGTTACTTTGAGTTTAACGGCAACGTTTGATAACGTCAACGGTAAAAATCAAACCAAAACTTACGACTACACCGTTTTAGTAAAAGAAAAAACACTCCCGTCGTACTCTGCAAACTTTATTTACGACGAGCCTGAAATCGCCATTAAAACGGACGAAGTTTACAAGGTAAATTCCAACTATCAAAACTTTATAAACGGGCTAGAAAACGCTCAAAAACGCATATTTTACGTTATTGACGAACAACTTTCGAAAATCTCGCTAGACGGCGATTTCGTCGTTATTTCGCCTAAAAAAGTAGGCTCGTTTACACTTACTATTTGCTATCCGTCAACTAGCGGATTAACGGTAAAACAAAGTGTGGTTACGATAAGTCAAGGCGTTCCTAAAGAGATTAAAATAGTAGCGCCGAGCACGCACGCAACGAAGGGAACTCAAATTAGACTAAACGTGGTTGGCGACGGAATTAAATTTAGCCCACAAGACTTTAACTGGACGGTTGAAGGCAAAGACGTTACGATTGGAGAAATCGGCAACCTAGTTGCAAATAAGAACGGAAAAGTTAAAGTTACGGCAAAACACAAAACGGTTGAAGGCTTTGAAGCAACTCTTACTTTAACGGTTAGAACTTCTTGGCACACGACGATTAGAAAATTGGTTGGCCATTTTGGTTTATTCTTAGTTTTAGCGGTGTTTGCAAGCGTGGTTTATTATAGACTTGCCGAAGTTAAAACACCCAACAAAAAGTGGCTATTCGGCTCGATATTTACAGTTCTTGCAGGTATTATAACCGCAGGGCTTTCGGAATTTTTCCAGTCGGGATTATTCGTAGCGGGGCGCGCCCCGTCGATAACCGACGTTATGCTTGATATATCTGGATATTTAGTAGGTATATGTATTTTCTTACTAATATTTTATATAGTATACAAAACGATAAAAAACAAAAAGTTAACAACACAAGATAAGGAGTAATAATGTTTACGACAGAGCACTTTATTTGGCTTGGAATTTGCGCGGTAATAATTGCCGTAATGCTTATAGTTTCTAAAAAGTTTAATTTTAACATTGATTTGGTAGTCAATATACTTTTAATAGTTTCGCTCGTTAGCGAAGTAACTAAAATAATGTGCAATATGCTCCCTTCCCCGCATATGGAAGGCGGAAGATTTTTAGATCCCGGCGACTTACCGCTTCACTTATGCTCTATTCAAATTTTTATAACGTTTGCTTATAAGTTTATTTTTAAATCGGAAAAAATCAAACAGACTATACTTGCTTTCCAAGTTCCAACTATGCTAATCGGCGCAATAATTGCATTATTCGTTCCGACGGTCGGCGTGAAATTTACCAACGTTCAAGTTTATCAATACTTTATTTACCACGCGTTTATCATTTTCTATCCGATATATATATTGAGAGAAAAACTCGTTTCTTGGAAATTTAAAACTTACGGCATCAATATGGCGCTCGTTGGAATAATTGCGCTCGTTGTTTTATGGATTAACAGCGCGCTCTCGGTTAGCGCTTGCACTTGCGAAGAGTGTTTAGCGGGCATGCACGGGCATTTTGACAGGGCTAACTTTATGTACCTTACATATCCGCCAATGAAGGGCTTACCCCTTTTAAATCTCGATAACGGCTGGTACATTTACTTTATAACGCTTGCCTCACTCGTAACTATATTGCTTTTAATATTCCACGTTTTAGTTTGGTATTTTTACGAAAAAAGACCGAGCCTTAAAAACAAGGAAAACTAATAGCGCTACCCGTAGCGTAGCTGGATAACGCACAAGACTCCGACTCTTGAGAACACAGGTTCAACTCCTGTCGGGTAGACCAAAAAAAGACTTTCTCACGAAAGTCTTTTTTTATCCAAGCCGCAGGCTTGGTATGTAATCACGCTTTAGCGTGTATGTAATCGCCGTAGGCGTATGTCATCACCGAAGGTGAATTTCCTGCGACTTGATTACATACGATTGCTTTTGCAATCAATTCCATACCGCAACAAGTTGCGGATTACATGTACGGCTCTGCCGTGATTAAAGCTACAGGGATAATCACAATTTAAAAAAGCAAGGTTAACCTTGCTTTTTATTTTTGCCGAGTTTTGCAAACCACTTGAACGAAAGTGGCCATAAAATTCCCGCCGTTATAACGATTAAGAAATATCTTATCGACCTTGCTATTAAATGGCCGTTAAAGATAGCGTCAAGCGGAAATCTCATAAGTTCTTTAACCGCAATAACGATAGCCAAACCTATAACGACTTTTAAAATTTGCGCCCACCACACCGCTTTGATTTCAAACTTTAAGTATTTTGAGTCAACAAAATAAACTGCAACGATACCTAAAATGCAACCAATCATTGTAAAGGCGTTTTTCTGAGCCGATTCAAGATTGTGAACGTTTATCTCCAGATAAACTTCGCTTGGGAATTGATAAAGGCAAACAAAAAGCGTGTACGCTATAACTAAAGCGCCGATAGAACCTAAGATTATATACATAACTTTAGAACTGTCTTTCGCCTTGTTAAAGAGCGGATAGCCACCGAATATTAAAAGAAGAGATATGCCTACCGACACAAACACGTCAAGTGGCGTGTGAACACCTAAATACATTCTTGAAAAAGGAACGAGAACGCAAATGACGATAGCGGTAATTCTCAACCATTTTTGCTTGTTTGCCCTAGCAATACCGCCAAAGAGCGTTACCGACGTTTGCGTGTGACCGCTTGGGAAGGAAAACCCAGTAGCCGCGTCAACCGAGCCTTTTACTACGGTAAAGTTAGGATCTTTCACCCACGGGCGCGGAATTCTAAAAAGCATTTTTAAAAATTGATTTATAATCGTTCCTAAAAAACCCGTAAGGAGCAAAAAGTAACCTTGGAATTTATCAAAACACCAAAATACTATTATGGCAATCGCCATAAACGCAGTTTCTTCGCCTAGCATTGTGATAAAGGAAAAAATTGCGTCGAAGAAAGGATTTCTAAGCCCTTCTAAAAAATATAAAAAACTCATAAATTACTTGAACAATCCTTTTTTGATAACTTCTTTACTTACAAAAGTCGTTTTATAACCCCTTTCAGTAACGGCGTTTTCAATCATAGTAGCGTCAAGTTCAGTTTTAGCGGTAACCGTTAAAGACTTTTCATCGTGAGATGCAACTGCCTTTGCTTTGGGGAAAAGTTTTTTAACTTCTTCTACGACGTGTTTTTCACAATTACAGCACATCATACCCGTAACTTCAAAGTTGTACTTTATCATAACGCAACCACCGTAAGTTTAATTTTAGCAATAGCGTCAGGTAAGAACTTAACTTCAATTTGGAATTCGCCAAGACTCTTGATGGGGTCTTTTAAGATTATTTTCTTTTTGTCAACGGAATATCCCTTTTCAGTTAAAACGTCTGCAATTTCTTTTGAAGTGATTGAGCCGAAAAGCTTGCCGTTATCCCCGCACTTGATAGAAAGGGTAACGCTTTCGCCGTTAAGACGCTTTGCTTCTTCCCTTAAAGCCTTGATTTCTTCTTGTTTATGGAAATCTTTTGCTTGGTTTTGAATTTTAAGACTATTAATCTTAACTGCCGTTGCCTCTTCTGCTAAACCTTTTTTAATAAGACAGTTTCTAGCGTAACCGTCGGCAACTTCTTTGATTTCACCGGCTTTACCAGTACCTTTAACGTCTTTAAGAAAAATAACTTTCATAAAAATATCTCCTTTTTGTATAAGGCTATGTCACAATTTATGGTTGATTTTTAAGAGAGTGTATCAAACGCAAGTAAGACAAGGCAAAGCCTGAAGGCAATACTTTTTGTCTTGTCGAGTGGCTTTAACGCAGTATTACGAAGCGTTTCAGACGCTCTATAATCAATCATAGGTTGGGACATAGCCTTGCATAATAATTGTAAAACAAATTATTTTTTTTGTCAATGTATAAATAGTATATTTGAGAATATACTATGACTATGGATAGAAACTGTATTGACTGCGACGTTGCGTCGTGTATTTACAACAATTTAGGCAAAGAGTGTACTTTAAAAAACGTAAAAATCACTAAAGATTTTACTGATCTTACTTGTTGCGGAAGCTATAAGAACAAACTTACAGAGTAAGTTTGTTCAGTGATATTTCGCTTTTAGCGAAGTTATATTCGGCTTTGCCGAGTGATATTATTCCTTACGGAATAGATATATTTTCGCTATGCGAAAGTTAAGGATAAATTTTATATAATAGATTTTACAAACTCAAAGTTTAGTTGAAAACGTATTTTAAGGCGTTA
Organism: Christensenellaceae bacterium; assembly: GCA_045602125.1. GTDB lineage: Bacteria > Bacillota > Clostridia > Christensenellales > Borkfalkiaceae > HGM11412. The sequence continues at coordinate 12 of JAZSBA010000149.1, read as the reverse complement.
GAAACAAGCTAG
>JAZSBA010000148.1:0-3316 GCA_045602125.1 Christensenellaceae bacterium | reverse complement strand
AAACAAAACAGTCTTGGAATTTTTGGAATGGATGCTTATACCGTACAGGTAGAGGTGGATAATTCTGAGAGTTCATTTGCTTTTAATATAGTAAAGGTAACACCCTCACGCATATGAAGAGTTAACGTCTTATATTTAACGCCGTCTTTTTTAGTGGTAACTGAAACCTTAACCAGATTGTCGCGAATTGAATAGATAAAACTTAACGAAGATTTTAGGTACGCATCGGTATCCGCGTCACGCATTTTTAAAGAACTACCTATCGTAAAATTATTATCGTAATCAGCCGGATTTAAATCGAGAACGACGTTATCGTAACCATAAACGTTATTTTTTATATCCTGTTTTTTTGCTAAAACGTTAAAATTATAATCTAACGCATAAAAATCATCGCCAACTTTTAACGAGAAAACTTCAGGGCGCTCCATAACGGTTACCGAAAGTTTATTCGGGAACACCTTTTCAACGGAAACGACTTCAACGTAACCAGAGAGTGAAAAAAGTTCCCCCCTTAACTTTTTAGTATCAATAAAAACTAGGTTTTTATCTTTGTAGTTTTCTAAATACTCCGAGCATTTTTCCTTAACGTTTTCATTAGATCCTTGTATAACGTTATAATTCAATTCAACGTCGGTTATCTTAAACGCCGATGCAAAACAAAAAACTGCTACCGTTACAAACAGTAAACACGTCATTATAACAAGCAATTTTTTGTATTTCATAACACTATCCTTTAGTAACGTCTGCTCCAAGCATACGCAACTTTTTATCAATATCAAAGTATCCGCGTTCGATTATATCAAGCCCAACGATCTCACTAACCCCTTCCGCTCCAAGCGCGGCGATAATAAGCCCCGCTCCGCTTCGCAAATCGTTTGCGTTAAGAATTGCCCCGTTTAGCATGCCCCTGCCGTTTATAACGACCTTTGAGCCTTGCAAATTAATATCGGCGTTCATCTTTTTAAGTTCTGGAACTATTGAAAACCTATTTTTAAATACGCCTTCTTCAACGACGGTTTTCCCACTTAGCGAACACGCGTAAGAAACTATTGGAGATTGTAGATCGGTTGGAAAGGCTGGATACGGCGCGGTTTTAATATAGCCGAGCGAACTTCCAACCCCGCAACACTTTAAGTATATTTTATCACTTTCGAAGGTTAATTTGCAAGTGTTATTATAAATTTTTTTAATTAAAGGTATATTATGTAAAAAATTAGCGCCGTTTATTTCTATTTCACCGCCCGTATTTAAAGTTGCCAATAAATAAGTTCCAACTTCAATCCTATCCGTTATAGGCTTAAAATAAGCAAAGTTCTTAGTTAATTTCTTAACTCCTTTTATATATATTCTAGAAGTTCCTGCACCTACGATCTTTGCTCCAAGCTTGTTTAAAAAGTTGCATAAGCATACTATCTCCGGCTCTTTAGCGCAATTTGATATAACGGTTTCACCGTCTGCTAAGCAAGACGCCATTATTAAATTTTCAGTTACCCCAACGCTAGGGAATGGCAACTTAATTTTGCTCCCCACGAGTTTATCTGCTCGCAAATATAAATTTTCTTTGCCTGATATCTCAACGCCAAGTTGACGCAAACTATCAAGATGAATATCAATTGGTCGTTCGCCAAAATTACAACCGCCGGGCGTTACTGCCGAAACTCTTCTAAACCTTGCTATTAGTGGTCCTAGTAAAAATACGGACGCTCTAATTTTTTTAGAAAGTTCGCACGGAAGTTCAGGAATATAAAGCGACGAACAATCCACGTAAAGAGTATCGCCATCGTACCTATATTTACCGCCAAGACATTTTATAATGTCGAGCATAACCGAAACGTCGCCAAGTTTTGGGCAATTTAAAAACCCTACTTCAAAATCAAGAAGCACGCAAGACGCAATAAGCGGTAATAAGGCGTTTTTTGCGCTCATAACTTCGACTTTTCCGTAGAGTTTGTTCCGTCCGTTAATAATAAGTTTATTCATAAACGCTCCATTTCAATATATATTCATATTATGAAAAGAAACGCTTATAGGTGCGTTAAATTTTGTCAACGTCCTTTGAGATTTTATAGAGAATACCAAACGCCGTCATAAATACTATAAGCGACGTATTTCCGCAACTGATAAACGGCAACGGTAGCCCCGTTGGCGGAATACTACCGGTAACTACGAGAGCGTTGATTATAACTTGCAAAGTAAAAACCGTGGTTATTCCAAACGCCATCATAAAACCCAAATAGGTTTTACATTTAACTGCCGTCTTATACCCCCTAAAAGAGAGAAAAAACATCAATGCAAATAATATAACTATTCCTATAAAACCAAGTTCTTCGCCGATGACTGCCAAAATAAAATCACTTTCAGCAAACGGTAAAAACCTAAACTTTTGCCGTGAATTAAATAGCCCTACGCCAAAAAAACCACCGCTTCCTAGCGCATAAAGCGATTGAAGGAGTTGATATCCTTCTTCTTTAGGCGACGCCCAAGGATTAACAAACGCCATTAAACGTTTAAGCCTATACGGCTCGATAATTATAAGAATAGGAAGAGCTATTAACGCTGGAATTATTATTGCAAATAAATATCGCTTTTTCATACCTGAAACAAACAACATAGCAAGCATAAGCCCACCAACGCAAACGGTTATGCTCATGTTTGGTTCAAGCATAATGAGTAAACAAGTAAAAGCACCCACTATTATCACGGGAAGAATCCCTTTAAAAGTCGTTGCTCTGTGCGGAGATTTTGCAAAATAACCCGCGGTAAATATAACGAAGGCAAATTTTGATATCTCCGATGGTTGTATAGTTATCGATCCTATCCCTATCCATCTTTTAGCTCCATAATTCTCAACGCCTAGTGGAGTAAAAACTAAAACTAGTAAAACAAAGGATAACGATATTAAAAAATATCTAAGTTTTGCAATCGTTTTATAATCAACTAGCGTAATTAGAACCATTGAAACTACGCCCAGTAAAAAACCTATAACCTGTTTTTTAACGAAATAAAACTCGTCTTTATACGTGATTTCAGCTTGATAATTTGACGCAGAGTAAATCATTAAAATACCGAACAACGATATTACAACTACTAAAATTGGTATAAAAATATCTCCGCGAGAACTATTTGAAGGTTTCAACGATTTGAGCAAATTTTTCTCCCCTTTCTTCAAATCCACTAAACTCGTCAAAACTTGACGTTGCCGGCGTTAATAAAACGTTATCTCCTTTAGACGCGAGCCTATAAGCCGATTTTACTGCGTTTTCAAAACCCCTTACCACCGTTACGTTATCAACTTCTTGTTTTACTGCGTATTCCG
>JAZSBA010000147.1:0-10146 GCA_045602125.1 Christensenellaceae bacterium | reverse complement strand
CACGGATATTTGAACTACGAGTATTAAAATTTTTTTGTTTCGTTTACTATTAAGATAGCGTTTTCTGTCGCTTGATAATATATCGTTAGGTTTCATCGTTTAGTTCTCTCCATAGCATTTCAAAAAGTTTTGAAAATTTCTTATCTTCACGCCGTTTTAAAGGGGTTAGATTTTTATCAAAGTCTAGATAGTGTTCTTTAAAAACGGTTGCGGGGCGCTTTGATAAAACTATAATTTTATCAGATAGCGAAATTGCTTCGGATATATCGTGAGTAACAAGCAAAGCCGTTTTATTTTCCGAGCGAATAATAGAGTAAACGTCGCCGTTGACTTTTAGCCTCGTTTGAGAATCAAGCGCCGAGAAAGGCTCGTCAAGAAGCAGTAAGTCAGGCTTTGAAACGAGAGTTCTTATAAGCGCCACTCTTTGACGCATACCGCCAGATAGCATGTTAGGATACGATTTTAAAAAATCTTTAAGCCCGTATTTTTCAATTAATAAATGCGCGTTATCTCTATTATCTTTAGTGTTTATTTTTTTAATTTCAAGGGGCAATAGGACGTTTTTCTCTATATTTCGCCACGGAAAAAGTTCATCGCGCTGTAACATATAGCCGATATTTTCGGTTGTTTTTGAGATGTTTTCTCCCTTGTATAAAATACTGCCGTCGGTTGGTTTTAGTAAGCCTGCAATTAAAGATAGCACAGTTGTTTTTCCGCAACCGGACGGACCTATTATTGATACGAATTCAGATTTATTAACGCTAAACGATAAGTCTTTTATCGCCTGCGTTTCAGCTACGTCGCTTTGATAAGTTAGTGAAACTTTATTAAGCTTTAGTATTTCGTCCATTTTATCCCTCGTTAAAAAATTATTTTAATTCATTGTAGATTTTAGTTGCGATAGAATTGTCAACGACGTCCGTGTATTTTACGTCGCCAACGTCTTCGCCCGCTGATTTGATAACGTCAATTAGCGTGTTGAACATATCTTCAGGGAGCGCCATATTCTTCATCCAAGTGTCAACGCTCTTGTAGTTTTCAAGTGAAAGTTTAGTTGCTTGAAGTTCGCTACCTTTAAAGTGCTTGATTAAAAACGAAGCAACTTCTTCAGAGTCCGCCGTTTCAACGTAATTAAGCGCCTTATACATAGCGCGAGTGAACTTTTCAACCTTTTCCGAATTGTTCTTTATAAAACTTTCAAGCGCGATAAAAGAAGTGTAGGGAATTTCTCCGCTCTTCGTTCCAACGCTTGCAACGATATGACCTTTACCGCTATTTACAAATTCCGTAGCAACAGGTTCAAATAGCGTTACGTAATCGGAACTGCTCGTTTCGAAGGTTGGCGCCATTAAGTTAAACTGAATATCCGTTCTTAAAGTTATATCAACTCCTTCTGTTAAGCCGAGTTTTTTAACGATATATTGAAAAGTCATCGCGGGGAGTCCGCCTTTTCTACCGATAATAATTTCTTTATTTTTAAGGTTGTTCCAGTCAAAATCCGGCTCGGGGTTTTTGGAAATTAAAAAACACCCGTCGCGCTTTGTGAGTTGAGCAAAAATCTTGGGGCTATCTTCACGCTTTTGACGGTTGACGTAAACTGCCGTTTCAGGGCCTGCTAAAATGATATCGGCGTTCTTTGATAGAAGGGCAGTCATAGAAACGTCCGAGCCGCCGCCGTTAGTAAGCTCGATTTTTAAGCCTTCTTCTTCAAAAAAGCCCTTTTCAATGGCAACGTAAAAGGGAGCGTAAAAAAACGAGTCGGTAACTTCGTTTACGCGTATTAAGTTGTCTTCTTTATTATCTTTACAGCCTACGCTTGAAAAAAGCATAAGTGTAAATACGGATAAAAATGCAATAATTCTTTTCATATTAACTCCTAAATTATGAATAATACATAATATGCTATCAAACTTTTAATTGACAATAATTAAAAAACAATATATACTATATTGGCGATAAACTAAAGATAATAAAATTATCGGAGATAAATTATGGAAATTTCAACGACCTATAATCCTAAAGAATTTGAGGATAGAATTTATAAGGAATGGGAAGAAAACGGTTATTTCAAAGCAAAACCTAATCCCAACAAAGTTCCTTTTACCGTGGTAATTCCGCCACCGAATATTACTGGGCAACTCCACATGGGGCACGCTCTTAACGATTCTATTCAAGATAGCATCGTAAGATTTAAGCGTATGCAAGGCTACGAAACGCTTTGGCTTCCGGGAACGGACCACGCGTCTATTGCAACTGAAGTTAAAATCGTTGACGCTTTAAAAGCAGAAGGCTTAACAAAAGAACAAATCGGACGTGAAGAATTTCTCGTTCGCGCTTGGGCGTGGAAGGAAAAATACGGCGGTAGAATCGTTGAACAACTTAAAAAATTAGGTTCTTCTTGCGACTGGTCTCGTTTAGCCTTTACTATGGATGATAATCTCAACAAGGCTGTAAAAGAAGTTTTCGTTAACTTATACGAAAAGGGTTTAATTTACCAAGGCAAGAGAATTATCAACTGGTGTCCGGTTTGTAAAACGGCTCTTTCAGACGCTGAAGTTGATTACACCGAGGAACAATCTGGCTTATGGCACATCAAATATCAAGTAAAGGGCGAAGATAGATACGTTATCGTTGCTACAACTCGTCCTGAAACTATGCTTGGCGACGTTGCCGTTGCAGTTAACCCAAAAGACGAAAGATATGCAGACTTAAAGGGTAAAATGCTTATTTTACCGCTTGCTAACCGTGAAATTCCGCTCATTGAAGACGATTACGTTGAACTTGACTTTGGTACTGGCGCGGTTAAAATTACTCCCGCTCACGATCCTAACGACTTTGAAGTTGGTCTTCGCCATAATCTTCCGGTTATTAAGACTATGAACGACGACGGCACTATGAACGAAGAGGCGGGAAAATACGCTGGTCTTGATAGATTTGAGTGCAGAAAGCAAGTCGTTGCCGACTTAGAAGCGCTCGGTTTACTTGAAAAAACTGAAGCGTACGCTCACAACGTTGGTCATTGTTATCGTTGTTCAACTATCGTTGAGCCTATCATTTCTAAACAATGGTTTGTAAAAATGGAACCGCTTGCAAAACCTGCAATTAACGTCGTTAGAAAGAAGAGCATTAAATTTACTCCCGATAGATTTACTAAAATTTACTATAACTGGATGGAAAACATTAGGGATTGGTGTATTTCACGTCAACTTTGGTGGGGTCATAGAATACCGGCTTACTACTGCGACGACTGCGGTGAGATGATGGTTTCTAAGGAAGACGTTAAGATTTGTTCTAAGTGCGGTAGCAAAAACATCCGTCAAGACGAAGACGTACTTGACACTTGGTTCAGTTCTGCTTTATGGCCGTTCTCAACGCTTGGCTATCCTGAAAACACGGAAGACTTAAAGTACTTCTATCCAACCGATTTATTAGTAACTGCTTACGATATTATTTTCTTCTGGGTTGCGAGAATGATTTTCTCGGGGCTCGAGCACACAAATCGTATTCCGTTTAGAGACGTTTTAATTCACGGCTTAGTTCGTGACGCTCAAGGAAGAAAGATGAGTAAGAGTTTAGGTAACGGTATTGATCCTCTTGAAATTATCGACGAGTACGGCGCGGATACTCTCCGTTACGCTCTTCTTAACGGTATTGCTCCGGGTAGTGATACTAGATTTAGTAAAGATAAAATCGAAGGTTGCCGTAACTATATCAATAAAATTTGGAACGCATCTCGTTTCGTTTTATTAAACTGCGAAGGCAAGAAGATTAAAGATATTAGTGAAATTAAACTCGGTTTAGCGGATAAGTGGATAATTTCAAGGCTCAATAACACCGTTAAAAAGGTTACCTTGGATATGGAAAAATACGAAATCGGTCTTGCGTGCGGTGAACTTCAAGAGTTCTTCTGGGACGACTTCTGCGACTGGTATATTGAACTTTCTAAGCCTTATCTTTACGGTACAGACGAAGATAAAAAGACGGGTGTTTTAAGCGTTTTAATCTACGTTTTAAAGAACACTTTAAAACTTCTTCATCCGTATATTCCGTTTATCACCGAAGAAATTTATCAACATATACCGGGCGTTAAAGAGAGCATTATGATCTCTGAATATCCGAGATACAATTCTAAACTTGCATATCGTAAAGACGCTGAAGATTGCCGTTACGTTATGGATATAATAACCGCTATCCGTCAAATTAGAGCGGATACAGGTTGCGCTCCAAGTAAAAAGGTTGATCTTTTCGTAGTTTCTGAAAAGAGACGCCTTATCGAAAAGGCTCAAGTTTATATTGAAAAACTTGCAAATATCGGTAAAATTGAGTTCATTGAATCAAAAGACGCGCTTGACGTTAAAACCGTTTCAGTCGTTCTTGATAAAACTGAACTTTACGTTCCGCTTGGCGAACTCGTTGATATCGACAAGGAAATTGCAAGGCTTGAAGGCGAACTTTCAAAAGTTGAGTCTGAAATTGCAAGAGCGAACGGTAAACTTTCTAACAACGGCTTCTTGGCAAAAGCGCCTAAGAACTTAGTTGATCAAGAAAGAGAAAAACTCAATAAATATATTGATATGAGAAAGAAAGTTAAACAAAACTTAAAAGAACTTCAAGAAATGTAATTTAAAAGCGAGCCAAACGGCTCGCTTTTTTCGTCTTATTTTGTCGCATTTAAGTAAAGTGGGTTTTTAGTTGTTTACAAATGACGGGGAGTGTGATAAAATAATTACATAAATGTAAATATTTTAAGGACTAGTTATGAAAAATAAAAATTCGTTAAAAGTGAGATTTTTAGGCGGTGTAGGCGAGATTGGTAAAAATATGACCGCCCTTGAATTTCAAAAAGATATAATAATTATTGACGCGGGGTTAACTTTTCCCAGCCAAGATATGCCGGGGATCGACCTTGTTATTCCGGATATTTCATATATCGTTCAAAACAAGGATAGAATTAAAGGCTTATTTTTAACCCACGGGCACGAAGACCATATCGGTGGCGTTCCCTATCTTTTAAAGGAACTCGATATTCCCGTTTACGGAACTAAACTCACTCTCACTCTACTTGAAAATAAAATTAAAGAGCAGGGGATAAAACACGCAAAACTCTTTGCCGTTGCTCCTAAAACGGTAATAAAAGCAGGGTGCTTTTCAGTTGAGTTTATAAACGTTAACCACTCTATAGCAGGCGCGGTAGCCTTAGCTATAAATACGCCCGTTGGAATAGTTTTCCACTCGGGAGATTTCAAGGTTGACTTAACGCCTATCGGCGGGGATATAATCGACCTTGCTAGGCTTACTGAAATCGGCAAGAGAAAAGTACTTCTTATGCTTTGCGAGTCAACTAACGTCGAGCGTTCAGGGTATTCTATGAGCGAAAGCGTGGTTTACGAAAACTTAGAGAGATTATTTTTAGAAAATAAGCATAGAAGACTTATCGTTGCAACCTTTGCCTCTAACGTTTATAGAATTCAGCAAATTTTAAACCTTGCTAAGAAGAATAAGAGAAAAGTTGCTCTCTCTGGAAGAAGTATGCTCAACGTAATAGACGCCGCTCGTTCAATCGGCGAACTTTCCGTTCCTAAAGATATTATAGTTGATATCGACCGCATTAAAAATATTCCCGATAAAGAACTCGTTGTTATTTCAACCGGTTCTCAAGGCGAGCCTATGAGCGCGCTTACGCGTATGGCGTCGGGCGAGTCGAAAGACGTTATTATTGGTAAAAACGATACTATTATTATTTCCGCATCTCCAATCCCCGGAAACGAGAAAAATATTTATCAAGTTATAAACAACTTATATCGTAAGGGCGCGGAAGTAGTTTACGAGAGTTTGGAAAAAATTCACGCATCGGGGCACGCTTGCCAAGTAGAACTTAAAATTATGCACTCGATGATAAGACCTAAATTCTTTATTCCCGTTCACGGCGAATATCGCCACCTTAAAAAGCACGTTGAACTCGCAAAGGAAATGGGGCTTAAAGACCATCAAACTCTTATTTGCGATATTGGTGACACCGTTGAACTCACTCAAAAATCAATGCGCCGTGGCGAGAAGTTTACGGCGGGAAGTAGGTTAGTTGACGGCTTGTCGGTTGGGGAAGCGCCAAACGTAGTTAGAGATAGGCGTTATATCTCCGAAGAAGGCTTGATTGTTGCCGTCGTTTGCATATCCGCTGAAAGCGGACTAGTTCTCCAAGAGCCTGACGTTATTGGTAAAGGCGCAGGGCTTTCCGATCAACAAGTAAGCGAAATGAAGGGAATAATCCTTAAAATCCTTGATAATTACAACGTGAAATCAGCGGGCGATAAAACTGAAATTAGAAATCAACTTAGAAAGAAACTTCGCGATTACGTTTACAAAAAGAATAAGAAAAATCCAATGATATTACCAATTATTACGGAAGTATGATAAACGAATACACTAAAAGATTAACGGGCATAAGCGCGGAAAATAGCTTGCCTGATGAACTTAACGAACTTAGAAAATTTTATAAAGAAAGCGGAATTCCAACTATTTTAGACGAGAGTTTAACCGAACTTTTACTCACTCTCTCTATCAAAAACCCAGAAAATATATTGGAACTTGGCACGGCTACGGGGTGTTCGGGAACTGCCATGTTACTCACTAATAAAACTGCAAAGTTAACCACTATTGAAAAGAGAATTGACTCTCAAGAAGAGGCTATAAAAAACTTTAAAAAGTTTGGCGTTTACGATAGGGTTACTTGTATTTTAGGTGATAGTTACGAAACTGCTTTAAGTTTAACGGGCGAGTACGATTTTATATTTTTAGACTGCAATAAAGCAAGTTACACTCGTCTTCTTCCCGTGCTTAAAAACTTACTTAAAAAGGGTGGCGTACTCTTTACCGATAACGTGCTATTTCGCGGTTACGTATCCGGCGAGAACGTTCCCCCCAAAGAATACAATTCCTTGTCAAGAAAAATCGGCGAGTTTAACGAACTTTTAGCAAACGATAAGGAGCTTCTGACGTGTTTCTTTGACGTGGGCGACGGCATATCTATAAGTTTTAAGAAGTGATAAACTTCGTTATGCATCGTTCTTTGCGTTTTGTGAAATTCCTACGACCGACAAGGTCGCTCCCTTTCCCAAATCGCAAACGCCTTGCCTAACTCGTTTCTGACTTCTTAAAACGGAGCGTGAAATAAACTTTGATAATAATAAAGTTATGCATCGTTCTTTGCGTTTTGTGAAATTCCTACGACCGACAAGGTCGCTCCCTTTCCCAAAATCGCATACGCCTTGCCTAACTCGTTTCTGACTTCTTAAAATTGAGCTTCAAATACGCTAAAATATTATTTAGACAATTAAAAAACTAGGGTTACTTATGAAAAAGGTTGAACTTTTAGCCCCTGCGGGCAATTTTGAAAAATTAAAAACTGCGCTTTACTACGGAGCGGACGCCGTTTACGTTGGCGGAAAGAGTTTTTCTTTAAGAGCGTTTTCAAATAACTTTACAAACGAAGAGCTAGTAGGCGCTATTAATTACACTCACTCGCTCGGAAAGAAAATTTACGTTACCGTAAACGCTTTTATGAAAAATCACGAGATTGAAAGCATAAAAGAGTATCTTTTATTTTTATATAACGCAAACGTTGACGCCGTTATTGTTACCGACCCCGGCGTTATTTATCTTGCAAGAAAATTCGTTCCCAATTTAGAACTTCATCTTTCAACGCAAGCAAACACCCTAAATAAAGCGTCGGTTGAATTTTGGCAAAGCCAAGGGGTAAAGAGAATAGTTTTAGCAAGGGAACTTTCTTTAAGCGAAATTAAAGAAATTAAAGAAAACTCTCCATCGATTGAACTTGAAGCGTTTATTCACGGAGCTATGTGTATAAGTTATAGCGGAAGATGTTTGCTCTCTAATTACTTAACCGGTAGAGATAGCAACCGTGGTGAGTGCGTTCAAGCCTGCCGTTGGAACTTTGCTATAAAAGAAGTTTCCAAAGAAGGGGAGTTTTATCCCATTGAAGAAGACGAAAGGGGAACTTATATTTTAAATAGTAAAGACCTAAACTTGATTGATTATATTGGAGAGATGATTGGCTCTGGCGTTATATCTTTTAAGATTGAAGGAAGAATGAAAGGGGAATACTATTTAGCAACCGTTATAAACGCCTATCGTAGAGCGATTGACGAATATTATAAAATTGGCGTTAGTTATAAAGAAAACCCCTTATTTATGAGCGAACTTAAAAAGACTTTTCATAGGGCTTTTACCACCGCTTACGCCTTTGGCGATAATAAAGAAACGGTAAACTATGAAAACTCTCAGTCAACGGGGGATAGTTTATTCGTAGCCTCAGTTCTCGGTTACGATGAAGAAAAAGGCGCTCTCGTTGAAATGAGAAACAGGTTTAAAAAAGGCGACGTTTTAGAAATTTTATCGCCAACCGATAACTTTAACAAAACGTTCGTCGTTTCCTATATGCAAGACGAGTTTGGAAACGTTATTGAAGACGCCAAGAACGTTCAACAAAAACTTTATATAAAACTTGACTATAAACTTCAAAAAGGCGATATTTTACGCCGTGCTAAATAAAATTCAACATATTTAGACAAAATTCAACATATTTTTACTTTTAAGGAGTAAAAGTATGTTTTTAGAGTTTTTAAATTTTATTCTCGGCAAGATTATCTTTTTTTGCGGAAGTATTGCAGGCGATTGTTTTCCAAAACCACTCCCACCTGAAGAAGAGGCGGAGTGCTTAGAAAGGTTTAGAAAATACGGCGACGAGGGCGCAAAAGATAAACTTATTCGCCATAATTTAAGGTTAGTTGCCCACGTTGTTAAAAAATATCAAGGGGCGGACGAAACTGACGATTTAATATCAACAGGAACTATCGGGCTTATAAAAGCAATCAATAGTTACAATCCCGAAAAGGGAACTGCGCTTGCAACTTATACGGCAAAATGCATTGAAAACGAGATTTTAATGCTTATTCGCCAAAATAAAAAGAACGCGCACGTTCTATCGTTATCGGGCGTGGTCGGAACGGATAAAGACGGCAACGAACTAACGCTTATGGATTTAATTCCTGACGACGGGGAAGAACTTTCCTATAAAGTAGAGCAAAAAACGGAGAATAAAAAACTATTAGAAATAGTTGAAAAAACATTATCTGGGCGAGAACTTACCGTAATAAAATTACGGTATGGTTTATCTGGCGGTGTTCCGCTTGCTCAAAGAGAAGTTGCAAAACTTCTTAAAATTTCACGCTCGTATATATCGAGAATTGAGAAAAAAGCAATAGAAAAAATTAGAGAAGAAATGAGAAAAAGGGGAGCGTATTTCGATTGATATGGAAAATGCTTACAGTTTAGTTTTCGGCGCAACGGGCGGGATTGGCAAAGAGTTTTGTAAAATGCTCGCAAAGCGTGGCGAGAACCTTTTTATTTCAGGTAGACGGCAAAATAAAATAGAACTACTTAAAGAAGAACTTTTATCTATTAACCCAAATATCAAGGTTTTTGGAAAAGAAGTTAACCTAGAAGATGAAAATAGTAGAAATCTTTGTTTTGAGTTTCTAACTCAAAAGGAAATTAAAGTTAAGGGGCTATATTTTATCGCGGGGATTGATACGAGGAAGGCTTTTTTAAAGTACGACCAAGATAAAATTTTAATGCAGTCGAGAGTTAATTTTGAAAGCGCGGTTGATATTACTAATTACGCCTTAAAAAATAGGGCGGAGAATTTAGATATATTGGTGATATCTTCGGCGTGCGGGTTAACGCCTATGCCGTATTTTTCACTATATTCGGCAACTAAATCGGCGCTAGTTTATTTCTTTAAAGGCTTAAAAGGGGAACTTAAAGGTCAAAAGGTAAAAATTACCGTAGTTTGCCCTGGTAGCGTTCCAACGAGAGAAGATATTATTGAAGATATTAAAAGCCAAGGGCTTCAAGGTAAACTTTCTAAAAAAACACCTGAATACATAGTTAAAAAGAGTTTTAAGGCGTTAAAGAAAAATAAAACCGTCTATATTCCCGGGCTATATAATAAGTTTACTAACTTTTTAACGAAAATTACTCCATATAGTTTACAGTCGAGTATTATTGCTAAAAAGTTTAAAAACAAAGAAAAGGATGCGTTTTGAGTATTTACAATTAATTGTAAAT
>JAZSBA010000146.1:0-2556 GCA_045602125.1 Christensenellaceae bacterium | reverse complement strand
CGGGAACGCGCCACAATCTTCCCAAACGATTTGAATTCTAGGGTCAACGTCCTTTAAAATATCGAGTTTGTTCTTGCAAGAAGTTGCGTGAAGACCAAACTGAATTTCAAGGTCGGGATATTTTTCATAAAATCTTCCTGCAACGTGGTTGACAAAATCCGTAGCCGTTTTAGCAATATCAACGCCGTTTGCCTCTTCGGTCATATATTCAGTAAAGGTTTGGAAATATATTCCATCGCTTGAAATTTCTTTGTAATCGCGTTCAAATTCTTCTAAAATACCGTCAACTTTATCATATATCGTAGATAAATCCATCGGCTTATTAAAATTATAAAGCCAAGTGTAGCCCCAAATGAGTTTTACCCCTGAACTGTGAGCGTATTCGTAAATTTCTTTAGCGTTTAACGGCACGAACTCGTTCCACATAATAAGGGTGTTCATTTTAAGCTTTAACATATTGTCAATATAACCCTTGTAATCGTAGATAACGTGACCCCAAGTCCAAAGACCACGATTTTTAATAGCGGGCGCGGATTGAAGTTCAAAATCCCCCATAACGTCCCCCGCTCTACCTAAGGTGTTACCAATCATAAAGTCTTGCTCGGTTAGGTATCTATTGTAATAGTCAACGCAACCGTATAAAACGCCTAAATCGTCGTAACCTTCAATGATAACGACGTCTTTACTTGCTTTGATATAATATTCTTCCGTTTTAGTTAAAACGGCAGTTGAATTTTGTTTGATATAGGGGTTGTTTTGTTTAGTTCCGATATAAATAGTGTAAAAATCTTCCGTATTAGTAAACGCGCCGTAAGGATAGCAAGGCGTGTATTCAAAAGTAAAATCGAGAATATATTCGGTTAAAAGCTCTATCGCCTTCTTTTGAATATCGTTCTTTCTTTCGCCGTAAATAATCATTACCGGTTTCATTGGGGTTTTTTCTGCCATAATTATCTCCTTATTTAACCTTTATTGGTTTAATTATACAATATAAAAAAGTCAATAAATATACTAAAATTGACCGAGATAGTTTATTTATTGACTATTTTGCTTTATATTTTGACGGAAGAACGCCAAAAGTTTTCTTAAAACACTTTGAAAATTTACTTGAACTAACGAATCCGCAGTCAAACGCCACTTGCGTTACGCTCTTTCTCTCTTCAAGCATTTTTCTTGATAGTGAAAGCCTATAACTATTGAGATAATCAGTAAAACTGCAACTAAAATTCTTCTTAAAATTACGGCAAAAATAACTTTGATTAAAAGATAGATCTTTTGCAATTTCCTTTGAAGTTATCGGCTCGTTATAATGATTTTTAACGTACTCTACAACCGCTCTTGAAAAATCTTCGTTTTTAGGCCTTGATTGACTGTTTTCAAAAAGCGAGTTTTTAAAAAGATAGGCAAAAAGTAAGGATAGGTACGCCTGCATTTCCATAGCGTAAATTTCCCCTTCCGATTGGCTACTTATTTGCTCTTTATACGTTGCGTTGTAAACCTTTAAAAACAGTTCTTTTACCCTTTTGTTATACGGGCTAGACGACGGAATATATTTAGCAACTAACGTCGTTTCAGCTTGAAGATTTTCAGACGTGTACTTACTAAATAGCATTGAACAATCAAAGCAAACGCATTTATGCCTATTAGGTCGTTTTTTATCGACGATAATAGAGTGAATTTCCATAGGGTTTACAAAAACCATATCTCCGTCGCTAACGTGATACGTTTTATCCCCCACCTTTACCGTTGAAGCCCCTTCTTCAAAATACAAAATTTCAAACTCAACGTGATTATGAGCGCTCGTATTCCAGTCCGTACTCTCGCTAATTGCAAGCGGAACGTTTTTATAACGCTTTCTAAAAGAATCGTCAAGCATAACTATACCGTAATTTTAGTAAAATCGGATTTCGGGTGTTTACAAAGCGGGCATTCAAAATCATCGGGAAGTTCTTCCACCTCTTCTTCGTAACCGCAAATATTGCAACGCCAAACGGTTTTTGTAACCTTTGCTTGTGGCTTTGGCTTGATGTTTGCAAAATAATAAGCGTACGTTGCCGACGGAGTTTCATCAACGATAAACGAATCGGTAACTTCGCCAAAGAACAATACGTGTGTACCCGCATCGTAAAAATTTATAACTTTAGCCGATATCACGGTGTTTACGCCTTTGGTTATATAGTAAAGACCATTTGACGCGAGCTTACAATCGCTAAAATCTTTAAATTTATCAACGTCTTTTCCAGATTGAAAACCAAAGTGCTTAAATAAATCAAAGTTTGCTTTTTCTGAAATTATTGAAACGTTAAACTCGCCACTACTTAAAATTAAATCACACGTGTAATTTTGCTTATTAACTGCAACCGTTATAACGTTGGGAGTGGTGGTAACTTGCATAACGGTGTTTGTGATGCAACCGTTGTGTTTATCGCCGTTTTTAGTAGTTATTACGAATAAGCCGTAGCTTAAATTATTCATAGGATTTGCCATAAAAATTTCTCTCCAATTAAAATTAATATAATTTTACCATAATTATACTAAATGTCAATAATTACACAA
>JAZSBA010000145.1:0-24608 GCA_045602125.1 Christensenellaceae bacterium | reverse complement strand
GCCTCGCCTGCAACAAACAAGTTAGGAACATTGGTAGTCATACCGTCTGCTGAAATATCTAAGCCACCGTTCTGATAGTGAAGAGTGGGATAAATAAGGATTGGGTCTTTTCTAATATCGATACCGTATTTGCCGAACATTCTAAGCATTGCGGGAATACGTTTTTCAATAGTGCCTTCTCCGCCGATCATTTCAATCATCGGGGTGTCAAGCCATACGCCTTCGCCGTCGGTGGTCTTAATGCCGTTATCACGCTTTTTGCACTCTCTAATGATAGAAGATGCTGTCACGTCACGGGTTTCAAGTGAGTAAACGAACGCCTCACCGTCTTTATTTACGAGTTGTGCGCCGAGTGAACGAACTTTTTCAGTAACGAGCGCGCCGTAAATTTGAGTGGGTTCAGCAGCGCCGGTCGGGTGATATTGTAAAGTATCAGCGTATAAAAGTTTTGCGCCTGCGCGGTAAGCGAGAACTAAACCGTCTGCCGTTGCGCCGTAGTGGTTAGAAGTTGGGAAACCTTGATAGTGAAGTCTACCAGCGCCACCGGTTGCAATAATAACCGTTTTTGCCTTTGCAATTAAGATTTCGCCAGTTTCCATATTTTGTAAAACTGCGCCGGCTGCTTTACCTTGGTCGTCTTTAATAATTTCAATCGCTGCGGTAAAGTCAACAACGGGGATTCCCCTGTTCATAACTTCATCGCGGAGCGTTCTCATAATTTCAGCGCCTGAATAGTCTTTACAAGCGTGCATTCTCTTTCTTGAAGTACCGCCACCGTGAGTGGTAACCATTTCGCCGTCCGGAGTCTTATCGAACATTACGCCGAGATCAGAAAGCCAACGGATAGCGTCCGGCGCTTCTTTAACGAGTTTTTCAAGAAGGCAAGGTTTAGCGGCAAAGTGACCGCCACCGAACGCGTCAAGATAGTGCTGAGCGGGGCTATCGTTAGGCTTATCAGCCGCTTGGATACCACCTTCTGCCATCATTGAGTTAGCGTCGCCAATTCTAAGTTTTGTTACGATCATAACGTTTGCGCCGTTGCCGTGAGCGGTAATTGCGGCAGAAGAACCTGCGCCGCCGCCACCGATAACTAAAACGTCAACGTCATAGTCGGGGTTTTTAAGGTCGATTTTCTTAGGTTCGAGTCTTGACTTACCTTGTAAAAGGTCAGCAAGTTCGTGAAGAACCTTTTCGCCTTTATTCGGGCCTACTTTTAAAGTTTCGTAAGCGCCTTCAATGTAGTCGGGGTGGAATTCTTTAAGTACGGCGTCTTTTTGTTCAGCAGTCATTCTTGCGTGAAGATTTTTAAGTCTTTCTTCTCTTGACGCTTCTACTTTTTTGATTGAATCAAGTTGTTCTTGAGTGTATTGATACATCTTTTTTCCCCTCCTTACTTTTCAATATCTCTCGTATTGTAGAGCGCTTTTTGCTCTTCGAGAGATTTGTTCATAATGTCTGCCATGCTATCGTCGTGCTTGCCTTCGTTGATTTCTTGAACTCTATCGAGAAGGTGCTTGCATTCCGGAGCAATATATTTACCGTAAAGACGGCGAGCAAGAATTGCAACTTGCGGATGAGAAATACCAGCCGGGCATCTTGAAGAACAAAGACCGCACATAATACAGTCGAAAGATTCTTCCGCGCACTTAGCGTATTCTCCGCGTTGAGCGTAAGCTATGTATTGCATAGTTTTAAGTTCTTGCGGGCAAGCTTTTGTACAAGCGTTACAACCGATACAACTATAAATTTCAGGATAAAGTTGCATCATAATTTGTTCAGTAGGTTTAACCTTTTGAATATCGTAAACTTGCTTTACGAGTGGGAAGAAAGGAAGAGTTGCTACGTACATACCTTCTTCTACTTGTTGTTGACAAGCAAGGCAAGTTTTGAGTTCGGTTTTACCCTTAATTCTATATAAAGTTGCGCACGCACCGCAGAAGCCGTTACGACAACCGCAACCACGAACGAGTTGATAGCCTGCGTATTCCATAGCCTTCATAATAGTAAGGCTTTGGGGTACTTCGTATTTTTTACCGAAAAAGTAAACGTTTACCATTTTTTCCATAATAGTTTTCTCCTAGTCCTTATTTCCGATTTTAATACTCTGAAGGAAGTTCTTCGAGTTGGTCCATACGGAATACAGGACCATCTTTACAAATGTATTGATTGCCTACGTTACAACGACCGCATTTACCAATACCGCATTTCATTCTAAATTCAAGCGTGGTAAATACTTGAGTTTTTTCAAATCCAAGTTCTAAAAGCGCTTGGAGTGTGAACTTAATCATTATCGGCGGACCGCAAAGTACCGCAGTTCTATCCGTAGGGATATTAACTTCTTTAACGTACGCGGGTACGAAACCAACGTGGCCGTCCCAACCGTCTTGCGGACGGTCTATCGTGAGATATACGTTAAAGTCTTTTTCATTTTTCCATTCTTCTTGGATTTCCTTAAAGTCAACTAAGTCGTCCATTGAACGAGAACCGTACACGATATCTACCGTGCCGTAGTCCGCTCTATGCGCTCTAACGTAGTTGATTACCGAACGGAGTGGAGCTAAACCTATACCACCTGCTATAAAGAGTAAGTTTTTACCCTTAAAGTCTTTGGTTACCGGGAAACCGTTGCCGTATGGTCCACGAATTGTGATTTGTTGACCTACTTCGGCTTGGTGAAGCCAAGAAGTTACGCAACCGCATTTCTTTATAGAAAATTCCATAAATTCGGTGTTCGTGGGAGAAGAAGTTATAGAGAACATCGCTTCGCCTACGCCGGGGATTGAAAGCATTGCGCATTGACCAGGCATATGTTCAAATGCTTTTTTACCGTCGGGAGTAACTACTCTAAAAGTCTTTACGTCGGGGGTATCTCTTCTTATATCGGTTATAACGCCGATTACTGGAATAAGCGCTTCATTAGTCATTGATTTTACCTCCGAGTTTTTTAATTACTTTTACGATATTGAGTGATTGCGGGCATTTTTTAACGCATCTACCGCAACCTACGCAACCGTACTCGCCGTCGTTATTCGACGGGAAGTAGCAAAGCTTGTGCATAAATCTTTGACGGTAGCGTTGCATTTGAGTTTTTCTCGGGTTTTCCGCCGCCATCTTTGTAAAGTCGGAATACATGCAAGAATCCCAACATCTAAATCTCTTTACGCCTGCGTTTGTTTCAAAATCTCTAATGTCAAAGCATTGGCAAGTTGGGCAAACGAAAGTACAAGTTCCACAACCTAAGCAAGCTTTAGAGAGTTCTTCCCACTCGGGTCTATCAAAGAGTTTCATAAGGTTTTCGCCCTTGAAATCTGAAAGGTCGAGATTTACAAACGGTAAAGCGTCTATCTTCTTAACGATTTCAGCCTTTTCTTCTTCTACCTTGTTAGCGTCGCCGTCTTCAAGGCAAGTAAGTTTTGAAAGCAATTCACTACCCTTTTCAGTAAGCGCCTCAAAGAACATTTCTTCGCCTGCGATAGTTGCTTGAATATCTCCCTTGGGGTTTGACGCGTCTACGCCGAACATTTTACAGAAACAAGAAGATTCGGGGTTGTTACAAGCAAGAGTGATAACGGTAACCGCGTCTCTCTTTGCCTTGTACATAGTGTCAACGGGTTCGGCAAGGAAAACCTTGTCTAAAACTTCAAAACTCTTTAAATCGCAACCGCGAACGCCGAAGAGTACGAAAGGTACTGCTTGTTTTCTAGCGTCTTTGATTTCGATGTTTTTGCCGGAAGTTTTAAATTCCATCATATCTTCAGATTGAGGGAAGAATAAATCTTTTGCAGACTTTACCGTTTGGAGCGACTTGATATCAACGTCTACTCCGTCTTCGTATTTTTTGAAGTTAGTTGCGCCTGCAACCTTAACGGGAAGGTAAAGTTCAGAAAGTCCCGCTATTTCCTTATATAATAAGTCTAAATTTTTGGCTGCTATCTTTTTCATCAGTTATTACCTCCAAAAACTTCGCTCGGCTCTGCATCGCCCTTTGTAAAGTTAGTGAGCGGACCTTTAGACTCGGTGTCTTCACCCGCTTGGTATTCACCGTAAAGCCTATTGATATCGCTAATGAACTTTCTATTGAGAAGGTGAAGGGGAATATGTTGAGGACAAACTCTTGAACACTCACCGCAGTCCGTGCATCTTCCTGCAACGTGGAAAGCTCTAATTATATGGAACATCTTTTCTTCAAAACTATCGCTATTTGCTTTGCTTGCAATACCTGAATTGTCGTTATCGAATACGCATTTAGTACAAGTACAAGCAGGGCAAACGTTTCTACAAGCGTTGCAACGAATACAGTTTGAAAGTTGATCTTTCCAAAAAGCATATCTTTCGTCAGCAGTCATCGCCTCTAACTTTTTAACCATTTCAAAACGGTCGCTAGAAGGAGTTCTCTTTTCGTTTATTGAGATAACTTCGTCGTAAGATAAAAGTTTCTTTTCGCAAACGGAACACTTGCCTAAAACTATTTCGTCTTTAGTAAATTTATTGTCTTTACCGTTAGCCTTGATAGTAACGTCTTCAACAGTTTCAACAACGCCGTCAACGATTTCAATGCCGTTTTCTTTAAGTTTAGAGTTATCAACTTTACCTTGACACTCAACGCCTACCGTGTAAACGTTGTCTTTGTTAATTCTGTGTTCTTTGATAAGTTGATTAAAACTATAACTGTCGCAAGGTTTTAAGAAAACTAAAATCTTGCCTTCTTTCTTAGTTTCGTTAACTAAGTATTTAGAAAGGTTTGCTCCGCAAAAAGCGTTGTAAACGAAATCTTTTAAAGAGTCTTCGCTGTTAAATACGCAAGGCTCAACGTCGTAACCGAGTTCGCCCTTTTTCCAACCTAAAACTCTATTTACTTCGCCCGAAGATAAAAGAGCTTTTGCTTTTTCAATCATCATAGATTCTATTCTTTGCATCTTAAATCCTCCAAGCGTTTATTTTCTCCAAGAGATGCAACTTTGCTAGCAAAGTCGTTCATAACGGCAGAGAATTTTGCGCCTTCCGCCGCCGAAACCCACTCAACGCGAGTTCTATCTCTTTCAATTCCGAGATAATCGAGCATACTGAAAAGTAAACTCATTCTTCTTCTCGTATAATAGTTACCAGTCGTATAGTGGCAATCTCCCGGGTGGCAACCGCATAAAATTACGCCGTCCGCTCCCCTTTGGAACGCTTTTAATACGAACATTGGGTTTACTCTACAAGAGCACGGTACTCTTATAATTTTTACTTCGGCAGGGTAAGAAAGTCTTGAAGAACCTGCTAAGTCCGCGCCTGCGTAACTACACCAGTTACAGCAAAATGCAACGATTAAAGGTTTTTTAACGTTATTTATCTCTTGCATATCGCGTCTACCTCCGCCATAATTTGCTTGTTGCTAAATCCTTTAAGATCCATTGCGCCAGACGGACAAGCAACCGTACATGCGCCACAACCTTGACATACTGCTTCGTTAACTTGAGCAACTCTTCTCGTTTCGGTTTTACCACCGCCGATTCTGAATTCCTTGTCAACGTAAGTGATTGCGCCGTAAGGACAAACGTTTGCGCAAACCGAACAACCCGTACAAAGCATTTCGTCAGAGTGAGAAACGCAAGCGTTACATTTAAGTTTGTCTTTACTCAAAAGACCAACTACTTTTGCCGCGCAAGCGCTCGCTTGAGATACCGTTTCGGGAATATCTTTCGGGCCTTGGCACACGCCTGATAAGTAAATACCAGCCGTCGGGCTTTCTACAGGACGAAGTTTTGCGTGCGCTTCAGTAAGGAAGTTGTTGGTATCAATACTTGCAGTAACCATTGTTGCAATATTTCTAACCGACGGGTTAGGTTCAATTGCAGCGGCAAGAACTACTAAGTCTGAAGGGATAACCACTTGCTCGTCGTTGATAAGGTCTGAACCTTGAACCATGAGCTTGCCGTTTTCTTCGTAAACTTTACCAACCATACCTTTTATATAGTCAACGCCGTATTGTTCAACCGCTCTTCTAAAGAACTCGTCGTAGTTTTTACCGGGAGTTCTCACGTCTATATAGAATACGTGAACTTCGGTGTTAGGATATTTTTCACGAATAAGCATTGCGTGTTTAGCAGTATACATACAGCAAATCTTACTGCAGTACGGCTTACCGCAACCTGACGTATCTCTTGAACCAACGCATTGAATAAAGGTGATAACCTTAGGTTCTTTATGGTCTGAAGGACGAACTAAGTGACCGTCGGTAGGACCTGCTGCGTTCATAAGTCTTTCAAGTTCAAGTGAAGTTACAACGTCGGGATAGCTTGAATAACCAAATTCGTTAAAGTTTTCAAGTGAAATAGGCTTGTAACCAGTAGCAACTACGATTGCGCCGTATTCTCTTTCAATGATTTCATCTTTTTGAGTGTAATCAATAGCGTTTACTTGACAGTTCATAGCGCAAAGACCACACTTACCGTTTTTAAGCTTTAAGCATTGTTCAGGGTCGATAATTGCAACGTTAGGAATTGCTTGAGCAAACGGTATGTAAATCGCAGGGCGCTTGTTAAGACCCATATTGAAATCGTTAAGACCTTTCTTTGAAGGGCACTTTTGCATACATACGCCACAACCAGTACACTTCTTTTCGTCAACGAATCTAGCCTTTCTTCTAATTTGAACTTTGAAGTTACCCACGAAACCTTTAACCGATTCAACTTCACTAAAAGTCATAATGTCGATTTTTTCGTTTTGGGCGCAATCAACCATCTTCGGCGTTAAAATACAAGCCGCGCAGTCGAGCGTGGGGAACGTTTTATCAAGTTTAGCCATGTTACCGCCGATAGTCGGAGAAGTTTCTACGATATCAACTTCGTAACCTGCTTCTGCTATATCTAAAGCAGATTGAATACCCGCTATACCGCCACCGATAACGAGCGCTCTTTTAATAACGGCGCTTTCGCCTGCGGTAAGCGGAGCGTTAAGTCTAAGTTTAGCGATAGCGCTTCTACCTAAAATAATTGCCTTTTCAGTAGCTTCTTCAATATCCTTGTGTATCCAAGAACATTGTTCCCTTATGTTTGCAATTTCAACCATGTAAGGGTTAAGACCTGCGCTTTCACAAGTTTTTCTAAAAGTTGCTTCGTGCATTCTCGGAGAACAAGAACATACTACTACGCCTGTTAAACCGTGCTCTTTGATAGCGTTTCTAATAAGCGCTTGGCCGTTTTCCGAACACATATATTGATAGTTTTCAGAAATTACTACGCCCGGCTCTAATTTTAAAACGTCGGCAACTTTTTTTACGTCAACCGTCGCTGCGATATTGCTACCGCACCAACATACAAATACACCAATCTTTTGCATTGTACACTCCCTTAATTACTTGTTTAATTTTCTGAACATACTTACGAGAAGTTGTTGTGGGATAGTTTCGTCAATCATTTCAGGAACGGTTTCAGGAGCAACCTTATTACCACCCTGTTGTCTGATAACTTCTTGGCGAACTGCTTCAATAACGTTTGCAGGAGCAACTCCACGCGGACATCTTTCTACGCAAGCAAAACAACTTAAGCAAGTGTAGAGAGATTTACTGTTTAAAAGCTTATCGATTTCGCCTTTTTCTATATAAGATACGAACTGATGAGGTTTAACGTCCATATCGGCGTACGCTGGGCATCTACCCGAACATTTACCGCATTTCATACATTTTCTAACGTCAGTTCCACTTCTTTCTTTAATAAGTTTAACTTGTTCTAACTTTTCCATGTCTTACTCCTTTACGCCAAGCGCTTCGGCAAGAAGTTCCGTGAAATAATATACTTTAACGTCACTCTTTCCGTTTTCGGTAAGGTTATACATACAAAGCGGGCAAGCGGTAACAACCTTTTCCGCTCCTGCGTTTTTAGCTGATTCCATTACCTTACTGCTCTTTTTAACGGCTAATTCTTTATTGGTTGCAGATACGTAAGCGCCACAGCACTCGTTTCTGAACGCATATTTTACGGGAGTTCCGCCGATAGCAGTTATAAAGTCTTCAATAATAGTTGGATTTTCAGGATTATCAAACGCTAACGTTTGAGACGGGCGAAGAAGTAAGCAACCGTAGTACGCGCCAATCTTTTGACCTTTAAGTGGGTTAACGACCGCTTCTTTGATTTTATCAAAGCCAACGTAATCTCTTAAAAGTTCAAGATAGTGAATAACGTCCGTTTCGCCTGCGTAAGCTTCCGAAAGAGCAAGATAATTATTTGCCTTTAAACGAATATTATCGTCGTTTTTCATATCGTCGTTAACTCTTTTTAAAACGTGATGACAAGCCGAGCAAAGAGTAAGGAGTTTTCCGCCTTCTTCTTTAGCGCTTGCAAGAGTTCTAACGGCTGAAAGTTTAGTAGCAACTTCGTCACGAGCAACGGGGTAAACCGCACCGCAACATTGCCACTCTTTAATTTCTTCGAAGTCAACGCCTAATTTTTCAAGACATTTTCTTCCGTAGATATCTAATTGTTTTGCTTTAGTTTTAAGGGTACAACCCGGATAATAACAAAATTTCATAATCACACCATTTGTTCAGGTTTGAACACTTTGTCAAATTCTTCAGCGGTTAAGAAACCGAGCGATACGCACGCTTCTTTTAAGCTGATGTTTTCTTTATGCGCGAGTTTTGCAGTTTTTGCAGCGTTTTCATAACCAATGTATGGATTGAGCGCGGTTACGAGCATTAAAGAATTGTATAAGTTAAATTTCATTTTTTCTTTGTTTGCCTTTATTCCAGACGCGCAGTTTAAGTTGAACGAACGCATACCGTCTGCAAGCAACTTTGCCGATTGTAAGAAATTATATATGATAACGGGCATGAACACGTTAAGTTCAAAGTTGCCTTGAGAAGATGCAAAGCCAACTGCCGCGTCGTTACCCATTACTTGAACTGCAACCATCGTTAACGATTCGCATTGAGTTGGGTTAACTTTACCGGGCATTATTGAAGAACCCGGTTCGTTTTCAGGAATAAAGATTTCTCCAATACCACAACGTGGACCGCTTGATAACCATCTAACGTCGTTTGCAATCTTCATAAGGTCGCACGCAAGCGCCTTTAACGCGCCGTGAGCAAACACGATTTCATCTTTTGCAGTTAACGCGTGGAATTTGTTTTCAGCAGTCTTGAAAGTCTTACCGGTTAAACGAGAAACTTCTTCGGCAACTGCAACGTCAAAACCCTTTGGAGCGTTGAGCCCAGTTCCTACCGCAGTTCCGCCGAGAGCAAGTTCTTTAAGACCGGGAAGAGCAAGTTCAAGCATGCCTTTGGTTTTTTCAAGCATATTTCTCCAACCGCTAATTTCTTGAGAGAAACTTACGGGAACTGCGTCTTGAAGGTGAGTTCTACCGCTCTTAACGATTCCTTCGTTTTCCTTTTCTAAACGCTTGAACGTTTCAATTAACGCGTCGATTTCAGGGAATAACTTATCTTCTATTGCGATAACGGCAGCAATGTGCATTGCAGTTGGGAAAGTGTCGTTACTAGATTGACTCTTATTAATATCGTCGTTAGGATGAAGAAGTTTTTTACCCGCAATTTCGTTACCGCGGTTAGCAATAACTTCGTTTGCGTTCATGTTTGACTGCGTGCCCGAACCAGTTTGCCAAACGACAAGCGGGAAATGACCGTTAAGCTCGCCTGAAATAACTTCGTCGCACGCTTTAGAGATAGCGTTTAACTTTTCATCGTCGATTTTACCTAAACGGTGGTTAGCGTAAGCGGCAGCCTTTTTCAAAATACCGAAAGCGTGAGTGATTTCTCTCGGCATAACTTCTCCGCCAATTTTGAAGTTTTGATAACTTCTTTGAGTTTGAGCAGCCCAGTACCTATCTGCAGGAACTTGCATTTCGCCCATCGTATCTTTTTCAATGCGATATTCCATGTTTATCTCCTTGTAAATTGTAAACAGTTAGATTTAAGTGTAAATTGTTTTAATAATTGAAAATCTTTTTAAGACGTTTGTAACGGATTATCTAGTATTTAAGGCGTTAGAAACAAGCTAGGCGAGGCGTTTGTGATTTTGCGGAAGGGAGCGACCTTGTTGGTCGCAGGAATTTCGAAAAATCGCAAAGAACAAAGCATAGCGCCGTTTATAACGACTTAAAGGTTAACTTGAGTGATAACCGCCTTCATAGCATCCCCACTCGCTACAAGTTTCTTAACTTCTTCTTCAGTTAAAGTTGGAGTTAAGGTCGACTTAATACCATCAACGCCTAAAATTGCAGGGATTGAAATGCAAACGTCGTTAATTCCGTATTCGCCTTTCATTAAAACGGATACGCATACTACGCTATCAACGCCTGAATATAAGCATTTGCAAATGTACGCTACTGCAGCGGCAACGCCGTTATAAGTTGCGCCCTTTCTTGAAATGATAATTCCGCCTGACTTTCTAATGTATTCAGCAACTTCTTCTTTATCGTACGCTTCAACCTTAACGTTAGAATTAGTTACAACTTTGTCATACTCGTCAACGTTAACGCCTGCGATTTTTACCTTTGACCAAGGAACGAAAGAAGTATCGCCGTGTTCACCTAAAACGTCAGCGTCTATTTGAAGGGGTGACACTTTGTAAATTTCAGAAAGCCTAGTTCTTAATCTAGCAGTATCAAGGCTAGTTCCAGAACCAATAATTCTATTAGTAGGAATATTAGTGATTTTGTGGAACGCATAAGTTAAAACGTCAACAGGGTTTGCAACGATAACGTATAACGCGTCTGGGCAAACCGCTGAAATTTGAGGAGCAATGCTCTTTAAAATATTTACGTTGATTTGAGCAAGGTCAATTCTAGTTTGACCGGGCTTTCTTGCAACGCCAGACGTGATAATTACGATGTCAGAACCCTTGGCGTCTTCATAATCGCCAGCCCTTACGATTGCAGGATTAAGGAACGGAGTCGCTTGATAAATATCCATAGCTTCGCCAAGAGCCTTTTCGTTATTAACGTCGATAAACACGATTTCAGAAGCCGTGCCTTGCGCTACGAGAAGATACGCTATAGACGAACCTACTGCACCCGCACCAATAATTGTAATCTTTCTACTTTTCATACTTTTTCTCCAATTTGTTTTATTTGTTAAAAATTTAACAATGTTTTCTAAAATCAAAAGCGGTCTTGGGTATAATTACCCCTTTCCGCCAATAGCAAATACATTATAACACATATTTTAAATAACGCATAGCGTTTTACACCTTTTTTAAACAAAATTTTAAAAAATTTTTTATATTATCTTATAAATGTTTTGCAGGTGTACAAAATTTTTAGCTTTTTGATGCATCGTTTGACTAAATTTGAAAAATATTTTATACTTAAATTTATGAAAAAGTCGAGACCGTACAACAAAATAAATCCTATCGTTTACTATTTCGCTAAGTTTTGCTCCAAAATTTTTTGCAAGGCAAAGCTTAATTTGCAACTTATAAAGAGCGAATATCGTAACGACGGGCGAGGAAAGGTAATTATTTGCAACCACGAATCGTTTTACGATTTTATGGGAATTCTCGCCTACGTAAAAGGGTCAGCGCATATGGTTATGAGCAAGACTATGCTCAGAACTATGCCGATAAAAAATTTAATTATAAAAGCGGGCGTTATTGAAAAAAACCAATTTCAAACGACCATCGTTGATATGCGCAAGATGAAAGCGGTGCTTGACGATAATAAGACGCTGGTGTTTTTCCCCGCGGGCATTATGCCTGAAAGTGGCGCAACTACTCCTATTCCTAGCGCAACGGCTAAGACCATCAAGTGGTTTGACTCGGACGTTTACGTTGCAAAATTTAGGGGAACTTATCTTGCTAAACCAAAGTGGTCTAAGGTTATGAGAAAAGGAAAACCCACGCTTGAAATTTACAAGCTTGCAAGCCGTGAAGAACTTTCTGAACTCAGTTTAGAGCACACCGAACAATTAATAAATTCTCATCTTTATTTCGACGCGTACAAAAATAATTTAATCGACCAAATTAAATATAAGCGCGGAGATAATTTAGTGGGGATTGAAAACGTTTTATATAAGTGCCCGTACTGTAACGAAGAGTACTCTATGAAAGTTGAAAATTCAAACGTTTTAACTTGCTCGTCTTGCGGATATTCGGTAAAGAGCAACGAGTTTGGAATTTTAACTTCAAACGGGGCAAAACCGCTTATATATAGTTTGGTTAGCGACTGGTATCGTTTTATTGAGAAAAGCGTTTATGAAAAGGTAAAATCAACCCCTGAGTTCAATATTTCAACGGGGGCGGACGTTTATAAAATTAACGATAAAAAACGCAAATTTGAACTTGCAGGCAGAGCGATAGTTACGCTTGACAAAGAGAAATTTACTCTTGACGGAACGCTTTACAACAAGCCGTTTTTCAAAGAGATTTCGGCTACAACAACGCCGATTTTACCGTCGACTCCCGGCAAGTGTTTTGAACTCCAAGAAGATAACGACACTTATAGAATTTGCCCCGACAGTCCTGAAAAAACTATCGAGTGGATTCTCACTTTAAAAGCAGTTTTCAAACTATCGAAAGAAAAGTGATAATATAAGAAGTTGGAAGTTTGCTTGCAAAGATTTACAACTTCGCAATATTTCAAACTTGAAGTATAAAAACGCAAGTTTTTAGAGCAAAACTTTAGTTTTGCAAAAGATTTTGCGATTAGCAAAAGATTTACTTCTTATAGTTTATATTATGGAAAGTTTAATTTTAAGAAAGGTTGAAATTACCGATAAAGAAGGGTTCTTACGCTATCTTGAAGAACTTGTTAAACAAAGCGGAGCGCTTAAAGGCGTTGAGTTTTTAGACGGGCTAGACTTTGAAAGTTTACTTGAGTTTTACAAAAACAGCGAGCAAATTCCCTTCGTTGATTATAATCAAGAAAAATCTCCCTTTTATCAATACGTTTTAGTTGACGGAAATAAGATAGTTGGCGCGGTTAATATCCGCCCCTACCTAACCAAGCGTTTAGATAAAGAGTTTGAAGGAAATATCGGCTACTCAATAAGCGCATTAGAGCGTGGAAAGGGATATGGGAAAACCGCTTTATCTCTTGCGATAAAAGAGTTTAAAAAGTTAAACCCAAACGATAAAATAATTATTTGCTGTTATAAGGAAAACGTAGCGTCGAGAAAGATTATCGAGTATCACGGCGGAAAACTTATAGAAGAAATAGAGGGTGTTTTAACCCCGCAAAAATACGTAATAGAATAAAGAAAAAGCACGCAATTAGCGTGCTTTTTTATTGATATTTTTTATTTTTTATCTATAGAATATCCATCTTTAGTATTTTTTACAATATACCCAAGTTCGCCAATTTCCGCTCTTAACGCATCGGCAACGGGCCAGTTCTTTTCCGCTCTTGCCTTTTGCATAAGTTCGGCTTTTTCAATAATTTCAGCGGGGATATCTTGTTCCTTTTTCTCTTCGATTTTATCAAGGCTTAAACCGAAAACCCTATCAAAATCAAGCGCTAAATCGTAAATATCTTTTGACGCAGGCTCTTTAAGCATAGTAAAGAGAACGCCAAGCGCTGACGGAACGTTAAGATCGTCGGATACGTCTTCCATAAATTCCTTTTTGTACTTATTAAGCACGTCTTCGCTCGTTTTTGCGGGAGAATTTTTGTGCTTTAATAAAGATGCGCAAAGTCTTTCGTAAGAAACTTTAGCCGCGTCCATACCTTCAAAAGTGAAGTTGAGTTTTTTGCGATAGTGAGCGTTTAAGCAGAAAAATCTAAATATCATCGGCGAATAGCCTTTTTCGATAAGTTGGTCGATAGTGTAAGTGTTGCCGAGAGATTTACTCATTTTACCACCGTCAACTTGCATAAAGTCGCCGTGAATCCAGAATCTTGCAGGGTTTTTACCCGTTAAGCCTTCGCTTTGAGCAATTTCGTTTTCGTGGTGGATGGGGATATGGTCAACACCGCCGGTGTGAATATCGAACACGTCGCCAAGGTGAATTCTTGACATCGTTGAACACTCTATATGCCAACCCGGATAACCTTGACCCCAAGGAGAAGGCCATTGCATAATATGTTCCTTTGGCGCTTTTTTCCAAATAGCAAAGTCGTAAGGATTGCGCTTGCCGTCGTTTACTTCAATACGAGCGCCCGCTTTAAGATCTTCAAGCGTGTTTCCTGATAATTGACCGTAATCTTTAAACTTTGAAATATCGTAGTAAATTCCGTCGTCGGTTTCATAGCCGTAACCGTTTGCAACTAAACCTTCAACGTACTCTATCATTTCGTTTATATAGTCGGTTGCCTTGCATACGATTTCAGGAACGCCGATATTGAGCCTACCGAAGTCCTTCATAAAAATATCGGTGTAATATTTAGCAATTTGCCACGGGTCTTTTTTCTGCTCGCGTGCAGTTTTTGCCATTTTGTCTTCACCGTTATCTCCGTCGTCGGTAAGGTGGCCAACGTCGGTTATGTTCATAACGCCCTTAACGTCAAAACCTTCGTAGCGAAGAACTCTTCGAAGTAAATCCATAAACACGTAGGTACGTAAATTGCCTATGTGCGCGTAATTATATACGGTAGGACCGCAAGAATACATTCTAACGGTGTTAGTTCCGTCTAAGGTTTGAAAGTCTTCTTTTTTTCTTGTTAAAGTATTATATAGTTTCATTTTGTTTCTATCCTTTTTTCAAGTTCTTGAATTTTTTGCTTTAATGAGTTGATTTCTTCTAAAACGGGGTCTCGTTTATCTTGCTCTAAGTCTTGCTCTACTCTAACTCCGTTCATTTTAATAACTTTTCCGGGGATTCCAACCACGGTTGAATACGGCGGAACGTCTTGTAAAACTACGCTACTTGCGCCGATTTTACAGTACTCGCCGATAGTTATTCCACCGAGCACTTTAGCGCCTGCGGAAATTACCGAGCCTTTTTTAACGGTTGGATGACGTTTCTTGCCCTTATCTTTACCCGTACCGCCGAGCGTTACGCCTTGATAAATTACTACGCCTTCTTCAACGACAGCCGTTTCGCCAATAACTACCCCTTCGCCGTGGTCGATAAACACGCCCGGGGCGATAGTTGCGGCGGGGTGAATTTCAATGCCCGTTTTACGCTTAGCGCTCTGCGAGATTACTCTTGCAAGGAACTTTAAGCCGTGGCGATAGAAAAAGTTTGCCTGCCTATACATTATAAGCGCCTTTATCCCCGAATATGTAAAGCGAACTTCAAAACGAGTTCTAGCCGCGGGGTCGTTTTTCATAGCGGCGTCAATATCTAATTTTAATTTTTTGTTCATAAATTGACCTTATTAAATTTGATTAAACTTAAAGTTTAGTTGAAAGACATTAATTTGTTAGAAACAAGCAAGACAAGGCTCGACAAACTCAAAGCATATTCAATGCTCTATTTTAAGACGTTAGAAACAAGCTAGGCAAGGCGTTTGTGGTTTTTCGGAAGGGAGCGACCTTGTTGGTCGCAGGAATTTCGGAAAATCGCAAAGAACAAAGCATAGCGCCGTTTATAACGGATTAAAAACGTCCTTAGGCAAATGCCTAAGGACGTGATACTTATTACGTGGTTCCACCTTACTTGGTACTCGTATAGCGTGTAACGGCGCTACCCGTGGATGATTAGTCCCCTTAATCGGCAAAACGCACTTTCACTTTTTCACGGCGTGGGCTTTCACCTTACCCCACTCTCTTTGGCCTTTAAAATAAGTTACTCTTTATTGCCTAGTTTAAAACGTTATTATTTTGCTCGTTATTATTTTAACACAACGGTTGAAAAAACGCAATTATTTTAAGGCATTTATTTTTTTGTGGTTAAATTCCGCTTGCAAAAATCTTTTTAGTGGTATATACTAAAACAAACAAATTATTTTGGAGTTGTTATGATAGACATTAAACTTATTATTGAAAAACCCGAATTCGTTCAAGCCTCGCTCAAGAAAAAAGGCTATGACGTTGACTTTACTGAAGTTATCGCCCTTGACGAAAAGAGACGTTCTCTTTTAAAAGAAATCGAGGGGTTAAAAGCTGAAAGAAATAAAGTTTCTGCTCAAATTCCCGCACTTAAAAAACAAGGGCTTCCAGTTGAAAATATCTTTGCGGAAATGCGCGCTATCGGCGATAAGATTACCGCGGGCGATGCGGAAATTAACGAAGTTTCAGATAAAATCTTTAACTTTATCGCTTGCCTTCCCAATATGCCTGACGAAGATTTAGTTGCAGGCGAAAAAGAAGCAAACGAAGTAGTTAAAATTTACGGTAAACTCCCTGAATTTGACTTCCCCGTTCAAAACCACGTTGACCTTTGCGTAAAGAACGGCCTTATCGATTACGAAAGGGGCGTTAAACTTGCAGGTAACGGTTTCTGGGCGTACCGTGGCGACGGCGCTAGACTTGAGTGGGCGCTTCTTAACTTCTTTATTTCAGAGCATTTAAACGACGGTTACGAATTTATTTTACCACCGCATCAACTTTCTTATAACTGCGGTTTCGGCGCAGGTCAATTCCCTAAATTCTCCGATGAAGTTTACTGGCTTGACGTTGACGAAGATAGAAAGAAAAACAGATTTATGCTTCCAACTGCTGAAACTGCGCTCGTTAACCTTTACGCAGGTGAGATTGTTGACGAAGCTAAACTTCCGTTTAAATTCTTTGCTTACACTCCTTGTTATCGTAAAGAAGCAGGCTCGGCTCGTAGTGAAGAACGCGGTATGATAAGAGGTCATCAATTTAATAAAGTTGAAATGGTGCAATACACTACTCCCGAAGGGTCTGACAAAGCTTTTGAAGAACTCGTTAACAAAGCTTGTTCACTTATGGATAAGTTAGGTCTTCACTTTAGGCTTTCTAAACTTGCGGCTGGCGATTGCTCTGCATCAATGGCAAGAACTTACGACGTTGAAGTTTGGATTCCATCAATGGGAATTTTCAAGGAAGTATCTTCAGTTTCTAACGCAAGAGATTACCAAGCGAGAAGAAACAACACCAGATATAGAAATAATGAAACTGGCAAACCTTGTTTCGTTCACACTCTTAACGGTTCGGGATTAGCAACCTCAAGAGTATTCCCAGCGCTTATTGAACAATATCAAAATGCAGACGGGTCAATCACAGTTCCCGAAGTATTAAGACCGTTCATGGGCGGACAAGAAGTAATTAAACTTTAATTTAGTAAATTAAAAACCCCCGACGATTCCGTCGGGGGTTAGTTTTTTGTTAAACGTTTTCTAAATAAACTTACAGTTTATTCAATGCTCTTTTTTAAGACTTTAGAAACAAGCTAGGCGAGGCTCGACGGCAAGTTATCGGGTACAATTGACCTTTTTCGGTCATTGTAATCGTAACTTGACGGCAGAAACAAAGCATAGCGCCGTTTATAACGGATTAAAATTTGCTCTTATAAATAAGGCGCATTAGACTCTCGCTCATATTTATATTTTCGCAAACAACGTCCGCGCCGAAATAAAGGTCGGTTGGGGCGAAGTTCCAAATGGATTTTACGCCTAAATCTATTACCCTTTTCGCCATTTGTTCGGCGTATTCCTTTTGAACGGAAATTATGGCTATATCTACGTGGTTTTTAGATAAATATTCTTCTAAACTACTAACGTTTAAAACTTCTACGCCACTTACGTTTTTTAAATGCTCCGTTTCAATATCGAATACGGCTTTAACGAAAACGTTTTCGTCGGCAAAGCCTTTGTAACTTATAAGCGCTTGACCTATTCTACCACCGCCGATAACTATTGCGTTATGGCGTTTGTTTATGCCTAAAATTTCTTGCATAACGTTTTTAAGATACTCAACGTCGTAACCCACCCCGGTTTGACCGAAACCACCAAAGTGAGAAAGGTCTTGGCGCACTTGCGACGCCGTTATATTTAACGCGTTAGAAATAGTTTTTGAAGAAACTCTATCAATTTGACTATTGCACAAATCTTTTAAGTAACGATAGTATTTAGGGAGTCTTTCAATAACTCTATCCGATA
Organism: Christensenellaceae bacterium; assembly: GCA_045602125.1. GTDB lineage: Bacteria > Bacillota > Clostridia > Christensenellales > Borkfalkiaceae > HGM11412. The sequence goes on along the minus strand of JAZSBA010000145.1, from coordinate 6,665 downwards.
TTTTGTTATTATCCATTTTTCTTTCCTTTTTGCCTAGGCAAGTCAATATAATCTAAACTTTGATTTTGACTTGCCTAAAATTATAATTAATGATAAAATGATTATATGGTACAAATTTCAGCAAAACTTATCAAAAATCACAAAACTATAAAATCGGTAACGTATAAAAACGTTTGCGAATATGAAAGTTCCGCGTTTTACTCTCATTTAAGAGAAACTTGCCAAAAACTCGATATAGAAACGCCGGTAGTTATCGATTATCACCGTGAAAGTTACGAAAAATTCAATTTTATAAAGTTCAAACCGTCTGATTTTATAGACTCGGTGAATTTTGACGAACTTTTAATTGAAAATATTGATATATAGGTATATTTTCAAAAATACTTCCCATATTAGATTTAGGGGGTAATTATGAAAATAACAAGTATTATTTCTTTCGTGCTCGTGATTATCGGCGCACTCGTTTGGCTGACCGTTGGTCTTTTCGGAATCAACCCTATCGCATCACTTCTCGGTGCGGGCGTTATTCCTAGAATTATCTACGTTTTAGTAGGTCTTGCAGGTCTTTGGGTGCTCTTTTTCACACTTATGTACAAACCGTTTACAAAAGTTAAAAATTAAGGTCGTTTACGACCTTTTTTTTATGCGCGAAATTGCTAGATATAAAGGCGTTCCCACTAAATAAACGGCGAGCGCTTGACCTATAAAAATTTGAAGTAAACTCAATATATAAACGCCGAAACTTTCAGTTATCGCTAAGAAAGTAAAAGGGATAACGATAGCGTTTATAACTACTGGGAAAATTCCCCCAACGAAAATTTTAAGCGGAACGCTTTTTATTTTTTTACCTACAAAGTAGGTAAGAATAGCCGAAACGAGCGTTGCTAGCGTTCCGAAAACAATATCTAGCGCGCCGTTTCCAAATAGGTTTGCTATCAAACAACCAACGCTTAAACCAATAATGCTTTCGGGGAAAATTAGCGGTAATAAGCAAAGGGCTTCTGAAACCCTAACTTGAACTGCCCCAAAAGATATGGGATATAGTACGAGCGTTAAGCAAGCGTAGATTGCTCCGATAATTCCCGCTCTTGTTATCGTTTTTGCGTTTAATTTTTCTTTTAACATAATTCCTCGGTTTTTTTGCCGAGCGTTTGAGTATAGTTTACGCTCGGTTTTTTTAATGAAGTGTTTTCCGAAAACCTTCTTTTAATTTGCTATTTACTTCGTTATGCTTCGTTTCTGTTGGTAAAAACTAAGCTTTTTCAATGTTCATTTTAAGACGTTAGAAACAAGCTAGGCGAGGCGTTTGTAGTTTTTCGGAAGGGAGCGACCTTGTTGGTCGCAGGAATTTTGAAAAACTGCAAAGAACAAAGCATAGCGCCGTTTATAACGACTTAAAATAGATGAATTTTTTATCTCTGCCAACCTCAACCATGCCTGCTCGAGTTAAGCATTTATACGACTTTTCGTTTTTTATATAGCATTTTGAAACGGGGGTTAAACCTAAACTCTTTGCATAATTTGAAATCAAAGAAACCGCTCTACTTGCATAGCCTTTTCCTTGATATTTTTTAAACAGCCTTACGCCAACTTCAACCTTTTTATCGTAAGTGAAGTTGTGAAGAACGACTTCGCCAAGCATTTTAGAGCTTTTGCCGTCGCTTATTTTTAAACACATATTATCTTTTTGTTTAAAATCGTTAAGTTGAAGATTATAAAACGCGTCTACCGTAGGGGTTTTAATATCCTTTTTATAATCGTAACCCCAATATTTGTTGAGAGTTTTATTGACGTAGAGATTATAATAATCTTCCTTGTCCTTTTCGGTTATACTCGATAACTTTATTCCTTCTCCCTTAATAACTGGGCGACGCTTTATCTTCATTGGTCTTCCTATTTCAACAAAGTACTTGCTAAGGATAATTTCAGGCTGATATTGAAGTTTAGAAGTTCGAAGTCCTAAATCTCCAGAATCGTCTTCACGGTTGATATAGGTTATCCCTTCTTTTTCACTCATTTTTAAAAACTCGTTAAACGTCGTTGGATAAATTCCCTTATAACTTTTTAAAGCCTTTTCAATATGGATAATGAGCATTTTGCCGGTGTATTCCCCGATTGTGAAAGAACACATCTTGCCGTCGATTTCCATATAACCGCCGAAGAAATTTGCAATCGATAAATTGTTAACGAGTTTTAAGGTGTTTTTAAACTCGTTTTTCTCAATTCTTCCACCGCCGGCGTGCTCTTTTTTATACTCTTTTAAAAAGTCTAAAACCCTTTGAACGTCTTTATTTTCAAGTTTTTTAAACTTAAAGTTTGGATATAACTTTTTAAAAGAATTTATATGGTTTCTCTGACCGCTAAACTTTTTGCCAACGAGCGTTTTAAGTTTTTGATAATCGTAGATATAGTCGCTAAAATCTCTATCATAGTCACACGCTATATCGCTTCCGTAACGCTCTTTTAAAAAGGGAAGAAACTCTTCTTCAACGCACATAAAGTTTAAAGGAATATGATTATTTTCGGCGTAACGCTCCATTTCTGATAGCGCTCCCGAAACGTCTTTCCCAACGGGTAAAAAGAACGCCGTAAACTTATTTTTAAAGTTGCATTTTAAAATAAGCGTATCGTTAAAAATTGCGAAACTTACGTTAAAAACGTCGTTCCACATATATAAAACGCCGGCAGAGATATCACACGTTAAGTACGGGCTAATATTCGTGTACTTTTGAACTCTTTTTAAGTTTTTTTCGTTAAGTAAAGTAAATTTTAACATAGCAAGTTAAAAGGAAGCAACGCTTCCTTTTAGATTATCTTATTTTTCCTTGATTTTTCTCTAAGTATTCAACGATGTCACAAATTCTATCTAAATCGTCGGTCGTGTAGTAGTCGATATAAATTCTACCCTTTTTGTCGTTACCGATTGCTTGAACTTTCGTGCCGAGAACTTGTTGCATGCGAGAAATAAGGTCTTTAAGCTCGGCGCTTTGATCTTGCTTTCTCTTAATTTCGCGAAGTCTTTTCTTTTCTTCGGGCGGGTTAAAGTAGTCTTTAACTTCCCTTTCGATATCTCTAACCGACATACCGTCCGAAACGCTCTTTTTAGCAATCTTAATTTGAGCGTCGATAGGTAAAGTTACGAGCGCTCTTGCGTGGCCTTGAGAAAGTTTACCGTCTGAAACCATCTTGATAACTTGAGCGTCTAAGCTTAAAAGTCTAAGCGTGTTAGCAATAGCCGAACGGCTCTTGCCAATTCTTTCGGAAAGCTCTTCTTGGGTAAGACCGTAATCGTCCATAAGTTGTTTCATAGCTGTTGCAGACTCTATGGGGTTAAGGTCTTCTCTTTGCAAGTTTTCAATAAGAGAAATTTCTTGAATTTTTCTATCGTCGTAGTCTTTAATGATTGCAGGAATCGTTTCAAGCCCCGCCATCTTCGACGCGCGGAAACGTCTTTCACCCGCAATTATCATATACTTGCCGTTTTCGTCTTTATTCAAAACGATAGGCACGATAATTCCGTTAACTTTGATTGAAGACGAAAGTTCGTCAAGAGCCTTGGGATCAAAAATCTTTCTCGGCTGAGACGGGTTTGGATAAATGTCTTCAAGTTTAACTTCTAAAACTCCCGTTTTAATGTCTTCTTCGGTAACACCGAAGGTCTTTTTGTAATCTTCTTCCGTTGAAGAAAAGAGTGCGGATAAACCTTTACCTAAACCTTTATTGCTGGCCATCTTCTACCTCTCCTTTTGCTAAGAATTCTTTTGTAAGATCTTCATAAGCCCTTGCCCCTGAACACTTGGGATCGTGGAGCATTACCGGAACGCCGTGGCTGGGGGCTTCTGATACTCTGATATTTCTTGGAACTACCGTTCTAAACACTTTTTTATCGAAGAACTTTCTTATTTCTTCGGCAATTTGCCTTGAAACAATCGCTCTTCCATCGTACATCGTAAGTGAAACGCCTTCTATTTCAAGTTTTTTGTTAAGGTGTTTCTTTACGAGTTTAATGGTGTTCATAAGTTGTGATAAACCTTCTAACGCGAAATATTCGCATTGAATAGGAATAATTATGCTATCTGACGCCGTAAGCGCGTTTATTGTTAAAAGCCCAAGCGACGGCGGACAGTCAATCGTGATATAATCGTAGTATTTTTCAACTTTTTTAAGGGCTTCTTGAAGTCTTTTTTCCCTATTTTTAATATATACGAGTTCAACTTCCGCACCCGCTAAGTCAATGCCCGCAGGCAAAATGTCAAGCCTGTCGATTTTAGTGGGAATTATAACGTCTTTAACTGCCGTTTCATCGACTAAAACGTTATAAACGGAATTTTTCACCGCGCTTTTATTAAGCCCAAGCCCCGTGGTCGCGTTACCTTGCGGGTCCATATCAACTATTAAAACTTTCTTGCCGTATTTTGCAAGGCACGCCGATAAGTTAACGCACGTGGTAGTTTTTCCTACACCGCCTTTTTGGTTAGAGAACGAAATTATTTTGCCCATATAAATCTCCCTTTAGTCTTTGTTTTCGGGGTTGTCTTCCGTATTATCAACAGAGTTTTCTTCCGTTGAAACTTCTTTAATTTCTTCAGCCTTTTTCTCTTCGGCTTTTTCTACTTCTTTGATTTCTTCTTGAAGAGTTGGATCTACCTTTCTAAACGGGTTTTCCTTGTCAAGCCCGTCTCTGCCTTCCATAACTTTCATTATTTCAACGGCAGTTTTTCCTTCCATAATCATATCAACTTCTTCTTGGTAAATAGTTTCTCTTTCAATTAAGAGCCTTGCCATATTATCAAGTTTAGACTTGTGTTCAGTAAGAAGTTTTGTTGCCTTTTTGTGCGCTTCTTTAATAATTCTTTCAACTTCTTCGTCGATAATTTTAGCGAGTTCTTCGGAATAGGTTGCTCTAGTTTGCATGTCTTTTCCAATAAATACTTGATCGCCACCACCGTAGTTTACAGGTCCGATTTTATCAGACATACCCCACTCGGTAACCATCTTTCTCGCTCTTTGAGTGATAACGTTTATATCGTTAGACGCGCCCGCTGAAATATCTTTTATAATAATTTCTTCGGCAACTCTACCGCCGAGCGTCATAGCAATATCGTCTAAAAGCTTGCTCTTTTCAATGTGGTTGCTATCGTCGTCAGGTCTAGTCATAGTGTAACCTGCCGCCATACCCCTTGGAATAATAGAAACTTCTTGGACGGGATCGCAACCGGGTAAAAGCCTAGCAAGTATTGCGTGGCCGGCTTCGTGATAAGCGGTAATTCTCTTATCAGACTCGGTAACCACTCTGCTCTTCTTTTGCGGTCCTATAATAACTTTATTGATTGCTTCGTAAAGATCAACGTTAGTGATAAACTTTCTATCCGCTCTAGCGGCAAGTATTGCCGCTTCGTTTAAAAGGTTAGCAAGGTCTGCACCGGAGAAACCTGCGGTTATTCTTGCAACTACCTTAAAGTTAACGTCGGGTGCGAGCGGTTTATTTCTTGAATGAACTTTTAAAATTGCTTCTCTACCGCGAACGTCGGGGATATTAACGTAAATTTGACGGTCAAATCTGCCCGGACGTAAAAGCGCGGGGTCTAAAATATCCGCTCTGTTAGTTGCCGCCATAATAATGATACCGTCGTTTGCTTCAAAACCGTCCATTTGAACGAGAAGTTGGTTAAGAGTTTGTTCTCTTTCGTCGTTACCACCGCCAAGACCAGCGCCACGGTGACGACCTACCGCGTCAATTTCGTCGATAAATACGATACACGGCATATTCTTTTTAGCCGTTGCAAATAAATCTCTAACTCTACTTGCGCCTACGCCGACGAACATTTCAACGAAGTCCGAACCCGATATAGAGAAGAAAGGAACGTTCGCCTCGCCCGCAACTGCTTTTGCAAATAAAGTTTTACCTGTTCCCGGAGGACCAACGAGTAATACGCCCTTAGGAATTCTTGCGCCGAGATCGGCAAACTTTTTAGGACTCTTTAAAAACTCAACGATTTCTTGAAGTTCTTGTTTTTCTTCTTCCGCGCCTGCAACGTCGGTAAATCTAACCTTGACGTTTTGATTGGGTTTGGCTCTCGTTTTACCAAAATCCATTGCCGATTTGTTAGAGCCGTTAACGGACTTTGTCATAATAGAGATTAAAATTATTCCCGCAATTACAACAAGCGCCGGCATCAAGAGTGAAGATAAAAACGCTCCTTCGTTAGGATCGGTGTAATCAACCATAACACCGTGAGCAGAAAGGAAGTCTAACACCTTGTCGCCAAACACTTGGCTTTCAGAACCCCTGCCGTAACTCGTGGTGTATCTTTCAACGTATTTTCCGTTACTTAAAACGTAACCGGTTAAATTATATTCGTCAACTACGATCATTTTAATTATCTCGTCGTCGCTATGACCCTTGTTAGTGAACGATACTTTAATTTCTCCATCAATCTCAGTTACTTCCACGCAAGCGTAATCTAAAAACTCCGCAGTAGTAACGTCTTGAACACGCAAGCTACTAAACAAGCGGAAAAGTATAAACCCGCCAATCAATACGATTGCGGCGATTATTATCCAAACTTTATAACTCTTTTTATTCATTATGCCTCCAAATATATAAATCGTAAATATAAAAATTCGAGTGTAGAAACATTTTAACACAACAATTTAAAAATTTC
>JAZSBA010000144.1:0-4722 GCA_045602125.1 Christensenellaceae bacterium | reverse complement strand
GGTATTTGACGGTTGCCACAACATGCAATACACCGGCACTTGGTTCGTTCGTTCTCGTTTCGGCGCGCTCGATAGAGAAATTATAGCGTATAACGACTATAAAGAATCTCAATTACATTATAATCAAAAAGTTGCAAGGCGCATGGGCGTAACTGAAGAATTCGGTTGGATTGAACTTTATCCGGAAAGCACTATTTCCGATTATTACTTGCAACTTATTCCGCAACGAAAGGAAAACTTTGCGTTCATGTACGGCAAACTTATGGCGACGGGTGGTTGCACCACATACCTTGAAGTAGTTCCTAAAAGGCAAAATATTCCAGCAATTTTAGAGTATAGAGACGTTTTAAAAGAATATAACGACTATAAAAACGCTCACGAATTATCGTTGGAATCTAAAAAGTGGCTTCAAGGCGATAGAAGAGAGTGCTATATCCGTGATGGAAAACTTAAAAAAGCAAGTTTCAACGTTTATCGTTTCGAGCATCCTGACAAAGTTAATAATATTAAAAACGAGTTTGGAGTGCAAAAGCCGTTTATAAGAATTGAAAACCTTTATTCCGCTAAAGATTACGATAGCGAAGGAATAATTTTATCAGACGGTATGACGATGTCTCACGGATTTGAGAAAAAGTCGGTATTTGCTCCGCTTGACCTTTCTAATTACTTAGGTCTTGGCGTATGGGTAAAAGGCGATAACGGCGGCGGTCTTATTGAGTTTACGATAGGATTACTTAAAGGCAATAAAAACGCTCGTGGCGTTATGTATATTCGAAACGACTTCGTCGGTTGGAGATATTTTGCTCTCGTTGAACACCAACAAGGCGATGAGAGAGAAGTTCCGGTTTACGAAGTTGATAATACGACCTATACTGAACTTCAAAAATTCTACGGCTATTATATAGGCGCGGTTAACTATAAAGAGATTGAAACTTTTGACGTTAACTATCGCGGTGGCGGTACGGTTGAAATTAAGCCTGTCAAAGCCGTTGGTTATGAGGCGAGAGATTTAGTTAATCCAACTCTTATAATAAACGGTCAAAAGATAAAGTTTAACGTAACGTTAAAGTCAACTGAAACGTTAGAAGTGGACTTTGACGGAAACGTAAGAGTTATCGATAAAGAGTTTAACTTAATTTGCAATCCTACGTATGAAGGCGAAATTCCGCTTGTAAACGAAGGGGATAACAGGTATGAATTTACTTGTGATAGCAAAGAGCAAACAAGAGTTAGAACGACTATTGGTTTACTTGGCGAAAATTTAGAATAAAACACGAAAGCGTACGGTAAGTACGCTTTTTTGTATTGACTATTTTTAATATATATATTAAAATAGTATTATGAGAATTCTTGGCATCGACCCTGGTCTTGCAACGGTTGGTTGGGGCGTTATCGACGTTATTAATAACAAGCCCAAAGTAGTTTCTTACGGTGTAATTTTAACGCCTAAGGAAAAGAAACTTCCCGAAAGGTTAACCATTATCGAAGAAGACTTAAAATCAATAATAGAAAAGTATCAACCCGATGAAATTGCGCTTGAAGAGTTATTCTTTAACAGCAACGTAACGACTGCTATAAACGTTGCCCAAGCGCGTGGGGTAATTCTACTTACGGCAATTAAAGGCTCGTCTGGTAAACTTTTTGAATATACTCCACTTCAAATAAAGCAAGCGCTCACGGGTTACGGTAGGGCGGAAAAGCGCCAAATTCAAGAGATGACTAAGACCTTTTTAGGCTTAGCGAAAATTCCCAAGCCCGACGATGCGGCTGACGCGCTTGCAGTAGCGCTCACGCACAGTCAAACAAGCACTAGATTTAGTAAAGGTTTTCAAATAAAGTAATATGATAGGATACATTAAAGGTAATTTAATTTCGGCAAATTCAAACGGCGTAGTTTTATTAGACGTTAACGGAATCGGTTATGAAATAACTTGCTCTTCCGAGTCTTATAATTTAATAGTCAATCAAGGTAAGGGTGAATTATACACTTACTTAAACGTTAGGGAAGACGGGTTTTATCTTTACGGTTTTATCTCTCCCGAAGAAAAGAGTATGTTTTTAAAACTTATAACCGTTTCTGGCGTCGGTCCTAAAATGGGAATTGCCGTTCTTTCTTCAATGCCACTTAACGAACTTGCTTTTATTATCGCATCGCAAGACGTTAAGTCACTTTCAAAGGTAAAGGGGCTTGGTAAAAAGACTGCAGAGAGAATTATTTTAGAACTTAGAGAAAATATATCTCAATTAGACCTTCCTGAAGGTGGTAAAAAATCAAAGGCTACGCCAAAACTTTCAACTTTGGAAGAAGACTCGGTTATTGCTCTTATGAGTTTAGGATTTTTAAGGTCTGAAAGTGAAACTGCAGTAAAAGTAGCAACTGAACGCGGAGCAGATACTATTGAAAGCGTAATAACGATTGCTCTTCAAGTAATACGATAAGAAGGCAGGTAAGTATTGAAAAGCCTTGTCTTAGGAGATTTATGATAGACGAACACGTTTTTGAAATGAACGATAACGAGCGCGTGGTAGACGTTGAAAGAACGATTTACGACGACGTTGAAAATATATTAAGACCAAAGTCGATGGACGGTTACGTTGGCCAAGAAAAGGTCAAAGATAATTTAACCGTCTTTATGAAGGCTGCAAAAATGCGTGGAGAGGCTCTCGACCACGTTCTTTTGTATGGTCCACCGGGTTTAGGTAAAACAACGCTTGCTCATATAATCGCCGCGGAGATGGGAACTCAAATTAAAATCACGTCTGGTCCTGCGATTGAAAAAACGGGCGATTTAGCGGCAATTCTATCAAACCTTAACGACGGCGACGTTTTATTTATAGATGAAATTCATCGTCTTCGCCATAATATAGAAGAAATTTTATATCCCGCGATGGAAGACTTTTCGCTCGATATTATAATGGGTAAAGGTCCGTCTGCGAGAACGGTGCAAATCCCACTTAAAAAGTTTACGCTTATCGGAGCAACCACTAAAGCGGGCATGCTTTCTTCTCCGCTTAGAGATAGATTTGGCGTAATGCTCCGCTTGGAACTTTATTCAACCGAAGAACTTGCCGAGATTGCAACTCGCTCGGCTAAAACGCTTGACTATGAGATTGATAAACAAGCGGCGTTAGAAATTGCAAAGCGCAGTCGTGGAACGCCGAGAATAGTTAATAGATTGTTAAAGAGAGTTAGAGACTTTTCATCAGTTCTCGGTCATAATGAGATTTTAAAGTCTGATGCAGAACTTGCTCTTTCAAGGCTTGATATAGACGGTTTAGGTCTTGACGCAACCGATAAAAACTTGCTTTTATCTTTAATTGAAAAGTTTAACGGCGGTCCGGTTGGTCTTGAAACGCTTGCGGCAACTATCAACGAAGATAAAGATACTATTGAAGACGTTTACGAACCTTATCTTTTACAACTTGGTTTTATCGCAAGAACAACTCGTGGTAGGGTAGCGCTTAATAAGGCGTACGTTCATTTAGGTTTAAAACCGCCCGTGTCTGACGAGCAGATGACACTTTTTGATACGAAGGACTAATTATGCTTAAAAAAAGTGATTATTTTTACAATTTACCCGAAGAACTCATAGCGCAAACGCCCGTTTATCCAAGAGATAGTTCTAGGCTTCTTCACTATGATAAAGAGACTAAAACTATAACGGATAGAGTTTTTAAAGATATTTTATCAATATTAAAAAAGGGCGACTTGCTCGTTATAAACGACACTAAAGTTTTACCTGCGCGCATGTATTCTTATACCGAACACGGCGGTAAGGTTGAAATTTTATTGTTAAAAAGATTTTCTCTTAACGAGTGGGAAGTTATGGTAAGGCCGGGCAAAAAAGCCAAAGAAGGCGTAATTTTAACTATTAACGAAGAACTTTCTTTAACCGTAAAATCAAGAACGGAAAGCGGTGGAAGAATAGTAGAATTTCATTACAGCGGAGTATTTGAAGATATAATTTCAAGAGTTGGCGAAATGCCTCTTCCTCCGTATATCAAAGAAAAACTTGAAGATCAAGACCGTTATCAAACGGTGTACGCTAAAAACTTGGGCTCGTCCGCCGCTCCAACTGCAGGGCTTCACTTTACTAACGAACTCATCTCCGCCTTAAAAGAAAAGGGCGTTGAATTTGCAAAAGTCGAACTTAAAGTTGGGCTTGGAACGTTTAGGCCGGTAAAAGAAGAAGACTTAACCAACCACAAAATGCATACCGAGTGGTATGAAATAACCGAAGAAAATGCTGAAATTATAAATAAAGCAAAGCGTGAAGGAAGAAGAGTTATAGCCGTTGGAACAACGTCAGTTAGAACGTTAGAAACAGTAGCCGATGAAAACGGTTACGTAAAAGCGTGTTCAGGCGATACTTCAATTTTTATCTATCCGCCTTATAAGTTCAAATGCGTTGAAGGGCTAATAACTAATTTTCACCTTCCAGAATCAACTCTTATAATGCTTGTTTCCGCATTTTTATCTCGTGAAACCGTGCTTGGTATTTACGAGTATGCAGTTGAGAATAAGTATAGGTTTTTTTCCTTTGGCGACGCTTGTTTGATTGTATAACACGTCGAAATACTGCGTTGACGCTCGCTCACGTACTACTCGGTACGCTCGTTCGCGTCGCCTTGTCTTTCTCGGTTCTACAACCAAACAATATCGCTCTATCCTGCTTACCGTAAAGTTCGGGGACGTATGTAAATTTTATAAACTTCGTTATG
>JAZSBA010000143.1:0-5100 GCA_045602125.1 Christensenellaceae bacterium | reverse complement strand
TTTTTAGAGCAAAACTTTAGTTTTGCAAAAGATTTTGCGATTAGCAAAAGATTTACTTCTTATAGTTTATAATAAAAGAAGTTGGAAGTTTGCTTGCAAAGATTTACAACTTCGCAAATTTCAAAGTTGAAGTATAAAAACGCAAGTTTTTAGAGCAAAACTTTAGTTTTGCAAAAGATTTTGCGATTAGCAAAAGATTTACTTCTTATAGTTTATATTATATAATTTGCAAGCGTTTCCGCTCATAATATCTTTTATATCTTCACTTGAAAGCCCTAACTCAATTGACGCTTGCTTAAACGCAAGAAGTATCTCGTAGGTAAAGTTAGTTATGTTTTTATCGTCGGACTCTCTCATGTGAATATCCCCGCTAACGTCGCCGTACAACGCGCGTGGGATAACGTTTACATAGTTGCCGTTTTCAACTATTCTTCTCATTTTCATTTTAGCAATGGGAAGATCAGTTCCAAATAACACTCTCTTAACGCCAACAGTTTCAATAGCGCCTCTTATAACGGATGCGTTAGTGTTAGCCGAAAAGTCAAAAATCATATTTTGCGTGTTTTTAAGTAGTTCAAACGCGTTGCCAACGTCTTCATCAGCGTACGCTCTTCCAACGTGCGCAACGATAAGTTTAACGTTAGGATATTTTTGTTCAATATCAAGTAACGTTTTAAGATTGCTTTCGTTTTTAAGGCGTTCTGATTTAGATAAGTGAAGAACTACTTTCCAACCGTATTTATCCGCAATTTTCAAATGGGACTCTGGTAAAAAATCGTAAACGTCTGCTTCTGCTGGCGAAACCCCTACTTTGCAACCGCCAAGATAGGGTTTTAAGCCTTGATAACCGCCCGATAAAACTTCACGCTCTAAAACTTCGGGCTCAATTTCATATCTAGTCTAATAAAGTGACGGAAACCCATATTTTTGAGCAACAGTTTTTACGTAGGCGTTATGCTCTTTGTATTTTTGAACTGAGTTACCAAATATAACGGGAATTACCTTCTTTCCTTCAAAAAGCCCTTGATATATTGCAAGCAAGTCTTCAATAGGGCATTCGCCTGCAACTCTATTGGTCCACTTTTTAGGAAATTTCGATCTATCGTACTCGTCGTCTTCAACTCGCCAAATGTGAGCGTGAGAGTCAACTATCTCGTCAGGCAAAAAATCGCAAAGTTCTTCAAAATATATTTTCTTGTCAAATTCATCTTTTTGATAGCCTATCATAAAATTATTGTAATATATGTTTATATATTAATAAATATCTTTTTGCAATAAAAATTTATTAAAATGTGACTTTTTCTCATTGACGCTATAAATAGTTTTATGCTAAACTAAAACTATGAAAGTAAAGGTAGAGCGCTCAATTCACTACGCAATGACTAAGTACAAGGGAAGAAAAGTTTCCTTAGAAGAAATATCGCCTATGTTTATAGGTTACCAGTCTAATCCAACTGACGGAAAGTCTGATAAACACGTCAGGTTTTTTTACGTTTTGCACGTTATCGTTGGTGGGCAAGGGGAAGTAGTCGTTGAAAACGAGCGTTTCACTATAAAGAAGGGAGACGTTTTTATCGTAAAGCCCTACGTTCCAATTATTTACGATTTTAAGCCTAACAATAACTTAGAGTACGCTTGGATAGGTTTTATGGGAACGTTAGGTAAAAAACTTGACGGAATACCTAGCGTATGTTCTCTTGGTGGCGATTATTATCAAAAAATTAAAGATTTAGTTGATGAAAACGAAATAGTTTACGCCGAGCCCGTTTCTGAAATTTTGCTTAGCTTAATTGACGAGATTACTCAAAATCAAAACAACGAGTTGTTAGTTTCGGTAAAGAACTATATCGACGAAAATTTTAATAAGGAACTTTTAGTTGAAGATATAGCCAAAAAGTTTTCTTATAACCGCGCGTATTTGAGCCGTGAATTTAAAAAGGAATACGGTTTGAGTTTAAAAGAATATCTTCTTAATAAGCGGTTAGATTACGCTTTAAACTTACTTTTAAAAGGGGAAAGAGTTTCAAGCGTTTGCTATCAATCGGGTTTTACAAATCCTTATAATTTTTCTAGATATTTTAAGGAAAAATACGGCGTTCCGCCTAGCAGTTATAACGGAAAGAGAAGAAAAAAAGACGAGTGAATTTTTCACTCGTCTTTTTGCTATTTAGCAATTTCTTTGATTAAGTTTCTATAAACGGCGTCGGCAATTTGCATTTGCCCGTCAAAATTTGGATGACAGGCGTTAGTGTCAATTCGCTCGGTTGTTTGACTTCTACTGTTTACGGGTTTTAAGGTGTTAGGATAGTTATATTCACAATCAAATTGACCTGCTAAATGAATAAATTCAACGGAGTTTTTATAACTTTGTTCAAAGCAAATTTCTTCATAAGCAACGTTGAGTTCGTTTGTATAGTTAATTATATCGTAAAGGTCGTTAAACGGTGGTTCAGCGCCGTAGTTATTTCCCATACCGCCACTCACCGAAGGTAACGGCATAGCCATTATTTTAATCTTAACCGAAGGAATTTCTCTTATCAATAAATCGAGAACTTCTTTAACTTCTTGCTTAATTACCGTTTGGCAGTATTCGCGCCTTGACTTATTCATAGCACATTGGCGCATAAGCCCGTTTGCGCCTAAAAGAATATAAACGACGTCAACTCTTTCTTCGCCTAAACTTTCAAGATATTTTTTAACGCTTAAAGTTTTAGTTTTCGTATCTAAAAAGGGGCTAACGTCGCCGTTTGACGAACTGAAAAACTCAATGGGGCTAGTATCCACCGCGTTTTTATAATGAGTTAAAACTCCCTTTTCAGGGCGCTTACCTTCGTGATCTTTATATCTATTGAGTTTAAGATAGTCAACTTGCAACGTTTCAATTTGCCAAATAGAACCAAATTCGTCTTTCCACAAAGAGTGTTGGTCTTTTTCCGTTTTATTATTCGGCGCTTGAATCCAAATAGAGCCGACTTTATCGGAAACGTAACTATTCCAAGTCCAACCGCCGTGCCCTTCAAAGCCCACGTCATCTTTTTTCATTGAGCCTATAAAGTTAACGCCTTCAAAACCGTTGCCTTCGGGCGTTCCGTCAGTTTTAGAAATTCTTCTATTAACTTCTTGCACCCAAGCTCCGCCTTGAGTGAGTGAATCGCCAAGGCATAAAACGTTGACTTTATTTTTAGGCGCTTTTGCGCTAACCACGTTTAAAACGGTAGTAGCAGAGCCGAGTAGTGTTTTTTCAGCGTTGTAAACGGAAATTGTTAAGGTGTGTTTTCCTTCTTCTTGCGGAGTATATTCAAAATATCTTGGAAACGCCTTACCTTTTTCGCATAGAGCAACTATTGAATAAGAGTAGGGGTTTGGCGCTTCTATAACGCTCCTATAAAAAAGTTGAAAGGTATCGCCAACGACCAAGTCGTAGCTCTTTGCTAAAAATACTCTAATTTTACTATCCATAACTAATCTCCAATAATTTGTTTTTCGGTAATTATTAAATCAAGTGGAACGTCCCACTCGTTAGGCGTTATTTCATCAACCACTTGAAAATCACAGCAGACGCCTATTTTTAACGTGTTTCTATTTTTTAGAAATCTATCGTAATAGCCTTTGCCAAAACCTATCCTATTTTTGTTTTTATCGCACGCGATAAGCGGAACGATAACGCAGTCGATTAAATCAATCGCCTTATAATTTTTAGGTTCTTCTACGCCGAGTTTACTTATAGTAAATTCATTTGATAAAGGTAGACCTGCAACCATATTTTCACCGTTAGTTACGGGATAACAAACGGTTTTATTAAGGGATAAGAGCAAGTTGATAAGATTTTCAGTTGAAACTTCGTTTTTGAAACTTTTATATATCATAAAAGTATTGAGATTTTCAATCTCTTTAAGCGCTAAAATTTTATCCGTTATAATTTTAGAATATTTTATAACGGCGTTTTTATCAAGCGAATTTCTTAATTCTTTAATTTGTTTGCGTAAGATATCTGTTTGCATAATCAAATAATAATTGGTCGGCAAGCGTTGCGCTTTCACTATCGTTTTCTAAACCGTGACCTGAATTTTTGTAAGTAACAAATTCGTGAGTAACGCCGTAATTTGTTAAAACGCTATCTAAGATAACGGCGTTGCTATAAGGAACAATATCGTCGTTAGTTCCGTGAAAAATAAGCGTTGGAACGCAATTAGAGTTAGCGTAAGTTACGGGCGATGCGTCTTTTAATAAATAAGAGTAATCTAAGATATTGCCTTTATATTGATAAGCGCCTGAAATTTTTGATATAAGATCAATTACGTCGTCTTTGTTTTCCTTTTCTTCAAGATAGTTAACGTCAGTTAAATCGGTAGGGCCTGAATAACTTGCAACGAAGCAAGGTTTTATAGGGGAGTTACTTGCCATTTTATAAGCATATAAAAGTGATAAATGCCCGCCCGCCGAACCACCGTATAAGCCAACGCCGTTTAGGTTGATTCCGTATTCATTGCACTTGTTTTTAATTGCGAGCAAAGCGGTTGAAATATCGCTTAAAATATCGCTTGCGGTAATTGAATAACCGTCTGCATAACGATAGTTGATATGTGAATAAACGTAGCCGTTTTCAAGCCAGCGAGTTTCGCTTCCAACTAGCCCGTCTTTATCGCCTGCAACCCATCCGCCTCCGTGAATTTGAAGAATTAAACCAGCGTTGCCGGAAAGGTTTTTAGGGATAAAAAGATCTAAAATATTCCTTTCACCGTCACCGTATTTTAGGTGCTGAAAGAAAGTGCAATTATCGTATTCGCGAACGGAAAATTTTCGTTCTTCTTTGCAACCTGAAAGGGTAATGCAAAAGATAAGCGAAGTTATTAAAATTAGAGTTGTAATTATCTTTTTCATGGTTAAAAATAGAATATCATATATTGAGTTTTTTGTAAACAAAAAAGTTAATTTTTAGGTGAAATACCGATTTCTTTATCGATATAAAATAAAAGTTCGTGATACTCGTGAATATTGCTTTTCAAAACGTTTTCAGTTTTTGAGTAGCAGAATTTAACGCCGTTAAATTCTACAATATAATTAAATTTGTTGTCCAAAAAATAGTTTAATATAATTTTG
>JAZSBA010000142.1:0-17827 GCA_045602125.1 Christensenellaceae bacterium | reverse complement strand
TCTAAATATATTTTATTATATACGATTTGCAAAGTTTTTGCAAATTTTACTTATTTTGTTGCATTTTTCACAAACCTTATGTAAAATATTTATATGAAAGTATTTTTTAATTCCTGCCACGAGGCGATAGACAACGCTATAAAAACTAGAACTTTCGGGCTTTATTACTCTGAAACTGCTAAGCCCAATCTAGATATTCACGTTCACGACTGTTGCGAAGTGTTTTTAAGTTTATCAAAGGGCAACACTTTTTTAATAAACGATAAAGTGTACGAGATAAATAATAACGAACTATTTATTTTAAACCAGTACGAGGCGCATAAAGTAACCGCTTTAAAGAGCGGAAAATTTATAAGATATAGCCTTCATATTCACCCCGAGTTTATCCACTCTAATTGTACCATAGATGCAGATTTATACAAGTGCTTTTATCAAGATAATAAACTAGATAAAATAGTTTTAACTCAAAAAGATGCGGATAAATTAAAAAACTTATTTTTTAATCTTTCTAAAGAATACGATTACGGCGACGAGCTTTACAAGAAAATTCAAGTTATAGAAATTCTTCTTGAAGTTATAAGGCTCTACGATAACAATAAAGTTGAAAGCGATAGTATAAAAAGTAACGAAAGCATTTTGCTTGCGATTGATTATATTAACAAAAATTATATGCGAAAGATTACGCTTGAAGACGTTGCTAAAAATTCCTTCGTATCCGTAAACAATCTCTGCTCGCTCTTTAAAACTTCGCTTTATACTACCGTTAATAAATATTTAACGAGTACTAGAATTACCCAAGCGAAAATACTTTTGAGCCAAGGGAAAAGCGTAACCGAAACGGCGTTTTCTTGCGGGTTTAACGACTACGCGCATTTTATAAGAACTTTTAAGTCATTAGTCGGGGTTTCTCCCGGAAAATATAAAAAAGATAGCGAATAATCGCTATCTTTTTTGATTTGCTTTTATTTATTTTTATTAACTAATTTGTTTACGCCGATTATTACGCCGTACGCTCCAAGCACCGCCAAGAAAAATACTATCGGATTAAATATCATAAGCGACCACTTAGGAATTATTCCGCCTGAAACTAAGCCGATATAGAAGGCGTCTTCTTCAAGGAAGAACCAATTGTGCTCTAAAATTAAGTTGCCGAGTTTTGCCCAAAGGGTGATTGCAACTAATAAGATTGCAACGTGCCAGCAGTTTTTGAACTTGGGTTCAACTTCTTTTAAGCAAACGCTTAAAATTCCCCAAGCCATAAGCACCCCGTGATAGAACATAGTTTGAACGGCTTGATAGCACCAAGGCTCGCCTTCTCCGATACTTGCGGGATAGCAAATATACATCATTGGAGCAATAATTGCAAGCATAACGACGGGTTCTTTAAACTTTTGAAGATTTTTGTTAAACTGAACGAACGCAACGAGCGGACAAAGCACCGTGCAAATATGGAACGGAAGTTTATCGAGATTAAGACCGCCTGCCGTTGCTAAAGTACCGTCAACGTTATAACTTGCATATACGAAATCGTGAACGAAAAAGTCCGATAAATACGAAATAACAAGCGCGTAAGCAAGAATTCTTAAAACGTTTGTTTTAACTTTTTGTTCCTTCTTCCTAAATAAAAAGTAACCGCCCACTATAGCGCCGAATATAAGCACCAAGTAAACGATGTGCGCGCCTGAAAACGGAGTTACTTTTATCCCCGTATTAAAGTGCGACATTTCAAATAATTTAAAAAATAATTCTCTCATAATTTTTTGGCAAGACTACTCAAATCTTACCTATCTCCTAAATAAGTTTCGTTTGCATTTATAAAGAGTGAGTGAATAGTATTCTATCACTATACAAATTAAATGTCAACTGTTTTTTCACACAATTTTCACAAAAGTATATACGTATATAGCAAGACAAAGGGGTTGCGCCGTACTAGGAGCCGATACTTTGCGGAGTGAGAGGGGGCGGTGGGCATCAAAAAAGGTACACTAATTTTAAGTGTACCTTTTTTGTGTTATCCGATTTGAAGTTGGTTAGCATAACTTTACCATAGAATAAACGTATTTTTATTCCTACAATTTTTTCAATTTAAGAAATTTTTTTATACTCCCAACGCCCATTTTTCAATTGCCCATTTTTAAAGGTGTACTCCACCCAAGCCCCTTTATAAACTATACAGTCGGACTCATAACATTTAATAATATTACCCTCTATTTCAAATTCTCCACTATCATCTACTTTAGGTGTTCCTTCATTTTTAGATGTGTAACGTATATAGGTGTTGTCTTCATTTAAAACCAATGTGTGAACATAATAATTGCCGTTATAGGTACCAGATGCTTGCCATTTACCAAAAACATCTTCTTTATCGGCCTTACAGCCGAAACACATTGTCATTATTAAAATAATTAAGAGATATAAAATCGTAAATCTTTTATTCATCTTCATATTTTTACCTCATTATTAAAATATTAAAATAAAATTTTTTCTTTAATCATTCAGTAGTTATTAGACAATATAATTATACTAGATATTTTATCTAGTGTCAAGACATTTTGTGTAGTTGTTGAATAAAATAATATTATGGATATAAAGTTTTGTAATAATCTTAAAGAAGCAAGAAAAGCTTGTTGTTTAACGCAAAAACAAGTGGCAACAATACTAAACGTTGTTGAAAGTTGTTATGCAAATTGGGAACAAGGTAGAACTGAGCCAAACATAGAAATGTTAAGAAAATTAAGTGAAATTTTTAATATTAATATTGATGATTTAATAAATGGATAAAACGGTTTACAAAAGCCGTTTTACTGTTATAAAGAAGATTTTAATATTAATAGTATAATTTGAGCACAAATAGAAAAAGCAAGGTACTAACCTTGCTTAATTTTATTTTCAATTGTAATACACGAAGACGTAAGCATACGCTTTATTCTTCCGCATAAATTTCTATGAGTTTTAAACACTTCTTCGGGAATAACGTTAGTTTTAAACAACAATGTTAGCCACGATTCCGTTTCAACACACTCTTTTCTCGCTATTTTTAATTTTGAAAGCATATCGGCAAGGCTTTGAGGATATTGAGCTTCGGTTATATTTGCAAAAACACTTGAAGAAGATTTTTTAATTTGAAAAACCGTGTTTGAATCAATCTTATATTCCTTGCATAAGGACACTATATTTACAGCAAGTTGTTCACTATACTCTAAAAGTAAATTCTTCATACGTCTCCAAAATCACTCGCTTTGCGAGTGGATGTTATCCGCAATCTTTTGCGGTATGTTATCAACACGCAGTGTTGGATGTTATCAAACTGAAAGTTTCATACACGCTGACGCGTGATTACATACGCCTTACGGCGATTACATGCACGGCTTTGCCGTGATTACATGCCAAACTTTCAGTTTGGATAAAAATAACGGCTTTACAAAAAGCCGTTATTTTTGGTGATCCACCGGAGACACGAACTCCGAACAACTTGATTAAAAGTCAAGTACACTACCACCTGAGCTAGTGGACCATATTCAATTATTTGGCTGGGGTGGCAGGATTTGAACCTACGAATACCGGAATCAAAATCCGGTGCCTTACCGCTTGGCGACACCCCAACGCTTTATAATTGGGGCGAGAGATGGGACTCGAACCCACGACATTCAGAACCACAATCTGACGCTCTAACCAACTGAACTACTCTCGCCATATTGGCACGCCAGAAGGGATTCGAACCCCTGACACCCGCCTTAGAAGGGCGGTGCTCTATCCAGCTGAGCTACTGGCGCACGACATTTGCTTTAGCGCACCTTCCTAAACGTTTATGGAGCGGGTGATGGGAATCGGACCCACGTAACCAGCTTGGAAGGCTGGTGTTCTACCATTGAACTACACCCGCACTTATCCGCACAATGCTAAAAGATTATAACAAAAAGAATTTGCCTTGTCAATTAAAATTCGGCATAATTGCAAATTTTTTATTTTATTAATTTTTTTACCCTTTTAAAATAGGAAAAAATTCCGCCCTTTCGAGCGGAATTTCCTTATTTTTTTATTCGGCGCTTCCAATTGAGCCTAAATCTTCATAAGTGTCCGCATCGCTTGGAGGGGTGATAACCGTCGTTCCAACGTCGGAAAATCTTATAGAACCTACGTATTTATATTCCATAGACGTTCCCATAGCACTCATAGAAGTTGTAAATTCTATTGCGATATGATCGAGTTGACCTTGACCGTTTAAGTAGAACTTATAATTAATATCGCCCGTATTCATATCTTCAAGGTCGAATTCGCTACCGATGTTGCTTGCAAAATCTTTAGCTTCGTCACCTTTGATAGTCATTTCAAAATAAACGTCTGACGCGTCGTTATCGTTTACAAAGAACTTTACGTCATCAAAACTATGTTGAGAGAAATCATAAATAGGATTTATAAGTTTATCCATATCAAGATCTGCATACTCGGCAATTTGCTCTAAAGTTGCGTTGAACTTAGCTTTATTAGAAACTTGTTCGCCCATAATGTCCATCTGAGTGTTCATATACGCCTTGCCGCCAACGACTGAAACTTCTATAGTAGTTTCCCCAAGATCCATTGAATTATCTCCAGCTGTGATCTTGCCCATATCGATAAACATTTTTTCGTAAAATTCTGCGCCGTTAAATTTAGCGTGATCGGTCATCTTCATATTCATAGTGCCCGTTTCACCTTCGGCAGTAATCGTACAGGAAATATCGTAGCCAATGCTTATTGTAAAGTTGTTTCTATAACTTTCAACTGCGGTTACTACGCCTTGATAAACTTCTTCCGTGCTTTTTCCGTTTAAAGTGGGAACAGCCGTATACGTTGCATCCCCGCCTTCTCCACCGTTACAAGCAAACGCAAAGAGAGATAAAACGAGAACTAACGCCATTGAAAATGCTTTTAATAATTTTTTCATAACAGTCTCCTTTTATTTTTGGTAGTTTAATTTTAGCACTCAAAATTTAAAAAGTCAATACCATTATCTTCGAGATATTGGAATAATTTTGGCGTTTATTTTTCCGCTATCTACCGAGATAAAGGCAAAAGTTTCCTTTGAGCCGTAACGCGAGAGCGTGCCGGGGTTTATAAAAGTTATTCCGTCTTCTTCTATTATATTAGATACGTGCGTGTGCCCGTATAAAACGACGTCTACCCCTATTTTTTTAGCGTACTCTTTAAGCCTTGATAGGCTTGATTTTACCGAAAACTCGTCGCCGTGAACGGCTAAAAACTTAACGCCTTCTATATTGAAAGTTTCCCTTTTTGATATAAAGGGCGTAAAATCGCAGTTTCCTGCAACTTTTATTATTTTATCTTGAAACTCAAAAAGTTCGTTAAGGTCGTTAAGCCCGTCACCTAAAAAAACTATTTTATCGCTTACCGTAAAATCTCCAACCAACCTTGCAAGATTGTTCCTTGCGCCGTGAGTATCGGAAATTACGCTTAAATATTTAGGCATAATCTCAACACCTGTTTAGCGGTATTTTTAAGGTTAAAAAAGGCGTTTTCTTCCTTCATAGCGTCTTCTAAAGAGCAAGGGGAATTGGTTATTGAAAAGTACGCGTCTATTCCATAAGAGTTTAAAATTTCCGCGCCACTACCAATAGAACCTGCAAAAGCAATAACCTTTTTACCGTACTTTTTAGCAAGAGCGCTAACTCCAACGGGCGCTTTACCCATAGCGCTTTGACCGTCTAATCTACCTTCGCCCGTGATAACCAAATCGGCAGTTTTTATTTTTTCTTCAAGCCCTATTTTTTGAGTTATAAGTTCAATTCCAGGCGTGATTTTGCCGTTTAAAAACCAAGTAAAAGCAAAACCTAAACCACCTGCCGCGCCCATACCTTGAGCGTTTTTATCGCTATCACTATTATAACTTTTAACTACGCTTGAATAATTGTCAATCCAACCGTCCATATCTTTTACCATTTGCTCCGTAGCGCCCTTTTGCCTTGAAAAAATTTCCGAGCAACCAAACTTTCCTACGAGCGGATTTTTAACGTCGCAAGCGATAGTAAAAGAACAATCTTTAAGCCTTTTATCAACGTTTTTATCCGATATTTTAACTATATCTTTAAGCGCTTGAGCGCCAAGACCAACTAAATTACCGCTACTATCTAAAAACTCGTAACCTAAGGCTTTGAGCATACCAACGCCCACGTCGTTAGTGGCGCTACCGCCAAGCCCTATTATAAAATCACGGCAACCAAAATTAATAGCGTCTAAAATAACTTCTCCAACGCCGTAGGTAGTTGCAAGCAAAGGATTAAGCCTTGATTTTTCAACTAAAGTTATCCCTGACGCCGTTGCCATTTCTATAACGGCAACGCTATCAATAACGCCGTAAACGGCGTTTACCTTATCGCCAAGCGGCCCCATTACTTCAACGCTTTTATAACTTCCACCCAAGCCTTCAACGAGCGCCTCGGTAGTGCCTTCGCCACCGTCTGCTAAACAAACGACTTCGGCGGTAGAATTTTTATCAAGTTCTTCTAGCGCGAGTTTAACCGCCTCGCCTGCTTTTTTAGAAGATAAACTTCCTTTAAACGAGTCTATTGCAACTACTGCTTTCATAATTTACTCCTTAAATCGCAAATTGCTCTATAACGGTGGCTAACCTTGTTCTTTTCTTCGTGAGTTGCTACGCCAAAGGACTTGCCTAAATCGTCGCTAAGAAAAATACAGTCGTAACCAAAACCGTTTTCTCCGTCTTCAGCGTGCAAGATAACTCCCGTCGTTTCGCCGTAGCCTGAAATTATAGTTCCGTCCTTTTTATGTAAAACTACGCTTGAAGCAAACTTTGCCTTTCTATTCTCTACCCCTTCAAGATTTTTAAGGAGTAAATCTCTATTTAATTTATCGTTTCCGTGATCGCCAGCGTATCTTGCGCTGTAAACCCCCGGCGCTCCGCCAAGATAGTCTACCATAAGACCGCTATCGTCGGCTAAAACGTCTTCGGAAAGGGCAAGAGATACCGTTTTTGCCTTAATAAGAGCGTTTTCGTAAAAAGTAACTCCCGTTTCTTCAATGTCTTCGCTATAACCTACTTCCGCCATAGGAACAACCTCGTAAATATCGCCGAGTATTTGTTCTATTTCTTTAAGTTTTCCTTTATTGCCGGATGCAACTATTAATCTTTTCATAGGTTTTTCTCCTTTATTTTTAAGCGTTACCGTTAAAAAATATATTAAAAACGGCAGGGATACGAGCGACGAGATAACGTCCGCTATCGGTTGGGCTATTTGAATACCCGTAACTCCAATCGTACTTTCAAGTATTAAAAGCGTGGGGATAAACGCAAGCCCCGAACGCATCATTGATAAAAAACTTGCCTTTCCCGCTTGGAAGGTGCTTTGAAAAAGCATATTAGTAACGATTGACGTCGGCATAATTATTACGCCTATCGACGCAACGCGGAGCGCTAGCGCACCTAAGTCTATTACCGATTGTTGCTTTTGGAATATACTCATTATAAATTCCGGAACGATAATTCCGGGAATTGATAAAACTGTTACGAGCGCCGTTCCAAATAGCGCCGTAAAAATCGTTGCTTTTTTAACTCTATCATAGCGCTTTGCTTGATAGTTAAAGGAACTAACCGGTTGAAAGCCTTGACCTATTCCCAAACCTACGAAAGCAATAACGTTTATATACTTATTAACTACGCCCATAGCGGCAATTAACGCGTCGCCGTAAGGCTTTGAAAGGTTATTGAGTATTCCGCCGGAAATTGAAGTTAAGCCCTGCCTTATAAAAGACGGAAAACCCATTTTCATAATGCCAAAATATACCATAAACTTTGAAGTTACGCTCTTTATAGAAATTTTGCTTTGAGCAAACTTAAAGTATAGAACTAAAAGTAAGATAAAACTTATAATTTGCGAAACAGCCGTTGCTAACCCCGCTCCGAATACGCCCATATCGAAAACGTAAACGAGCAAGAAATCTCCCAAAATATTGAGCAAACCACCCGAAACTAAGCCTATCATAGCGTAAAAGGCTTTGCCTTCGTATCTTAAACAGTTGTTTAAAACGAAAGAACCCATCATAAAAGGAGTTGCAACGAGTACGCACGCGCCGTAACTTATAGCGTAAGGTAGAATAGTTTCCGTGCTACCTAAAAAGAGCATAAGCGGTTTTATTATAATCAAACCGACTATTCCCATAATTACGCCTAGAAAAGTAGATATGAAAAATGCGGAAGAAACGTATTTGGAAGCCCCCTTAACGTCTTTATCCGCAAGAAATTTTGAAACGAATACGCCAGCGCCGTGCCCAAACATAAAAGAAATCGCTTGAATAACGCATTGAAGGGTAAAAAGTATACTGATAGCGCCTTGAGCGCTCTCTCCAAGCCTTCCTACGAAATAAGTGTCCGCCAAATTATAAATGCTCGTAACGAGCATAGATAAAGTGGTTGGAATACCCAATCTTATTATTAGTTTGGAAACGGGCGTTTCCGTCATTTTTTTAAAGTGCAAATCAACAGTTTTCATTGATAATAAGTCCGTATTTAGATACAGTAGTTCTCTATTATATACTTAATGGCGTTTTCATCGTTAGATACGGGAAGAACAATATCGGCTAAATCTTTAATTTCTTTAGTTGCGTTAGAAACGGCGAACGAAATCCCCGCCATTTTTATCATATCGTAATCGTTACCAGCGTCGCCAACCCCGATAACGTCGTCAATCGTCATGCCGAAATTCTTGGCTATCATATCGCAAGCAGTTCCCTTGTTAACGCCGTTTAAGTTTATATCAATCATATTGTCGGTACTTCTGGAAACTAAGCACTCGGGCACGAGATTTTTAACGCTATTATAGTGAGCGTCGAGCTTTTCCTTATCGTCAAAAATTAAAACTTTAGGAGTTTCTAAATTAGTTTTTTGAACAGTAGATAAAATATCGTCGTCAAAAATAGGAGAAACTCCAGTTAACTTTTGATATAAATCGCTATACTTGGTTTTACCCTTGCAAATAAAACCTTGTTCCGGATAAACGTGAAAGTTTAAGCCGTTATCTTGGCAATACTTAACTATCCTACAAAGAAGTTCTCCCGATATTCCGTTAGAAAATATTACCTTTTTTTCATTTAAATCATAAAGTTGCGCGCCGTTAAAACTTGCAAGTAGCCCCTTGAAATTTTGAGAGAGTAAAATTCTAGATATTCCGTCGGTTGCCCTACCGGAGCAAAGAACGAAAATTCCCCCACGAGAGATAAAATCGTTTATCGCGTCAAGGTTTTCCTTGCTTATAAAATTTTGACTGTTTGCCAAAGTTCCGTCGTAATCTGAAACTAGTATTTTATATTTTTTCATTGTAAAAGTTCCCTATCAAATGGTATAATCTCGCCTGCTTTGTACTTTTTAGAGTAAACGCAAACTTCAACCCTTATCTTTCTCTCGGTGTAAAAAGTGTGAGAATCACGCAAGCCAAAGTCAATCATCTTAACGATTCTCTTGTGTTGAGCCTTATTCTTCGTTATGATAAGCGAAGTTGCTAAACAAGTTTGCTCGTCGTAAAGATCACCGGGATTTTTAACTAAAACGTCAACTTTATATCCGTAAAGACGGGAAAGTTGCCTTTCGTAAATTTCACTATACTTTCCGTTAATCCCTGAAAAGATAATTTGCTCGGTTACAGAAAAAACTTCTTTGATTCTCTTTTTAGTGAGAGAAATTTTTTCTTTCAACTCTTCTCTTTCTTCGTTTAAAGTGGCAATTTGCTTATTTACCCCACGGAAAGAAACGTTGTTTTTACGTTCTTTTTTAAGGGCAAGCGAAACCTTTTCGAGTTTTTCTTGCAACTCGATAAGCAAATAGTTTAGCTCTTTATATTCTTTGATGTTTTCATCAATTTTTTCAAAGTTTGTTATTGCCATCAGTTTTTATCTCCGCCTTTTTTATAATCTTCGGGATTTCCAAGTGATGCTCTAATGTTTGCTTTAATGCTATCTATGTATTCTCTACGAAGTTTTGCTTGCTCTACCTTTTCTTCTTCAGTAAGCCCCACTTCACGAGATTTTTTGGCTAAAAAATTAATTCTATCAATATCTATCATACGAGTTTCCTTTCCGCTAAATTATTACCTACAAAAAATTATACAATTTTTTAGAGATAAAATCAAGTGTATGAGTTAATTATTATTTGACTTTTTAAAGGAAGGTTTGCTATACTTTTTTTATGTATATTTCACATTGCCACTCAAAATACTCGCCAGACGCGAAAAGCGAACTTACAGAGATTATAGATATTGCAATTTCAAGGGGCGTTAAAGCGCTGACTATAACTGATCATTGCAACTGCAAATTTACCCCTGAAAGAAACGATTTTGTAACAATTTGCGCTTGCGTTGACGAGATGAACGAGTTGAAAGAGCGTTATAAAGATAAAATTAAACTTTTAGTGGGAATAGAAGTTGCGGAAGAAATTTTCAGGCGTGAAGACGGGCAGAAAATTAGAAAAGCAAGAGATTACGACGTTATTTTGGGTTCTTGCCACGAGTATAAAAAAGGGGACGTTTTTTTAAGAACGGCATCTCAAGAATTTGAAACCTGGAAAAAAGAAGAAATCGACGAATTTATATCGTTTTACTACACCACCGTTTTAACTTTAATCAAGGAAACGGATATTGACGTAGTTTGCCACTTAACCCTACCGCTTAGATATTTAAAACGCCGTGGCGTTGAATATGACAATACTAAATTCGACTATCTCATTAAAGAAATATATTCTTTAATGATTGAGAAAAACTTGGCGCTTGAACTCAACACGTCAGGGGTTAAAAGCGGATTATTTCTTCCCGATGAATACTACCTTAGATTGTATAGAGAAACGGGCGGAAAACTTATAACTATAGGCACGGATTCTCACGTCGCCGAGAACGTAACCCAAGGTTTTTTAGAAGGAGTAGAACTTCTTAAAAAGGTAGGTTTTACAGAATATTTTTACTACGAAAAGAGAAAACCAATAGCCGTAAAATTGTAATTTAATCGGTTTCACGGTTTTAATATCAATTTTTTTTGAGAGAGAGCGTTAAATTTATTGACAAACTGCGTTTAAAGTAGTATATTATATAACGCAAGCCGCCGTGGCGGAATAGGCAGACGCAAGGGACTTAAAATCCCTCGGTAGCAATACCGTGCCGGTTCAAGTCCGGCCAGCGGCACCAAAAAAAAGACCTTCACAAGAAGGTCTTTTTTTTATCCAAGCCGATTTAGGCTTGGTACGTAATCTCACCAAAGGTGAGTATGTAATCGCCGTAGGCGTATGTAATCACGCGATAGCGTGTATCAAATCGGCTTGATTACATCCAACACTACGTGTTGATTCCATACCGTCTTCGACGGATAACATCCACGGCTAACGCCGTGATTTTTTAGTGGTTCGCTTTTTTGTATGCCCTGACGGACTTGAAGTTTTAGTATAGCGAAATTATTTTTAGAATAGGGCAAGTAATTATTTATTAAAACGGAAGATAATTAACCGCTAGAATAACTAAACTCGTTGCGATCATTACGATACCTACGACTCTATTTAAAGTTTTTGCGGTAGATTTATTTGCAATTTTAGAAGCAATTCTTGCCCAAAGTAAAGTAAATGCAACGCACAAAATAAGCGTGAAAATATCGGGCATTCCCCCTATCATAAAATGACTAGCGCCACCTATGAGCGCAGTAAACGCCATAATGAACACGCTTGTTCCAACCGCTAAATGCATAGGATAGCCTAAGAAAGTAGTTAGAACGAGCAAGAGCATCATCCCGCCACCTGCACCTACGAACCCGCAAATAAACCCAACGAACACGCCACCGATAATTGCTTTAATTATCCTATTTTTTGGAGAAACCGCTTCTAGTTGTTCCTTGGTCTTGTTGACGGGTTTTATAAGAAAACGCAACCCTATAATAATTAGCGCTATCTGCATAGTTCCACTCATAGCCTGCTCGGGAAGTAAACTTGCAACGAAACTTCCAATAACCGTTACTATAAGAACACTCACAAGTAAAGGTACGCTGTTTTTCACGTCTAAGTTTCCACTTTTTTTATAAGTGTAGGCGCTAACAAAACTTGCTAAAACGTCGCTAATAAGCCCTATCCCAACTGCATCGTAAGCAGGAACTTTTAAAAAGGTTATTAGCACAGGTCCTATTATTGCGGCTGCGCTCATACCTGCAAAGCCGGTTCCTATGCCTGCGCCTGCGCCCGCAATAAAACAAACTAGTATTTTAATTAAAATCTCTTCCATAACGTCCCGCGTCTAATTTTCCCTTTCATAATTATTTCTCCATACCACAACAATAGCATTGTTTAGATAATATTTCTTCGTTTTTAATACTGCTAAATAATCTAAAACCACCTGCAAAGTTATACGCATCAAAACCGTTTTGCATTAAAATTCGAGTTGCTAGATAACTTCGCAAGCCACTTTGACACATAACGTAGATCGTTTTATTTTTATCAAGCTCGCCTAAACGCTCTCTTAACTCGTCAAGCGGAATATTGATAAAATCTTCTGCGTGCCCACGCATATATTCAAACGGGGTTCTAGTATCAAGCAAAATTACGCCTTCCCTTTCTCTTAAAGACGGAATATCTTCGTAGTAAAACTGCTTAACTATGCCGATTTTGATATTTTCAACAACGAAACCTGCCATATTTACCGGGTCTTTTGCAGAAGAATACGGCGGAGCGTAAGCAAGGTCTAAATCCTTTAATTCGTCCGCTTTCATGCCCGCACGAATTGCCGTAGCGATAACGTCAATTCGTTTATCAACGCCGTCGTACCCTACGATTTGCGCGCCTAAAATTTTATAGGTCGCTTTTTCAAAAATGAGCTTAACGGTCATTGCAGTCGCGTTCGGATAATATCCCGCGTGCGAATTTTGCGTTAAAATAACTTTTTCATACTCTATCCCGCTTGCTTTCGCTTGCCGTTCGTTAATACCGGTAGTTCCTACGGTCATATCAAAGAGTTTAATAACTGAAGAACCCTGCGAGCCTTTATATTCGCTTTTTATCCCACAAATATTATCGGCAACTATGCGACCTTGCTTGTTAGCAGGCCCTGCAAGTGAAATTACTGAATCTTGTTCCGTTATAAAATGTTTTACCTCTATTGCGTCCCCAACAGCGTAAATATCGGGAATTGAAGTTTCCATTTTGGCGTTAACTTTGATTGCTCCTTTAACGCCAAGTTTTAATCCTATCTTTTTAGCAAGCGAGTTATCGGGCGTTACGCCGACTGCAAGCACGATAATATCAGCATTAATTTGCTTTCCGTCAGCAAGGTCAAGCCAAACTTTATCACCTTTAACACTCATTTTATCCGTACTACTATTTAGTAACAATTGTATGCCGTGGTGACGCATTTTAGCGTGAATAAACGACGCCATATCACAGTCCACCGTCGGTAAAAGATGATTAGAACGCTGAACGATAGTCGTTTTAATGCCAAGTTCTGCTAAGTTTTCCGCCATTTCAAGACCGATAAATCCACCGCCTATAATAACTGCCGTTTTAGGCTGTTTTTGCTCTATAAAGGCACGAATTTTAAGCGTGTCTTCTACGGTGCGGAGCGTGAACGTTCTATCATTTTCAGTATAGAAATCGGGCAATATCGGTTTTGCGCCGGGTGATAAAATGAGTTTATCGTAACTTTCTATAAAGCTCGTTCCCGTTTTTAAGTCGGTAACGTGAACGGTTTTATTTAAAACGTCAATATCTATTACTTCGTGATTAACTTTTACGTCAATATTAAAACGGCGATTGAAACTCTCGGGAGTTTGCAAGGTTAATTCTTCCTCGTCTTCGATTACTCCACCTATATAATACGGCAACCCACAGTTTGCATACGAAATAAAACCCGAACGCTCGAAAATAGTTATATCTGCGCTCTCGTTTAATCTCCTTATTCTTGCTGCAGCTGTTGCGCCACCTGCAACCCCACCAACTATTATAATTTTCATAATAAAATATCCTTTTTTTTATTTTATTTTTAAGCCGTCTGAAAAGGCTTGACCTACTTTTTCGCCGAGAACGTAATAGCCGTGCCCGTCGCAATCGTAACAAATAGGCTTAAACTTTGTTAAATCGATTTTCCCGTCTTTATCTAAAATTTTATCGTCTACCGAAACGTTTATAACTTCGCCGATTAAAATTTCGCTTTCATTATCGTAACTTACAACTTTGCACTCTAAGGTAAGCGGGAGTTCTTTTATAATAGGCGCGTTTACAAATTCGCTCTTTATAGTATGCCAACCGGATTTTTCAATTTTATCAATAACTTTATTCCCCGAAACAACGCCGACGTAATCTGCAGGAATAACGTTATCGGCATCTGCGATAGAAACGGTAAAAGCGTTGGTTTTTAATAAGTTTTTAACCGTTTTGTGCGTGGAAGATAAGCAAATTGAAACTTGAGTAGTATCGCAAACAGTTCCCCACGCCGCGTTCATAGCGTTGGGCGTTCCGTTTTCATCGTAAGTTCCAACGATTAAAACGGGAAGTGGATAGATATACGCTTTAGGTTTTAAATTCTTTCTCATAGCTTTTCTCCATTTTTTGATTTATTTCTATAATACGATTGTATGCTTGAAAATCCTGCGTCAAAGATAACTTTGGTTATCACAGCGGTTGGATTTTCTTTTAAAATGCTTTCAACTCGTTTTAGCCTTAAACTATTTATATAAGACGGGATTGAAAGGTTTAAGTACTTGTGAAAAGTTTTAGATATATGCGTTTGGGTGTAACCTAAACTTCTTGAAATATCCGTTAAACTAATTTTTTTAGCGTAATTATTATGGATAAACGATAAAACTTTTCTAATAAGCTCGGTTTCTAAACTGAAACCACTATCGGTAAAATCAAACGCTTTAAGTAGCGTTGATAACACTAATTCTATTCCGCACTCCTTTGAATATAGGTCGCTTGATTTTAAGGCGAACTTATCAATTAGTTCAACGCAAGTTTTACAAAGGCTTAAATTTTTAATCACGGGGGTTTTAGCCCTTAAATTTTTACGCTCGGCGTTAAAACGAGATAAAAACTCTAAGGGAATAATAATCGTGCAGTTATCACTACCACCACTATCGCATTTTACAACGCCGTGAATATCGTAACTATCCGCAAAGAAAATACTTCCGCTATCTAAAAGATAGGTTTTGCCGTTACATAAAACGGTCATCTCTCCACTTAAAACGAACGTTACTTCAACGTTTGAGTGAAAGTGGAGATAAAACTCGCCGTAACGGTTTCTTTGAATCTCTATATCGTAATTTTCTTCTCTCGTTTTTTCAAAAACTGCCTTCATAAGTTAAGTATAACAAAAAATGAGAGTGTTTTCAACAGTTTATGAGTATTTTTGATAATATTTTAATGTTATACTTAAAAAAATGAGAATAGGAGCAGTTATGAAATACGACGTTAAAAACTTTAGTATTGAAGAAAAAATCAAGCTTTTATCAGGCAAAAACAATTGGGAAACTAACGATTTAGACGGAAAACTTCCGTCGGTTTTCGTTGCGGACGGTCCGCACGGACTTAGAAAGACTAACGACGCGCAAAACGAC
The DNA here is from genome assembly GCA_045602125.1 of Christensenellaceae bacterium. Classification (GTDB taxonomy): domain Bacteria; phylum Bacillota; class Clostridia; order Christensenellales; family Borkfalkiaceae; genus HGM11412. The sequence continues at coordinate 2,248 of JAZSBA010000142.1, read as the reverse complement.
ACCCTTCCCGCAACAGCTATGCCCTCGCTTGCAGTACTATCTAGTTCTTGGGATAGAGAACTTTGCTATCTAAACGCTAAAACTATCGCAGACGACTGCATTGAAGCAGGCGTTGACGTTTTGCTTGCGCCCGGCGTAAACATTAAAAGAACTCCACTTTGCGGAAGAAACTTCGAGTATTTTTCGGAAGACCCTTATTTAACTTCCGAACTAGCGTCTTGTTACGTTGACGGCTTGCAAGATAACGGCGTTGGAACGTGCGTTAAGCACTATTGCTTAAACAATAAAGAGTACGAGAGAATTTATCAATCGAGCGAAATTGAAGAAAGGGCTTTAAGAGAAATTTATCTTAAATCTTTTGAAAGGATAATTAAAAAGTCTCAACCGCTTACTATGATGTGTTCTTATAACAAGGTAAACGGCGTTCCTATGGCGGAAAACAAGTGGCTACTCAAAGACGTTTTAAGAGATGAGTTTAAGTTTTCAGGTCTTATAATGTCTGACTGGTGCGCGGTTAAAAATCCGTATAAATCGGCAAAAGCAACGCTTGACCTTGAAATGCCTGCAAGAAGTTTCTCTTACACCATTTTACAAGAGGCTTACGACAAGGGCTTAATAACTGAAGAAGAAATTGATTTTTGCGTTCAAAACTTATTCAATTTGATTGAAAAGCTTGAAAATATGAAAGAAAAACGCAAAGTTTCCTATTCTATTAAAGAGCGCCACGAAAACGCCGTTAAGATTGCAAGCGAAAGCATCGTTTTACTTAAAAACGACGGAGTGCTCCCAATAAAAAACGGTAGAATTTTAATTAGTGGTAACAAATTAAACGAGCCTGCTATCGGCGGTGGTGGTTCTTCAAAAGTTAAGCCGAGAAATAAAGTTATATCTTTGCAAGAAGAACTTGAAAAACAAGGGTGTAACGCTAAATTTTCAACCGTTTCAGCAGGTATTTCGGAAACTTGGTCAAAGCAAATTTACACTATTTACGACAAAGCTTACGAAAGTGATAGCGTAATTTTACTTATAACTTCTAAAATGGGCGAAGACCAAGATAGGCAAGGCATTAAACTTGCGCCTATGATTGAAGATTTTATCAATCAAGTTGCAAAGAACAATAAAAAAGTAACCGTTTGCTTATTTACCGGTAGCGCAGTTGATATGAGCGCTTGGATAGATAACGTTAGCGCGGTTATTTGGTGCGGTTTTGCAGGCGAAGGCGTTTTTTCCGCACTCGCTCAAATACTTTCAGGAAAAATTTCTCCGTCGGGTAAACTTTCTGAAAGTTATCCTTTATCTATTGAAGATACGCCAAATGGCTTAGATCTTGGAAGCGCTTACGTTGATAACTACTCAGAAGGTTTAATGGTGGGATACCGCTATTACGATAAGTATAATAAAAACGTTTTATTCCCGTTTGGCTACGGATTGAGTTATGCAAATTTTGAATACTCTGACCTTAATATTGAAAAGAAAACGGAAACTGATTATATAGTAAAATTTAAAATAAAAAACACTTCTAATATCGACGCTAAAGAAATTTCTCAAGTTTATATTAAAGACGTTTTTTCAAGCGTTGTTCGCCCCGAAAAAGAACTCAAAGGCTTTTCAAAGAACTTAATTAAAGCGGGCGAAATTAAAGAAGTTTCTATTTTACTTGATAAAACTTCGTTTAGTTATTACAGCGTGCCGTTAAAGAGCGATTACGTTGAAAACGGTTGGTTTGAAATACTTGTAGGCTCGTCGTCAAGAGATATAAAACTTGTGGGAAAAATTAAAATCAATCTTCCTGAAACAGAGCAAACCTCAACTGAATACGTTAAAACGGTCGATGAAATTTTCGACGACTATTGGGGAAACGTCGTATTTTCAATGCCGGCAGATTAAAAAAAGGCGGTTAAACTGCAATAGACATAGGGATTTTTAGGGCATTATAAAAGAGTAGCAAAATATTGCTACTCTTTACTTTTTGCTTTGCAAAAACACACGACTTTGCAAAGCAAAGTATAATGTTGTACACTTTTGCTTATATTATACCATTTTGGGGATAAAACTTTTTGTATTATAAAACAAAAAGGAGAAATTTATGGAGAGAATTTATACAGGTTTTGAATGTTTAGACAAGCACTTAAAAATTTGTAAAGGCGATTTGGTTGTAATAGGTGGCAGACCAGCGATAGGTAAAACAGCTTTTCTTATAAGTATTTTGGTCAATTTAGCAAATAATAATTTTAAATGTAAATTTTTT
>JAZSBA010000141.1:0-24270 GCA_045602125.1 Christensenellaceae bacterium | reverse complement strand
AATTCTATATTAAAACGTTATTTTTGTAAACTACTTTTATTATTATATAAAATAAAAATTAATAATAAATATTATAAAAAGGGTACCCAAATTTAAAAAATTGGTGTATAATAAAAACTGTAATTTTTATAAACAAAGGAAAATTATGGCTAATAATATTTTAACTCCTATCAATTTATGGGACGAATTTAATAGTTTGCTTCCGCTTAAAGAGACGGTACTTAAAAGCGAGACGATTGGAAACGCAGTTTTTAACTACGTTTACTTTTCGGGTAGGCAAATTGGCAACGAAAGGGTTAGAATTTACGGCATTTATGCTGAACAAAAGAATTTAGACGCTGGAACGATTATAATTATTCCTAGTGTTGACGAACCGCTTGACGCCGATCTCGTTTTATATTTTTCAAATGCTGGTTTTAACGTTTTAGCGGTTGATATTCATGGAAAATGCGATAACGTAAGCGATTTTACAGTTTATCCTAGTTCTATTAGTTATGCAAATTACGTAGATTGCGGTAGAACTTTTGATTACGTTGATAATACTGCTAAAGAAACTTGTTGGTACGAGTGGTCGGCTGTTATTAGATATGCAGTATCTTATGCAAAAGAAAAAAATCCGGACGGTAAAATTGGGCTTTTAGGCGTTAAACACGGCGCAAACGTTGCTTGGCAGGTAACCGCAGTTGACGATAGAGTTGACGCTTCGGCGTTTTTATTCGGTGCAGGTTGGAGAGCGTACAAAGGAGTGTTTAAAAACACTCAGGAAGAAATTGAACTTGACGACGAGCGTTGTAGGTTTATTGCCGGCGTTGACGCGCACTCCTACGCACAACTAGTAAAAGTTCCGGTTTTATATCTTGGCGCAACAAATAACGCGGAGTTTGACGTTGAAAGAGCGGTTGACACTCTTCAAAGAGTTGATAATCATAACAAAACTTGGCAACATTTTATAAACGTTTCTATCGATAGTTTAGATCGTTATTGCTTAACTGATTTAGAGATATTCTTTTCAAAATTTATTGCAAATAAGAAAATAAAGATTCCTTCAATTCCTAAACTTACCGTTGAAGTTGACGGGGAGGACGCGACTTATATAGTTGACTGCGCCGATATAGATAACGTTGAAAAAGTTCAAGTTTTTGCAAGCAGTAACGATATGAATCCCGCAGAAAGAGTGTGGTTTATGCCGTTGCGAGTTAGTTCTAACGACAAAACGTTTAAATTTGAGCGTAGATTATACGGTGTGGTTGATTTTGAAATTGCCTATGCAGTAGTAAGATATAAAAACGGTATGACGCTCAGTTCAAAGTTTACCTTTGATAAATTAAACGTTAAGTCTAATTCGAAAATACCCAACGTAATTTTTAGTTCTTCAAGGTTGTTAACTAGATTTATGTTTAAGGAAATTAAAGTGGACCTTTTAAGTAACGTTATTTGTGACGATAAAATAAAAACGTATTTAAGCGGACCGCTTGGTATTTTAGGTATTTCAACTAAAAACAAACTAATTTCATACTCAATAGGAAAGTTTGCCGACGTATTAAGTGAGAGATCATTTATAAAATTTGACGTTTTTACAAGTGTTCCTGACGTTATAACTATTGAGCTTAACACTAAAAACGGTTTAACTTTTTCGCAGTCAACTACGCTCACGCCTTGTAGAAAGTGGCAAAATTTAACGATAAATCTTAATGAGTTTAAAACTGAAATAGGTATGCCAATTAAAGATTTTTCTGAAATAAATTCTATTTGCGTTTCGTCTAAAGGTGACGTTGCAATTAATAACTTCCTTGTTTTGTGAGGTTTTTATGGACGTTAAACTTGGAGATAAAATTTTAACTAAAAAACCACATCCTTGCGGAAGTTTCGAGTGGACTATAGTTAGGGTTGGCGCTGATATAAAAATCAAATGTTTAGGTTGTGGTAGAATTGTTATGCTATCAACAACTGAATTTAATAAAAGACTTAAAAAGGTAATTATTGATTAATGCAAAATCTTTTGTTAGGAGAAAAGCAGGAAAAATCAAGCGATTTAGGGTTTTCCGTCATACTCGTCATTTTATTATTTGCGTTATATTTAATTATGACAAGTGTTTATTCGCTAGTTATAGTTAATGGCTCGTCAATGAATAATACCCTGTCTGAAGGGGACGTTTTATTCGTTAACCGCTTGTCTAAATACGAGCGTGGAGACGTTATCGTTTTTGAACTTGAAGAAAACATGTTGATAAAGCGAGTTATTGCTATAGAAGGCGATGAAATTAAGTGTGAATACGGCGTTGTTTCAGTTAGATATAAGGGTGACGATGATTTTACTGTTATTGACGAGCCGTATATAGTTCAAGGAACTAGAGATATTTTACCCACCGTTATTAAAGAAGGAGAACTATTCGTGCTAGGAGATAATCGTCCTATAAGTAACGATAGTAGCAGTTTTGGTCCGATAAAAAAAGATTGCGTTAACGGTGTTGTAACTAAATTTTCAATAAAGAACAAAGAAATGATAACTAAAATCTTTGGTTGGGCATTTAAAAATCAAGAAGTTAAAGGTTAATATTATGCGAGAATTATATACTACTGAATATGTGAACAAATATGCAAAAAAATTAAAAAATTACAAAAAATCATATGCAATCATCGCCACAATCGTTGCGATTTTAATTGTTGGGATTATAATTTACTATGCTTTAGAACCGTATGGAACAAAGTTGAGAACTCCTTTGTTGATTGCGCTTATTTCAATTATAATTTTGTTCGTTACTTATAGTTTTTTACATTTTGGTTACACCTATGGTAGCGTAAAAAAATACTATAATTTTTTGGTGTGTTCAGCATGTGGAAAAAGAACGTTATCAAAGGTAACGGTTCTAAACGTGTTTTATGAGCCAGTTGATAAAAACGGTTTTGATTGTTATAGAATAGTGGTTCTTGAGTGGTCGGAATTGTCAAACGACTACGTTGAAAGAACTTTGTATATTGATTGTCAGGTTTCTGTTACCGATTTATCGGAAGGGGATATTGTTTCAGTTTATACAAATGCAAATTATTTGCTTGCTTATAAGAAGGAGACTTTATGAAAAGAAGTGAAATAGACGCTAAATACAAATGGAATACCGATGAGCTTATAAGCGGTGTAGAAGAATTCAAATCCCGTTTAAAAACTCTTGATAAAAATATTAAATTTTCGGAATTTAAAGGAAAACTTGATAACGTTCAGACTGTAAAAGAGTGTTTTGAAAAAATGTATTCACTATACTCGGAACTTGAACTTTTATCAGTTTACGCTATGTTTAGGCGCGATGAAGACGGAACTAATCCGATCGGCAACGAGCTTACTTGTTTAGTTGAAGAAGTTTCGGTTAAATTTTCAACGGAAGTATCTTTTATAGATCCTGAACTTTCAAAACTCGGCAAGGAAAAACTAAACGAGCTTGCATCGAGCGATGAACTCAAACTCTTTGAACTTGATATTAAGAAAATAATTGATTTTCTTCCGCATATCTTATCTGAAGAGACTGAGACTGTTTTATCTCTCGGTGGTAAAGTATATTCCGGTTACGACGATGCGTTTTCAATGCTAGATAACGTTGACCTTGATTTTCCAACTATTAAAGTTGACGGTAAAAAGGTAAAAGTTACTCACGCAACTTATTCTTTGCTTTTACAAAATAAAGACGTTTTAGTTCGTCGCTCGGCGTTTAAGGCGTATTATAAAGCGTATTTCAAAGTTTTAAACACGATAACAGCTCTTTATAAGGGTAGCGTTGATAAAGACGTTTTCTTTGCAAAGGTTAGAAAGTTCTCTTCCTCGCTTGAAAAGGCGTTATTTTCGGAAGAAGTTGACGTGAAAGTATATAAAAATCTTATATCTTCCGTTCATAAAGCACTTCCAATTCTTCATAGATATATCGCGGACAGAAAGCAAATACTTGGAAGGAATATTCACATGTACGACTTGTACGTGCCTATAACTGAAAACGCCGATTTAAAACTTGATTATGAAGATGCGTTTGAACTCGTAGTTAAAGGTCTTGCTCCACTTGGTGAAGAATATAGAGAACTTCTTTACAAGGCTAAAAACGAGCGCTGGATAGACGTTTATGAAAACGACGGAAAGCGTAGTGGGGCGTATAGTTGCGGGGCGTATAGCGCGAAACATCCGTACGTGCTTTTAAATCACAACGAAACTACTCATAGCGTGTTTACAATTGCTCACGAGCTCGGCCATGCTATGCATAGTTATTTTTCCAATAAAAATCAACCTGTAACGAAGGCTGATTATAAGATATTTGTAGCAGAAGTTGCATCTACCGTTAACGAGATATTGCTCATTAAGTATCTTATCAAAAACGCAACGGATAATAACACCAAAAAGTATTTCCTGTCTTATTATTTAGACACGATAAGAACGACGCTTTTCCGTCAAACTATGTTTTCTGAATTTGAAGAAAAAGCGCATAGTATAGCGGAAAAGGGCGAGCCTTTTACGAAAGAAGCGCTTAACTCAATTTATCTTAAACTCAACAAAAAGTACTATGGTAAAAGCGTTGTTTCAGATAGTGAAATTTCTTACGAGTGGGCAAGAATTCCCCATTTTTATAGGGCGTTTTACGTTTATAAATACGCAACGGGCATTATAAGCGCTATTGCTATTGCGGAACGCATATTAAACGGTGGAGAAAAAGAAGTTAAAGAATATTTTGACTTTTTATCGTCGGGATGTTCGGATATTCCTACTGAATTATTAAAATTAACGGGCGTAGATCTTTTAAGTGGCGACGCTATGGAAATGGCGTTCAAGTCTTTTGAAGATGCTCTTACTGAATTTGAAAAATTAATTTAAAGGTATGTTTATGGCAAAAGAAAACGTTAACGTGCTTCCATATTCGTTGGAAGCAGAACAAAGTGTTTTAGGTTCAATTTTAATCGATAGCGAAATTCAATTTGATATCGCAAGCAAGTTAAAAGCGGAAGATTTTTACGTTGAATCTCATAAAATTATATTTAAGGCTATGTTCGATATTTTATCGGACGCTAAAGCCGTTGATTTAGTTACGTTAATTGACGTATTAAATAAAACCCCGTCTGTAAAACGCGATAGAAATCGTACGGATAATCAAGAACTTATTGATAATGCCGAAAAGAAGAGTATGCTTGAAAAAGTTGGCGGGATTGACTATCTTACCGAGATTTTAAAGAGTACTCCTTCGGCTGCAAACTATGAATACTATCTCGAAATTGTTAAAAGAGATAGCGTTTTAAGAAAACTTATAAGATGCTCCGATGCTATATCAAAAGACGCTAAAGCAAGTAGTGACGGTCAAAAATCAGTTGCTTACGCTGAAAAGCTTATTTACGATATTTCCGAGCAACTCGACACTTCTACGCTTACCGAGATTAACGAGCAAGTTGAAGATGTTTTAGAAACCTTCCAAAAAATTCAAAGCGATAAAAACTATTTGCAAGGCTTAACTACTGGGTTTACTGCTTTTGACGACCTTACTAATGGTTTACATAAAGGCAACCTTATAATTTTAGCGGCAAGACCTTCAGTTGGTAAAACGACGCTTGCTATGAATATAGTTGAAAACGTTGCAATTCGCCATAGGGCAGTTTGCGCCGTGTTTGCGCTCGAAATGACAAAGAGTGAACTTACCGAACGTATGATTTGTTCAATTGGCGGTGTTAGCGGTCAAAGAGCAAAGAAGGGTAAACTCGATAGCGACGAGTGGAAAAAACTTTGGAACGCTCAAAAGATTATCAACGAAACAAAAATATTTATCGACGATACGTCAATGACGACTATTCCCGATATTTTAAGTAAATGTAGAAGATTAAAGAGCTTGCAAGGTGGAAAACTTGATTTAATTGTAGTCGACCATATTCAACTTATGAACGCGGTTAAAACTAGTGAATCGCGTCAGTCTGAAATTACTGAAATTTCAAGAGGTCTTAAAATGATTGCCAAGGAACTTGACGTTCCTGTTATTGCTCTTTCACAACTTAACCGTGCTTCTGAAACGGGTAAGAGAAAACCACAGCTTTCAGATTTAAGAGAATCTGGTGCAATTGAACAAGACGCGGATATAGTTATGTTTATTCATAGACCTGACCGCGCTCCGACTGAAGAGACGGAAGCAAAACCACAAAATCAAGCGGAAGCGGAAATTATTTTGGCTAAAAACCGTTCAGGCGCTTGCGAATCGTTTAAGTTGTTATTTAAGGGCGAACAAAGTAAATTTGTTAATATCGTTTACAATACTCCGCAAATGCCTGCTTATATGGAAAAGCAAGCTCAAAATATCGTTGAACCTTCTCAAGATATTGACGACGGTTACGATGCTTACGCTCCCGTGGGCGAACCACCCGAAGAAATTCCTAACGATAATATAGACGAATCATTATTCTTATGAACACAAAAATTTTAAAAATCAACGAAAACTCGTTGAAAATATCAAAAAACATAATAGAGTCTAACGAACTAGTAGCAATTCCAACGGAAACTGTTTACGGTTTAGGCGGTTTAGCAACGAGCGATATAGCCGTTGAAAAGATATTTAAAGCAAAGGGTAGGCCGTCTGACAACCCGTTAATCGTTCACGTTCATAAAGACTACGATTTTACTAAACTAGTTTACGTTGATCACGAATACGTTTATAGCTTAATTAACGCGTTTATGCCGGGGCCTTTAACTCTCGTTATGAGACATAAAGGCGCGGTTTCAAAACTAGTTACTTGTAATCTTGACACGCTAGCAATTAGAGTGCCTGATCACGAAGGTTGCCAAGAGTTTTTAAAATATCTTGACTTGCCTATTGCCGCACCGTCGGCTAACGTTTCAAAGCACACTAGTCCGGTTACCGCCGAGCACGTTTACGATGATTTAAACGGCAAAATTGAAGTTATATTAGACGGTGGTAAGTGTAAAGGCGGTATTGAGTCAACCGTTTTAGACGTAACTAAACCTGTTCCCGTAATACTTCGTAGCGGTTTGGTTACCGCCGAAATGATTAAAAGAGTAGTAGGCGCGTGTGAATACGTTGATAGTTTTAAAGATAACGAAGTGGTTAGATCTCCCGGAACGAAATACGTTCATTACACTCCGAAGTGTGAAACCGCGTTATTTGAAAGAAACGAACTTCCGCTCGCTCAAGAACTTTACGATAAACTTTTAGAAAAAGGCAAAGTTCCCGTGTTTTTATGCGACGATAAAGTTTCGCATAAGCTTTGCGGAGAAAAACTTCAACTTGGAGAAACGGGCGAAGAAATTGCGTCAAACTTATATTACAAGCTTTTAGAAGGCGAAAAGATTGCTGATGTTTTAATAGCCATAAAGATTAATAGCGGTAGCGAAATCGACGTTGGCGTTATGAATAGATTGTCTAAAGCTTGCAAGCCTTTTAAAAGAGAAGATTATATTGATATTTTAGGTGAATTATGAAAGTAGCATTTGGTTGTGATCACGGTGGGTTTCCCGCCAAGAACGAAGTTATAGAATTTTTAACTGAAAAAGGTTACGAAGTTATTGACTGCGGTACTTTTTCAGATGAATCGTGCGATTATCCGGATTACGCGGAAAAAGTATGTAAACTCGTAACTGAAAACGAGTGTGAAAAAGGCGTTTTAATTTGTGGAACGGGTATTGGCATGAGTATCGTTGCAAACAAGATTAAAGGTATTCGTTGCGCGCACGTAACGGACGCTTTTTCAGCGGAAATGACTAGACGTCATAACGATACTAACGTTATTGCGTTAGGCGCGAGAATAACTGAAACGCCTGACATAATAAAATATATAGACATTTTCTTAAATACGTCGTTTGACGGTGGTAGACACGCAACAAGGGTGGAAAAAGTTAATTCTTTTGATAAATAATAAATAGCGATTAAAAAATTAAGCGCAAGGAGAAATTATGCAAATAGTAAAAAAGGCCGTAATACCCGTGGCAGGGTTTGGCACTAGGTTCTTACCTTACACGAAAGCAGTTCCCAAAGCAATGTTACCCGTACTTAATAAACCTGCTATTCAAATCATAACCGAAGAAGTTATAAACAGCGGAATTGAAGAAATTTTGTTTGTTGTCGGTTATAAAAACGAAGTTATCAAAGATCATTTTAACGCGTCTAAAATTTTAGATGATGAACTTCTTAATAAAAATAAAATGGATTTTTACAATCTCGTAAAATATCCTGAAACTATGGCTAAAGTTTCGTTTATTGAACAAAAAGAACTGAACGGAACGGCAAAAGCCATTGAAGTTGCAAAAGATTTTTGTAACGGAGAGCCGTTTGCGGTGCTTTTTGGCGATGACGTAATGTATAACGACGGTAGGCCGGTTATTGGTCAGCTTATCGACGTTTTCAATCAAACTGGCAAAACCGTTATAGGTTGCAAAAACGTAAAAAGGGAAGACGTTCCTAAATATGCGTCCGTAGAATATTCCGCTCAAAACGGAAACGTATACGACGTTACTAAAATAACTGAAAAGCCAAAACTTGAATACGTTAAAAGCACGCTATCTCCACTTGGAAGATACGTAGTTCCGTTTGAAATTTTCGACGAAATTAAAAAACTTTCTCCGTCTCATAACGGTGAATATCAATTTACCGATGCGCTTGACGCTCTTTCAAGAAAGGGTGGCGTAAAGGCGGTTGATTTCGTTGGAACAAGATACGACATGGGTTCAAGGCTTGGCTATTTAAAAGCTAATATTGAATTTGGTCTTCGTGATGAAGAATTGTCCGAAGAACTTAAAAATTACTTAAAAACGCTTATTTAATAAGGATTTTATGGCAAATTACACGCAAGGTTATTGCGCAGTTTTTAAAACTGCGGAGAGAATAAAAGCAAAATTCAATTTAACGTATATTGGTACTGAACTTGTTTTGTACGCTATTTTAAGCACCCCTAAATGCGACGCTTGTTTGTATCTTAACAAATTTGGTGTTACTAGAGAAAATTATTTTGCGCCACTTAAACGAACGCTTAAAGAAAGAAACGTTTCAGGTTACACGGTTAAGTGTTTAGGCGCGCAAAAAACTGCCGTTGAAATTTCAAGATCGTTAAAGCTTTCTTATATCTCAACCGAACATTTACTCCTTGCAATATTGACTATTGAAGATTCAAGGGCGATGAGCATTTTAAGAAGTTTAGGGGTTGATATCCCTTCGCTTTACGCTTACGTCTATGAAATTAACAAAGTTAAATCAAAAAATTTAGTTGAACCAGAAAAAATTATTGAAGAAGAGAAGAAACCGCAAGTTTCCAAGCCTACTCAACCAATTCAAAACGTAAACTTTACTCAGCCCCAAAAACAAGTGCAACCTGCGCCTAAAACAACTGAAAAACCGCAAGAAAACCCACTTGAAGCATTTGGGTATTCCTTGACTGAGAGGGCGGAAAACGGCGTTATAGACCCCGTTATAGGTAGAGATGAAGAAATATTTAGAGTTATTCAAACGCTATCGAGAAAAACAAAAAATAGCCCTTTGTTGATAGGTGAAGCAGGCGTTGGTAAAACGTCGGTCGTTGAAGGGCTTGCGCTTATGATTGCGCGTGGCGAAGCTCCTGAGTTTTTAAGGGGAAAGAGTATTTTCTCTCTTGATTTAGGTGGGCTTTTATCCGGAACAAAATATCGTGGTGAATTTGAAGAAAGGCTTAAAACTGCCGTTGACTACGTAGTTTCTCAAGGTAACATAATATTGTTTATTGATGAAATTCACAACATTGTAGGAGCAGGTAGCACCTCAGACGGTAAGTTTGATACGGCAGAGTTTTTAAAACCTATGCTTGCCCGTGGAGAGCTTAGCGTTATCGGCGCAACCACGAACGACGAGTATACTAAATATATAGAAAAAGATAGCGCTTTAGAAAGGCGTTTTCAACCGATTGAAATTAAAGAGCCGTCGGTTGACGTTGCTATTGAGATTTTAATGGGGATAAAGCCCGCTTACGAGTCTCATCACAAAATCATTATTAAAGATGAAGCTATAATTTCTGCTGTTAAACTTTCAGATAGATACATAACGGGGAGATTTTTACCCGATAAGGCGATAGATCTTATAGACGAAGCCGCGTCTAAAAAGCACGTTGAAATTTCATCAACGCCTAAAGAAATTGTTTCACTTGAAAACGAGATAAATAGACTCGTTGCAAATAGAGATTACGCAATCTCAAACGACGATTTATCAACTGCTAAAAAGTATGATGATAAAATTTCTTCACTTTTAGTGAAAATTCGCGCTGAAAAGGAAAAAGATTATCATAAACGTAGCGAATTAGATCCGTGCGTTACTGAAGAAGACATTAAAAAATTAATTTCCGTTTGGACTAAGATACCGATATCCGATTTAACGAGCGAAGATACGTTTAAACTTATGTCACTTGAAGACGATCTTATGAAAAAAGTCGTTGGTCAAACAAGTGCAATAGAAGCCGTTTCAAGAGCGGTTAGGCGTTCTCGCGCCAACGTTAACGATCCAAATAAGCCGATTGGAACTTTCCTTTTCGTTGGACCTACTGGCGTTGGTAAAACGGAACTAGCAAAAGCGCTTGCCGAAAGTGTTTTTGGCGATAAAAACTCGCTTATTCGCTTTGATATGAGTGAATATCAAGACAAAACTGGAATAAATAAACTTATTGGCTCTGCGCCGGCGTACGTTGGCTACGAACAAGAAGGTCTTCTTACTGAAAAGGTTAGAAAAAATCCGTATTCAGTAGTTTTATTTGATGAAATAGAAAAAGCTTCGCCTGAAATTTACGACGTTTTACTTCAAATTATGGGCGAAGGCAGGGTTTCTGATAATAAAGGAAGGTTAATTAGTTTTAAAAATGCAATTATAATTCTTACTTCAAACGTAGGGTATTCGCATAAACAATCTCAAGTTTTAGGTTTTGGCTCAACTGACGACAGATTAGACGTTGAAGAATCGCTTAAACGTCACTTTAAGCCTGAATTTATAAATAGACTTGATGAAATCGTTGTGTTTAACGAGCTTTCAAAGTCGGATTGTTATGACGTTGCCGATATTATGATCAACGAACTTATTTATAGAGTAAACTCTCAAGGCTATAAACTTTTTGTTGAAAATTCTGCGATGGATATTATCGTTGATGATAGTTACAGTAGAGAATACGGCGCAAGAAATATTAAACGCGCAATATCAAGATACGTTGAAGATTTACTTTCAGACGCAATTATTAGTGGAGAAATTACTAAAGGAGATACCGTAACGGTCGTTGGAATAGACGGAAAAGTTACTTACGAGAAGAATTGATATGGAAATTGGTATTTCAACCGCATCGCTTTTTAGAAGAAAGTTTAATGAAGACGCGCTCGTTACTTTAAATGAGCTAGACGCAAGAGTTTGCGAAGTCTTTTTAGGTACCTATTCAGAGTACACCGAAGATTTTGCTAAACTTTTAAAAGAAAGACAGGGTAGTTTAAAAGTTCACTCAATCCATACTTTAAACACTCATTTTGAACCGCAATTATTTTCTTCAAGCGAAAGGGCTCTTGATGATGCGTTTAAAATTTTTGAAAGTTGCTTAAAGACTGCTAAAACTTTGGGCGCAACTAATTACACGTTGCACGGCATAGCCAGATTTAAGAAAAATATCCTTTATAACGAATATGAAAAAATTGCCAAAATGATGGGAAAAGTCAAAGATTTTGCACTATCGTATGGTGTTGATTTATGTTTGGAAAACGTTGAGTGGGCGTATTACAATCACGTTGGTTTTTATAGAGAGATTTCAAAGTATTTAAAAGGTCTTAAAACTTGTTTTGACGTAAAGCAAGCTAGAATTTCAGGAGATAGTAACGTTGATTATTTAAATGAAATGGGAGATTCTATAAACACCGTTCACTTATCTGACGTGAGTGAAAACGGTAAAATCGTTCTCCCTGGAAAAGGAACTTTTGACTTTGAAGATTTATTTAAACGCCTTAAAGATAACGGTTTTAAAGGCAATATGTTAATTGAAGTTTACACAAACGATTACGGTGAAATTTCAGAACTTAAAGATAGCCTTGATTATTTAAGAAATTTAAAAGAAAAAATATTTTAATATATAAGGAGTAGTTATGTATAACGAAAAACTTAAAATCAGATTTGACTACAACAACATGATGGACAAGTTCGTTGGTGCTAAAGAAGGCATTTCCGACGAAGATATCGCAAAAAACACCCAGTTTGCAGTAGATTCTTATAATGCGTTTGAATCGATTCGTGGTACTGGTATGACCGGTTGGGCTGACCTTGTTAATTATAACGAAGAAGAAATTAACGATATTATAGCAACCGCAAGCGATATAAGAAAGAATTTTAAAAACTTCGTTGTTTTAGGTATTGGCGGTTCGGCTCTCGGTCCAATAGCCGTTTTCCAAGCGCTTTGCCACCTTCATCACAACGACTTACCTGAAGAAAAGAGAAATGCTCCTAAGTTTTACGTTGAAGATAACGTAGATCCTGAACGTATGGTTGCTCTTTTAGACGTTATTAACGTAGAAGAAACTATGTTTAACGTAATCACAAAGAGTGGTTCTACTAGTGAAACGATGACGCAATATCTTATTATCAACGATATTTTAACCAAAAAACTCGGTGAAAACGCAAAAAATCACATTATAACAACAACTTCAAGCTCTAAGGGTAACCTTATTAAAATTTCTAAAAAGGAAGGCTACAAAACGTACTTTATTCCAGATAGCGTAGGCGGAAGATTCTCAGAGCTTTGCCCGGTGGGTTTGCTTCCTGCCGCTGTATTAGGCGTTGATATTAAAGAGTTTTTAGACGGCGCTAAATATATGAACGATAGATGCTCGTCAAGTGATTTATCTAAAAACCCTGCGCTTATGAGCGCTCTTCTTTCTTATATTGCTCTTAAAAGGGGTAAAAATATTTCAGTTATGATGCCGTATGCTGACGGTCTTAAATATATTGCCGATTGGTACTGCCAACTTTGGGCGGAGAGCATTGGTAAAGAAGTTGATAAAAAGGGAAATAAAGTGTTTGCAGGTCAAACTCCGGTTAAATCTCTCGGCGTTACCGATCAACACAGTCAAGTTCAATTATACACCGAAGGTCCGTTTGATAAAGTAACGACGTTCTTAGCGGTTGACGAATATAGAAAAATCGTTAAAATCCCCGATGGTTGCGAAGATATTCCAGACGTTAATTTCCTTTGCGGTCACACGATGAACGAACTTATTCAAGCCGAAAGAGTTGCTACTGAATACGCTTTAACAGTTAAAAATAGACTTAATAGAACGATTTATCTTCCTATTCTTAACGCGTATACGCTCGGTCAACTTTTATTCTTCTTTGAATTAGAAACTGCATACATGGGCGAAATGCTTGGAATTGATACTTATAATCAACCGGGCGTTGAAAACGGAAAGAACGCAACTTACGCGCTCCTTGGAAGGAACGGTTACGACGAAAAGCGTGAAGAGCTTAATAACGCTCCTAAAAAACTTGATAAATATATCATCTAATTACAAAAGGATAGGGCAACCTATCCTTTTTTTGTGCTTAAAACTTTTAGTAGAACATAAAATATTGTATGAATAAGTGTAAAAAAAGAAGAAAAAGGGGATTTGCTATATTTTTAGTATTGTTTTTTGCAATATTTATAGCGCTATATTCATCGTCAAATAGAATTTTAATAAAAATTGGCGAAGCGTCTTTTCAAGGAGTGTTATCTACTGCGTCGTACTACGCTATAGAAGAAAGTTTATCTAGTGATTTTAGTTATGATAATTTATATACTATTCATAAAGATAAAGATGGTAGCATCTCTATGATAACGGCAGATTCGTATAAATTTAACTCTTTAACGACGTTGCTCGCAAATAACGTTGGTAAATATCTAAACGATTATATCAATCGAGGGGTAGACGTTCCTATCGGTGTTTTTACAGGGATTTCTATGTTACGCGGTTTTGGTAAAAAAATTAAAATGAAACTAGTGGCAATTAATTCAGTTAAGTGTGACGTTATTTCGAAATTTGAAACGGCGGGGATAAATCAAACGCGTCATACTTTATATCTTGACGTTACGCCTGATATAGCGGTTGTTACACGGTTTTCAACGAAAAAATTGATAGATAAAATAACCGTTATGCTATATGATAACGTAATTATTGGAAAAGTTCCCGAAGTTTACTTTTCAGGAACGGTATTTTCAAGCCAAAAATACATATAAACGATTGACAAAACGGCGTTTAATATATATAATTTATGTATATATTAAAAGACTGTGACGAAGACAGGCGTTTTTGTTTTACGTTAAAGAGAGGCGAATATTTGCTGAAAGTTCGCTACGTAATGATAAAGCGTTATTCACTTCCGAGTTGTAAGCTGAAATAGTAGTAAGCCGTGCCGGTCGTTCCGTTATAACGTATGAGATATACGCTTTTAGCGTATAAGAAAGGTGGTACCACGCAGACGGCGTCCTTTTATAGGGCGTCGTTATTTTTTTATTAAGGAGAAGTTATGAAAGAGCAATTAGACCTTATTTTGTCAAATGCAAAAGCCGATATTTTAGGCGCAACTAACGTTAAAGAGCTTAACGACGTTAAAGTTAAATATCAAGGAAAGAACGGTGAAGTTACCAAGCTTATGCAAGGTATGAGAGATATTCCAAAGGAAGATAGACCTGCTTTTGGTAAACTCGTTAACGATTTAAGAACGCAAATCGACGAGCTTTACGACGCTCGTGAAGTTGAGCTTAAAGAAGCTGAACTTTTAAAGACTTTTGAAAGTGAAGCAATAGATATTACGCTTCCGTCTAAAAAGAGAGAAGTAGGAACTCTTCATCCGTTAACGCTTGTTAAAAATGAACTTATCGACGCTTTCACCAGCATGGGTTTTGAAATCTTTGAAGGGCCGGAAATTGAAGAGGATTACTATAACTTTAAAATGCTTAATATTCCCGAAGATCACCCCGCAAGAGATATGCAAGATACTTTCTATATTAACGATAACATCTTGCTTAGAACTCAAACGTCGGCAGGTCAAGTTAGGGTTATGCTTGATAAAAAGCCCCCGATTAAGATTTTAAGCCCCGGTAAAGTTTATCGTTCTGACGACGATGCGTCTCACTCTCCAATGTTCCATCAAATGGAAGGTTTAGTAGTTGATAAGAACATTACACTTTGCGATTTAAAGGGTACGTTAGACGAATTCTGTAAGATAATGTTCGGTAAAGACGCTAAAACGCGTTTACGTCCGTCTTATTTCCCGTTCACAGAGCCAAGCGTTGAAGTCGACGTTTCTTGTTCTGAGTGCCACGGAAAAGGTTGTAAGCTTTGCAAGGGTACAGGATGGATTGAAATTTTAGGCGCGGGTATCGTAAACAAGAAGGTTTTAGAAGGTTGTGGCATTGATAGTGAAGTATATTCAGGCTACGCTTTCGGTATGGGTATTGAACGTATTGCAATTTTAAAATACAAAATTCCCGATATTAGATTATTCTTTGAAAACGACATTAGATTCTTAAAGCAATTCAAGTAAGAGGTAATAATATGAAACTTCCTTTATATTGGTTAAATGATTACGTTGATATTTCAGATATTTCAGTTGCTGAACTTCAAGAAAAATTATTTTCTTGCGGTTTTGAAGTTGAAGAAGTTATAGAAAACGGCAAAGATATTTCAGGCGTTGTTGTAGGCGAAGTTTTAACTTGTGAAACAATTCCAGAAACACATCTTCATCTTTGCACCGTTGATTGCGGAAAACACGGTGTTTTCCAAATTTGTTGTGGAGCGGATAACGTTAAACTTGGAATTAAAGCCCCGGTTGCGCTCGTTGGCGCTACCGTTTACGCTACCGCTAAAGACCACGTTACTATTGAAGGCGTTATGACGATTAAAGCAGGCAAACTTCGTGGTTACGATTCGTTTGGTATGCTTTGCGCTGGTGGTGAAATCGGCGTTACTGAAGAAATGTACGCTGGCGCGTCTTACGATGGTTTATTGATTTTAGATAGCGCTTGTGAAAACGGTGCGGATATTAAACCTATCGTTGGGCTCGATGAAGTTATTTTCGATATTGGCGTTACGGCTAATCGTCCTGACTGCCATAGTATTTTAGGTTTAGCAAGAGAAGTTGCAGCAGTTTTAAATAAACCGCTTAAAATGCCGGATCTTTCGTATAAGACGGGTAGTATCTCAACTCAAGATAAGTTAAGTGTTGAAGTTGTTGCGCCCGATCTTTGCCCAAGATACGTTGCAAGTTACGTTTACGACGTTAAGTTTGATAAGTCTCCCAAGTGGATGCAAAAAAGACTTAATAGCGTTGGTATTAGAGCAATTAGTAATATCGTAGATATTACGAACTTTGTTCTTACCGAAATTGGTCAACCGATGCACAGTTTTGATTATTCTTATTTAGAAGGCAATAAGCTCGTTATAAGAAGAGCGGAAAACGGCGAAAAAATTACTACGCTTGACGATAAAGAATTTACTTTAACTGATAATAATCTTTTAATATGCGACCAAAATAATCCTCAATGTATTGCAGGTATTATGGGTGGTAAGTCGAGTTCTATAACCGAAGAAACTAAGGATATAGTATTTGAATCTGCTATGTTCAAACGCGATAGTATTAGACGTACGTCTAGAGCGCTTGGTAAGCGTTCGGATAGTTCTTCAAGGTTTGAAAAGGGGACTGACGCGTATATTGCCGAACTTGGTATGAATAGAGCGTTATCTTTAATTGATAAACTTGGCGCTGGTACGATTTCTAGCTCGTATATTGACGTAAATAACGTTGATTTAACGCCTAAAAAGATTGAAACTAAAATTTCTAAAATCAATAAAGTTTTAGGTATTGAAGTTCCAACTCCAATTATTTCGGATATTCTATCAAGGCTTGAGTTTAAAGTTTCTATAAACGGCGATGATATCGTTGCGGAAATCCCTCCGTATCGTGACGACGTTGAAGATTATCCAGACCTTGCCGAAGAAGTTATAAGAATGTATGGCTACGATCATATTGAAGACACTTTATTAAAAGACGCGTCTATCACGGTTGGTGGACTTAATAAACAACAAAAAGATCTTAACAAGGCTAAAAATTACCTTGTTTCTCAAGGTTTTTCAGAAGCTATAACTTACTCGTTCGTTTCTGAAAAAGAATACGATATATTCTCACTTGATAAAAACAGTCAAGAATACAAGTTTATTAAACTTTTAAATCCGCTTGGCGAAGATTTATCGGTTATGAGGACTGCGGTTATTCCGTCACTCGTTAGAGTTATTGCAAATAACCTTAACAAGAAAAACTTATCCGGTAGACTTTTTGAGTTTGCAAAAACCTATAATCCTAAATTTTTACCGCTTACAGAACTTCCCGTTGAAAACGAAGTGTTAGCAATCGGTATGTTTGGCGATGAAGACTTCTTTACGATTAAAGGCGTTATAGAAGGATTATTTGAAGTTTTAGGCGCAACCTTTAAGTTTGACGTTAAGAAATGCGTAAGACCGTTTATGCACCCAACAAGAAGCGCTGAACTCGTTTTAGGCAATAGATCAATAGGTTATATTGGCGAACTTAATCCTAAAACTGCTGAAAAACTCGGTATCGATAAACGTATTTACGTTGGTGAAATTCAATACGGCGTTATCTCAAAGATGCTTAATAAAAAGACGTTGTTTACGCCGTTTGCTAAATTCCCGTCGGTAGAACGCGACTTAGCGCTCGTTATGGATAAATCGGTTACTAACGGCGAAACTTTAAGGCTTATTAAAAAGTATTCAGATAAGACGCTTACAAACGTTGAATTATTCGATATTTACGAAGGAAATCAACTCCCTGAAGGAAAGAAGAGCATGGCTTATCATTTGACGTTCTCGTTACTTGATAGATCGTTAACTCTTGAAGAAGTTGATGCGTTAGTAGCAAAGATTTTAGCGGGACTTAGCAGTTCTTCTATAACTTTAAGATAATAATATAGCCCGCCACTTATTGACGGGCTACTTTATAACTTGAGAAAACTATGTGTGAGATTTTAGCGCCTGCAGGCTCGAAAGAAAATTTAATAGCCGCAATTAACGCGGGAGCGGACGCCGTTTATCTTGGATTAACGGATTTTTCCGCGCGTAAATCCGCTGAAAATTTCACGCTTGAAGATTTAAGATATTATATATCTTACGCTAAAAATTTTAACGTTAAAGTTTACGTTACCGTTAACACTTTAATTAAAGAAAAAGAAATTTCTAAATTACTCGATGCGGTCAACGTTGCATATTCGTTGGGTGTTGATGCGTTTATTTTGCAAGACGTGTTTTTAGGTGATTATATTAAAAAATTAATGCCTGAAATTACGCTTCATTTATCAACTCAAGCGGGCGTTTGCAACGTTTATGGAGCAGAGTTCGCTAAAAAACACGGGTTTTCACGTGTTATTTTGGCAAGAGAAACGACTCTTGAAGATATAAAAGCCATTTCTAAAATAATTGAAACGGAAGTGTTTATTCAAGGCGCGCTTTGTACTTGTTTTTCGGGTCATTGTTACATGTCGTCGTTTATTGGCGGCAATAGTGGTAATCGTGGGTATTGTAAACAGCCTTGTAGAAAAGAATATTCAATTGCTAAAAACGGCAAAACTATAAAAAGGGGATATTCAATATCACTATCAGATTTATCTGTTGGAAACGATATTAAAACGCTTATTAACGCGGGTGTAACGTCGTTTAAAATAGAAGGCAGGCTTCGCAGTAAAGAGTACGTTTATTCGGCTGTAAGATATTATAAAGAGCTACTAAACGATAAATTTGATAAAAATTTATTTGATGCTTTAAAAGTTTCGTTTAATCGTGGAGATTACACTAAGGGGTTAACTTTTGGGCAAAAAAGTGATTTTATATCCGATAAAATTCAAAACAATCTTGGTTTAAACATTGGCGTTGTTAAAAATTATAATAAAAACGAGATTTTTATTGATAATATCAATGATTTTACAGTTGGAGATAGTTTTAAAATTATACGTAACGGCGTTGAAGTTGGTAACGCTACGATTATAAATAAGAACGGCAAACTTTCAATAGTTTATAAGGGTGATATTAAGCGTGGTGACTTAATTAACCTTACGAAAAAGGTGGATTTATACGATAAACTTTGCAAATACGATAAAAAGATTGACGTAGACGTTAACGTTTCTATAAAAGTAGGCGAGAAGTTTAGTTTTTCTATAAAAGATTTGACGGTATATAGTGAAAATGAAGTAGAGCCGTCTAAAAACGCTCCAATTTCAAAAGAAAACGTTATAACTTGCCTTGAAAAAACTGATATATATCCGTTTAATCCTGCTATACACTTTGAAAACTTTGATGAAAATGCATTTATTCCCAAGAGTGAATTAAATAGAGCTAGGGTTGAACTTTACAGCAAATACTTTAATAGAAAAAACGATAAAAAACCTTATAATATCGGCAATTATCAAAATAATTCTATTTTTAATTATAATCTTAATAATGATAGTTGTATCATAGTTTCCACTTTAAAAGAAGGTTTGGGCGGAGCAAGTGACGTTATTTACGCTCCGTTTGATTATAATAAAATTGAAAGTGTAGATAATATCGATAAAAAAATATGGTTGTATCTTCCGCCGTATTTTACAAATAGTGATTTTGAAATAATTAAACCAAAAGTAGATAACTTTTACGGGGTTTACGTTGACGGTTATTATGGTATTGAGTACGCAATTGAAAATAATCTAAAATTTTTTGCTGGAACAGGGATAAACGTTTTTAATAAAATTGATATTGAATACCTTAAAAATTTAGGAGCAGAGAAAATTGCGGTATCTAAAGAACTGTCTTACCAAGAAATTAAAGATTTAAACTGTGATGTATTCGTTCTAAGCGACGGTCTTATTGAGATTATGGATTTAATATATTGTCCGTTCGGTAAAAATTGTAAAAATTGCGATAAACCCGAAAGTTTTGAACTTGTAGACAAGGATGGTAGAGTATTCCCAGTAAAGCACTATAAAACTAGTGGTTGTAGATTTAAAGTTTACAATATGGCTACGCTTTTACCTAACGATAAGTTTAATAAAATTGTTGATAACTCTTTAGATTTTCCAAAATTTACTACGTCAGGAAACTATAAAAAAGGTGTTAAATGATAGATTATAAAGTTATAAGTACGCTTGAATTTGATAAAATTTGCGAGCAAATTAGCGATTACGCAGTACTTTCAACTTCAAAAAAATTTATTTTAAGCGAAGGCGTTAATTGTGATTACACTAGCGCCAAGTTTTTACTTGATAAAACTAAAGAAGCGTACGATTTATATATTCAGGGTGTTAAAGGCGTGGTTTACTTTGACGAGATTAACGACGAGTTGTCTTTAGCTAAAAAACTTTCAACGCTTGCGCCCGGTTCTCTTTTAAAAGTTGCAAAGTTGTTAAGGTCTTCAAGGGTTACACACTCTGAAATAATTGAATTTTCCGAAAATAAGCCTATATTATACGACGTTGCATGCCGTATTTTCTTCGATAATTACTTAGAAAATGATATTTTTAGTAAAATTGTTAGTGAAGATGAAGTTTCAGATAGAGCGTCTGAAAAACTCTATTCAATACGTCAATCGATAAAGCATATTAACGAAAGAATTAGAGAGAAACTTCAAGGATATATGCGTTCGGGAGCTAATAAGTACCTTCAAGACAACGTTGTTTCTATGAGAAACGGAAGATACGTTGTTCCCGTTAAGTCGGAGCACGTAGGATCGGTTAAAGGTTTTATTCACGATAGGTCGGCAAGTGGTAGCACTTTCTTTATTGAACCTCAAGAAGTTTTAGACCTAAATAACGAGCTTCGCCGTGAAATGCTTGCAGAAACTATTGAAATTGAAAGAATTTTATCCGAACTTACTGAAAAGGTTGGTGCGGTTAGCGATAGTTTAGAAGAAAATATAATTTATCTTACCGATATTGACGTTGCTTTTGCCAAAGCGGAATATTCTTATAAGCACAAATGCGTTTATCCAAAACTAAACGCAAACGGTATTATTGATATAAAACAAGGCAGACATCCCTTAATCGACCCTCAAAACGTAGTTCCAATATCAATTAGTTTAGGTGATGGATATAATTACGTTTTAATATCAGGGCCTAACACGGGCGGTAAAACAGTTACTTTAAAACTCGTTGGATTATTTGTTTTAATGGCGACGAGCGGTGTGTTTATCCCTGCAAGTGAAGATAGTAAAATTTCCGTATTTGAAAAAGTGTTTTGTAATATTGGAGACGAGCAAAGTATTGAAAATAGCTTATCAACATTTTCATCTCATATTAAAAATATTAATCAAATCATTGAAAGGGCTAACGATAAATCACTCGTTTTAATAGATGAAATTGGCGCTGGAACAGACCCTGAAGAAGGTGCGTGTTTAGCTCAAGCATTTTTAGAAACTCTAATAAATATTGGCTCGTTTGGTATAGTTACAACTCACTATTCCTCTTTAAAAGAGTTTGCATATGCCTTTGATAAAATTCAAAACGCGTCAATGGATTTTGATACGGAAACTTTTAAGCCGTTATATAAACTTAATATCGGCTCGCCCGGTAACTCTAACGCAATAGAAATTTCAAGAAGATTAGGTGTTTCTGAAAGCGTTATAAGTAGAGCTAAATCTCTTTTATCAAGCGAAAAAGTTGCTCTTGATAAAATTCTAACTGAAGCTGAAAAATCGCGTATAGAAACTGAAAAAATTAAAGAAGAAATATCAAAGATTAAAGCTGAAGAAACCGAAATTTACGAAAATCTTTTAAAAGATAGAGAAAAGTTTGATAAAGAACGCGAAAACTTCTTATTAAAAGCAAAGAGTGAAGCGAGAAAAATAGTTAATGATAGGCTTGAAACTGCGGAAGATTTACTTGCGGAGATGAAAGAAATTTTTTCTAAACAAGAGTATACTCAGGCAGACCTTGTTAAAATGTCAACCTTAAAAAACAAGATCGAGAACGAAAAATTTAGCATCTCTAGCGGTGATGAAAAGACGGTTCCTTTTAAACAAGCAGAATATAAAAATATTAAAGTGGGGGACTCGGTTTACGTAAAATCTCTTGATGACAATTGCGTTATAACGGAGATTAACGAACGCAAAAACTCAATTTGGGTGCAAGCGGGACCGCTTAGACTTAACGTTAAAATTAGCGACGTATTTATTATTAATAATAAACCTAAGAAAAAAGAAAACGCAGTAGTTTCGATAAAGAGAGAAAACGTTTTATCTGTTAAAAACGAAATAAACGTTATAGGTTTAACTCTTGACGACGCGTTACTTCAAGTTGAAAAATTTATAGATAGCGCAGTATTATCTAATTTAGAAGAAGTAAGAATAATCCATGGTAAAGGACTTAAAATTTTAAGCTCGGGCATTCAAAAAATGCTTAAAAATCACCGTAGCGTGGAATCGTTTAGATTTGGTAAGTTCGGCGAAGGCGAGACGGGAGTTACCATCGTAAAATTAAAGTAAAAGGTGAAAGATGAATAACGATAAGTATTATGAATTTAATATTCAACCTAAAAACGATAAAAAAGAACTAATTTTAAAGAGCGTTTTTTCAATAATTAAAATATGTTTTTTTGCTTTGGCAATTTTCTTTTTAATTATAGCGTTATTTGTTAATTTTTCTTGGGTGTTGTTCGCGTTTTGTTTGATTTCGGGGCTGATTTGTTTATTTTTTCAGCATAAATTCTATAATTTCTACGATATAATATTTGTTGACGGTTTTTTGTCAATTGTTAAAATTGTTAATAACGCTAAAAGGAAGACTTTATTAAGATTTAAGGTTGACAAAATTGAAAAAATAGGGTTTGTTGGTTATACAACTTATAATAACTATATTAACGATAAATCAATTAAAAAGTTTTATACCGTAAATGAAGAAACTGCTAACGATATTTGCATCTACGTTAAAGACGTTAATAACAGTTTAATTATTCTCCCGTACGACGAAAGGTTAATGTATTGTTTAATTAAATTTATCGGAAGTGGTAAACTAGAGAAGGAATTTATTAATATAATTAAAGAGAATTAACGATGATATATCTTGATAATGCGGCTACCACAAAGCCAGATAAAAATGCAATTGATAGCGCAAATTTTATAAATGAAACGGAGTTTTTTAATCCTTCAGCGAAATATCACGGAGGATTAGTTTCAAGTGGTATAATTTCTAAGGCGAAAGAGTCTTTTTCAAAGATATTTGGAAGTAATTTTGAACTGATTTTTACTGCTTGTGGAACGGAGTCTGATAATACCGCTATATTTTCTTATACAAAACGCGGTAACGCCGTAACAACGCTTGGCGAACACTCTGCGGTGTTTGGTTGCTTTGATATGTTAAAAAAGTCGGGATACGACGCAAGGTTTGCTAAAATTAATAAAGACGGCAGCGTTAACGTTGAAGATTTACTCAAACAAATTGATAAAAACACAACCTTTGTTTCGGTTGTTCACGTGAACAATGAAACAGGTGCTATAAACGATATTAATTACATAGCAAAAAAGTGCAAAGAGATCAATCCAAGGTTAGTTTTTCATAGCGACGGTGTTCAAGCATTTGGCAAAATTAACGTAAAACTAAGTTCTTATATTGACCTTTATTCTCTTTCCGCTCACAAGATTGGAGGGCTTAAAGGCGTTGGCGCTTTAATTAAGAATAAAAACCTTAAAAATTTAAAACCTTATATAATTGGCGGAGGACAAGAAAACGGGCTAAGAAGCGGAACTGAAAACGTTTTCGGTATAAAAATATTTGAAACTGTGGCTCTTGATAAGTTTAATAACTTTGAAAGTAATTTCCATCACGTTTCAAATCTTAAAAGCTTGTTTTTAAACGGTATTGATAAAGATATTTTTACAATTATTAGCGGTGAAAACTCTTCGCCGTACGTAATTTCTATTTCCGCTCGCGGTCTTAAAGGCGAAGTTTTGCAACATAAGCTTGAAACTGACGGTATTTACGTTGGAACGGGCTCTGCTTGTTCTTCAAAAAATCCGTTTAGTAGAGTTTTAAAAGAAGCAGGCTATAATTCAGATGTTTTAGACGGAGTTATAAGAATTAGTTTTAACTTTGACACGAGCGAGAAAGACGTAATTTTAGCAATTGAAAAAATTAACGAAAACGCAAATAATTTAAAGAAGGCGATGTATAATTTATGAGTAAAGTTTTGATAATACGTTGGGGTGAAATTCATCTTAAAGGTAAAAATCGCGGTATGTTTGAAAAGATGCTTGCAAAGAATAT
>JAZSBA010000140.1:0-2022 GCA_045602125.1 Christensenellaceae bacterium | reverse complement strand
AACAGGCGAACACCTTGCTTATTGCTTCTGCATCTCTTATAAAAACGGTTCGCATTGCGGTAACCAAGAGCACCACTCTTCAATAACGGCTTTGGCGTTCATTTATTGTAATTTGTGGATTTTTTTTGCTTTCCTATCGAACAACGAAGGCTAATTTTATTTTATCACAATAAAACGTATAAACGCAACTTAATTGTCTTATTATTTATTGACAATTTTTGTATTAAAAGTTAAAATAAATATAAGAGTATAAGTGGTTAAATACTAATGAAGAAACTGGTTAATTTTAGATTATCGGTAATAATTGCTTTAAGTTTATGCGTGGGTATATTTTCAGTATACCTTTCTTTTTGTAAACACTATTTTTTACTAGCGTTAACCATCTGTCTATTTATTTCGGCACTTTTGTTATACGTTCTTCTACCACTGAAAAATAATAAAGAAGGGTTAAAGCCAAGGCTTATTTTTGCTTTGGTTTTTATTGTTTGTTTCATAATTGGGTTTTCAAACGTTTATATAAGAACTCAAAATTACGTTAACGCAAATTTGTCTGATAATTTTTTTGACGTAAACGGAAGAATTACTAAAGTTAGTTCTAATGATTATGGAAACTCATATTTAGTGTCCGACGTTGAAATCGACGGCACAATTAAGGGTAAAATTAAATACAATATCCTTCTTTACGTAGATGGTGAAAGGGTTTTTGAAATAGGTGATAAGGTTGCCTTTTCAACAACCTTATACGATAAAGACATATTCTATGAAAAAAGATTTTCTGCATCTGATATTCAAAAGCGTATTAAATATTATGCCTACGCTAACGATAGCGACGTAAACGTTGTTGGCTATAAAACTACTCTGTTTGAAAAGGTTAATCTTTTTATGAGAGACGTTCTTAAAGAAAACTTAAGTGAAAAGAGTTTTCCAATAGCCTACGCAATGCTCACGGGTGATTCATCTTTTATAGAAGAAGATACTTTGCAAAGTTTTCGTAATGCAGGTGTGGCACATATCTTTGCCGTATCTGGCTTGCATATTGGCGTTTTGGCTGTTGCTTTAACTTTCGTGCTTAAGAAATTAAATTGCAACAAAATTATAAGGGTTATAATAACTTCTTTAACGCTATTGTTTTACTCGGGTATTTGTGGCTTTAGTGCTTCATCTTTAAGGGCGTTTATTATGTGCTCGGTGATGCTTTTGTGCGAGTGTTTTGGTGAACGTTACGACCCTTTGAGTGCCATAGGAATATCTGCTTCTATAATTTTGCTAATTGACGGAATAAATCTATTTTGCGTTGGTTTTCAATTATCGTTTGCCGTTGTTATCGGAATAGTAACGTTGTCTTCAACAATTACACGTTGGCTTAAATTTTTACCAAACAAAATTGCAAGTGCACTTTCTACGGCACTTTCATCTCAAATATTTTCCGTTCCAATAAGTTTATATGCGTTTGGACAATGTTCAATAATTTCGGTATTTATGAACGTTTTATTTTTGCCCGTTGCAAGTTTTATATTTATATTCTTGCTGATATGCACACTTTTGGCAGGTATAACAACTTTGGGCTTTTTGTTGATACCGGTTAACTACTTGCTAGAATTTATGGCGTTTATAGTGGGAATACTTGATTATAATATCTTTTTATTTGGTGGTTTTACCTTTGGCGTATTTGCACTCGTGTTCTATTTTCTTGCAGTTTTGGTTGCCGGAATATTTAACGTTCGTGGAAGAAAATTTATAACAACTGCAATATTGTGTTTAGTGGTTATGGTGTCCGGCACGTTTACCGTTAATATCGTTGATAAAAGCAAACCTGAAATCAGAGTTGTTGGCTCGCCTTATATAAGTGCAACACAAATTTTTGATGGCAAAGAAAACGTCTTGGTAATTAGTGATTTTTCAATAAGTTGCAGTGTGAATAGATTAAAGCGTTTAAGTGAAAGAGAAAACGTTTATAGTATAGATAAACTTATCATACTAAAATCCAACGTAGAATTTAACGTTCACTTGCTTATTACTAAA
>JAZSBA010000139.1:0-4651 GCA_045602125.1 Christensenellaceae bacterium | reverse complement strand
GCTCGACAAGTGGGGACGGATACAATAGACCTTTTTGGTCATTGTAGTCGTACACACTTGGCAGTTAACACAGAAATACGCAGTTTATAACGGATTAAAATTATGGGCGACGAATCAAATCTACAGGCTTTTCTCTCGCTATCTTTATAATCGGGATGATAGACGATGCTACGCCGGTAACTAAACTTATTAGGAATATAAATAAGATTTGACGTATTCCGTAAATTGCAAAGTTGATGCCGAGTTGCATAAACTCACGAATATAAACGTTTACGCATACGCAAGCGATAAACGCTATTATACTTGCTAAAATTCCGTTGATTACGGAAATTATTACCGATTCTGTGATAAACATTTTAAACACGTCTCCACTATTTGAGCCGAGCGCCCTTAAAATACCTATCGATTGACGCTTTGATACGATACTCGTTGAAATGTAGTTAAAGAGCATAAATATCGAGAAAAGCGCAAGAACGAGCGCAGCGTATAAGAATAAATCGGTAAATTGAAGAATCATTTGCTCGTTAGCTGATAAAATATCTAAAGTCTTGTTTCCATACCAAATATAGCCAAGCCCCTCGTTTGAGGTAAGTTTTTCAGCAACGAATTTGCAAGCTTTAGTATTGGAGTTAGCTTCAAGACCTAAAGCGTAAGCATAATAACCTTGACCAGTATAAACGCCTATGTTTTCAAGAGATTTTTTATTTGCCACTAAAGGATCGTAAGTTCTATCCGACGGATTCATACGACTCATTCCGTAATATACGCCAACTACTTTTAAGTCGTTCTTAATAACTTCGTCGTTTGCGGAAAGAGTTTTAGAAAAAGTAAGATTTCTAAACATATCTTTACCGCTAAACTCTTGCTCACCGTACATCTTTTTTAAAGCTGCGTTTGATATACTAAAGCAAAGATTTAATTTTTCTCTAAGTTCATCTTCGGTATAACTACCATTGTTAGATAAATCCATGAGATAAGAACTAAATTTAGAGTCTACTTCCCTTGAATAACGCTCTATCATAAATAAGTTTCTAAAGTCGCTTATATGAACTAAGATTTCGTTATCGTTAAGAACGTAAGTTCTTTCACCTTCTGGAAGTTCTTTACCCAAAGTATCGAACATAATTACGTTATTTGCAGGAATCGTATCGTTTGTAAAGAAATAACTGTAATTATATTTTGCTGAAGGAATACTTTCGTCTTTATAAATATCGTCTACAACGTAAGTAGCAGGCTCGTCGTAAAAAGCAACGGGTTTATTAAGTCTAGTTAACGCCCTTTGCGCTTCGCCTTCGGCAACCATTAACACTCTTTGAACGCTAGACGATAATAATGCGTTTAAAGCGTCTTTTTGCGATTGATACTCGTTGTCTTTTTCTTTTTGTTTATCAAAAACACCTTTTAAAACGTCGTACTCTTTAGGAATACTACCGCAGTTATATACGCCAACGATTTTAAACTTAGGAGCGCTATTTGACATATTGACGCCTGAAATCTTAAACTCTACGTCAATAAAATCTTCTATGGTGTTAATTCTCTTATCGTTTCCAAAGAAGGGACTATTTTCGCCTATGTGATACATTATAGATTCGGCAAGATATTGAGATATTGCAACCTCGATATATTCTGGAGATGCGTTATATTTAGGAAATCTTCCGTTACCAACGAGATAATAGCCGTATTTTTCAATGTTGCCAAATTGATCTAAATCACTTTCGCTAAACTCTATAACACCGCTAACCGCCGCCCTATAATATCCTTTGCCCATTGATTTTTCACCAATGCCTTTATTCTCGATATTTCCTATCGTATATAAGTCAGACGTTCTTGAAAGTTCATCCGAAACGAAAGTTTTAATGCCGTAAACGGGTTTAAAGCCAAAACCGGTTTTATCTTCAAGTTCGGCTATAACACCATCGTTAAAATTGACGTTCATAGTGTGGCCGGAATCGGTAACGTACTCTCCGCTTAACGCGATAGAAGAATATTCTCCCCTTCTTAAAAGGTCGGAAATAACCGCCGCTCTACCGTAAGAAGCAATAGTATCAAACACCCCGAATACCGCAAATGCAACCGCGGATAATAAAATGGTGAATATCAATCTTAAAGGTTTAACCTTTAAAGACTTAATACCGAGCATAGCGGCGCTCGTGAACTTCATTTTACTCTTTATAAGTTCAACTTTTTCACCTGAATTTTTAATTTTGGAAGAATCGGTTGGTATTTTCTTTTTGGCGCTTACGCTTTGCGTAAATTTAATTGCCTTTTTATTCTTAATTGCTCCAACTAATTTTTTGGTTTCTTCTTCAGTTAAATCGCTACCGGTTTTTACCGTTAAAACGTTGCCGTCTTCAAAAACGTTGCCTTTAACTTCAACGTCTTGAAGAGAAAAGTCTTCAACGACTTTACCGTCAACAAGCCTAATAATTCTATCGGCGTACTTATTAGCAAGCTCTAAATCGTGGGAAATAACGATTACGAGTTTTTCCTTAGAAAGCCTTTTGAGTTCTTCAACTACTTGAATACCCGTAACGCTATCGAGCGCGCCCGTAGGCTCGTCCGCCATGATAATTTTGGGGTTTTTAATAAGCGCTCTCGCAATCGCTACACGTTGCTTTTGACCACCCGAAAATTGGTTGGGGTTTCTTCCTTCATAATTATCAATGTCAACGCTGTGAAGAATATCTTTAACTTTTTCACTTTCTATCTCAACGCCTTGAAGCTCGTTTGCAATTCCGACGTTCTTTTCGATATTATAGTCGGGAAGAAGATTGTATTCTTGGAAAATAAAACCAATTAAGGTGTTTCTATAACTATCGTACTCAGACGGAGTAAATTCGGAAAACTTCTTTCCGTAAACTTCAATTTCGCCAGAGTCAATACCGTCAAGCCCGCCTACTACGTTAAGTAACGTGGTCTTACCACTGCCTGATTTACCGGTAACGAAAACCATACCCGTTTCTGGAAAACGGATACTTACGCCGTCAAGAGCCGCAACGTCTCCCGCACTAGTTTTGTAAATCTTTTTTACGTTTATAAGTTCTAACATCGTTCACCTCGTTGCCCTCACTAAAGCCCCTACTCTTTGCTAGTGCAACTTTTTATAGCACGCGACTTTCCATAAAGAAAGTCCACAGTACTCCATTATAACTATGTTATTATACTATATTTAAGTAGACGTGCGTTATAACAATATCACTCAAATTTTGTACTATATCACTTTTTAAGATGGGTTCTATTCGTAAATTTAGCAATTTGTAATTTTTACAAAGCCCAAACAGTAAAATAATATATGCAAAACAATTATTTTTTATCAAATATCCCCTGCCACTTAAAAATTAACGGAATATACGTTGGAGAGATTGACGGCAATCTAAAACTAATTCAAGCGAAAGAAAACTCCAAATTTTTGGAATTCTTGCCTAAGAACAATTTATATTATCCCGTCTACGGAAATAAAACGAGCGAATATTTGCGTGTTTTTAAGGTTGAAAACGGGTTTTTATACTATCCCGTTTTTCTTCTTAAAAAGAGTTTGCCGACAAAAATCATATTTCAAAAAAGCGAAGGTTTTAGTTTTGGAGAAGTTTTACTAACCGTGATTACGGGCGGCGACGTTAAGATGTTTTTAGACGGATATTTGAGTGACGTTAAAACCCTTCCGTTTATCCCAAACGACTATGAAATTAAGTTTTTAGACGGGTTTATTGCGGTTTTATTAAAAGGGGTTAAAATCGCCGTGTTTTTATACGATATAAACACTCGAAAACTTTGCTATTCAGACGTTTTAGACGAGGTGTATTTTTCCGACGTTTTAACCGCCGTGAAACGATATAAAACGGTTACTAAAACTATTATAAAAGAAACTTGGTCTATATCTAGCGAAGTTAAACTACTCTCTATAGAGAGTAACCTTGAAAAAACATATCGAGAAATTAATGAAAATTTACTTTCACTTGCTTTTTTTGAAAACGCAAGTTTAGGAGCGGATTTAAAAGAAATCGTAACTTCTAATTTTTACGAAAAAACGGCTAACTTAAAATCTTTTTTAGGAGACGTTATAAACGTGGTTTTAAGCCCAGTTAAAAAAGGGGAAGTTTGGCTAATTGAAAACGATATAGTTATAAAGGGAAGTTTACAAATGAAAGGAAACCTGATCGACAACGTTATTTTAGACGATTTTTAATTTTCATTAAAATTAAGTTGCTTTAATTTTATAATATTAGTATAATATTTCTAGTTCAACAATGGAGATACTAATGAAAACTTTTGAGCCCAAACTTCTAACCTGTTTTAAAGGGTACACTAGAAAAGATTTACTTTCAGATATTATTGCAGGCGTTATCGTTGCAATTATTGCGCTTCCTTTATCTATTGCGTTAGCAATAGCGTCGGGCGTAAACCCCGAACAAGGGTTGTTCACCGCTATTTTTGCAGGCTTTGTTATCGCCTTATTTGGCGGAAGTAAAGTAAACATTTCAGGTCCTACCGCCGCATTTGCAACTATCGTTGCAGGCATCGTTGCAACTAAAGGACTTGAAGGCTTAGTTTTAGCTACGATTATGGCGGGTATTATCTTAATACTCATGGGCGTATTAAGAGTTGGAACACTCATTAAATTTATACCTAAAACTATAACAGTTGGCTTTAC
>JAZSBA010000138.1:0-14701 GCA_045602125.1 Christensenellaceae bacterium | reverse complement strand
TTATAAACCTATATAAAATTCTTATAAACTTTATTAGATTATACTATTTAAAATATAACCTGTCAACCCTATCAAACGTTTTACTTGAAAATTTTATAATGCTATAATATTTTTGGTAAATTGATAAGAGAAAATGAATTTAATATACAATCAAAGGAGAAATTGTATGACGGGAGAACAGATTGTAAACTTAATTGGAAACTTAATTTGGCTTCTTGCGGGCGTAGGCGTGTTCATCGTAGGTATGAATTTTCTAGGCGACGCGTTAGAAAAGAGCGCGGGAAGCGGTATGAAAAAATTGCTTGGAAAAATAAGCGGTAATCGGTTTTCAGGCGTTGGAATCGGCGCGGGGGTTACGGCGATAATTCAAAGTTCATCGGCAACGTCGGTTATGGTAATAGGTCTTGTAAACGCGGGGGTTATGACGCTTATGCAAGCAGTTCCCATAATTATGGGAGCAAACGTTGGTACTACGGTAACCGGTATATTAGTAGCGCTTAAAAACGACTATATTGAAATGGCGATGTATCTTTTAGGTTTCACGGGCGTTATGATGGGATTTTTCAAATCTCAAAAGGTAAAAAATATAGGAAACTTGTTTTGCGGGCTTGGTATGATCTTTATAGGTCTTAGCATAATGAGTAGCGAGCAAGCGTTCAAAAACGATTTAGTAGAAGAACTTTTTATAGGAATTTTCAAAGTAGTAGATTTTCCGATACTTCTTATCTTAATAGGCGTAATATTTACCGCTTTAATTCAAAGTTCATCAGCAGCAACCGGCGTAGTAATTACGATGGTTGGCTCTATGGTTTTACCGTTAGACCTTGCATTATTTATAGTGCTTGGCGCTAATATAGGAACGTGCGTTACTGCGCTCCTTGCATCAATCGGGGCAAACGCAAACTCAAAACGCGTAGCGCTTATTCACTTTTTATTCAACGTTATAGGAACGACGATTTTTACAGCAATAATATGGATATTTAAAGACCACGTTGTTGCTCTACTTATTAACTGCTTCCCGGGAAGCGACGTTATGTCTTTACAAATGAGAGTTTCGTTATTCCACGTAATCTTCAACGTAAGCACGACGCTTATGTTATTGCCTTTCGTAAAACAACTCGTTTATTTATCTGAAAAGATTATCAAGGATAATAAAGCGCCGAGCGAAAGCTTAACGTTAAAATACGTTGACGATAGACTTTTAACGATGCCGTCAGTTGCTCTTATGCAAGTTAAAAAAGAAATCAACTATATGATGGACTGCGTTAAAGAAAACTTCGGCGTATGTTTTGACGCTATGGAATCAGGCTCTTTAGAGTATAACGATAAACTTGTTGAAAACGAAAAGATAATCGACTTTACTAACCGCTCGCTTACAAACTTCCTTATAAAACTTTCATCTACGTCCATAGAGCAAAAAGACGAAGCTATAATCGGTGGATATTTCCACGTTTTAAACGACGTTGAAAGAATTGGCGACCACGCCGAGAACTTCCACGAAATCGGAATTGAAATGAAGGAAAAAGGCTTAAAGTTTTCAGATAAAGCAACTGAAGAGATAAAGCAAATGAAAAAAGCCGTAAATGAAATGTTCAAAGTTTCTGAAAAGGCTTTTAAAGAATTAGATAGTAGCGTTCTTCCCAAACTTTCCAAGCTTGAAGAATTAGTAGACGATCAAAAAGACACCCTTCAAGCAAACCACTTCTCTCGTTTAACAGAAGGCAGTTGCAAAGTAGAGTTAAGCCCGTACTTCTCTTCTACGGTAGCAGGACTTGAAAGAGTTGCCGATCACTTAGTTAACGTTGGTTATAGTATTATAGATCCAACCGGCTCTCAAAACTAATAAAAAAGACTAACGAAAATTTTCGTTAGTCTTTTATTTTATCATTTTAATCAACTACTATAATATCGGGGCGTTCATCAGGTTTAATGGTTTCCGCAGTTACGTTGCTCATAACCACGTTTTTAACGCCTTTAACGTACAAGCCGTATGCGGGGAGAACTTCGCCAAACATAGCGCCGTCAGCATATCCCGTAGGGTTAGCGGTAAATCCACTTTCAGAAAGTTTCTTTCCGCCTAAAACTTTTAAGTGAATATTTGAAAGAGTTACGTTTTCAAAAGCGTTTTGCGTCATATTTACGATGTTGCTCGTTATTGAGTTATTCGTTTGATATTCGCTACCATCACAAATTGAAGGATACCAAAAGTCAATCGACTTATATCTTTCGTTATTATTGTCTGCAAAAATATTAGATAAAGTAATATTTTTAATAGAGCCGATAGGAGTTCCTTCGGGCGCTCTCATACGCTTGCCTAACACCATAAATATAGGGCAAGTAACGTTTTCCATCATAATATTTGAAATGTTGATGGCCTCTAAATTAGCGCCGTCAATCGATTCGATTGAAATACCCGTGCATCTAACGTTATATATCGTGCAGTTAGAGATAGTGATATATTTCATATCCCCGGTAGTTTCCGTGCCGAACTTGATTGCGTTGCACCTTGAAGAGATAACGCAGTTAGAAACGGTTATATGCTTGCAATGGTGAACTTCCCCGTCGTAAAGAGAAGTTTTAAACACGATAGCATCGTCGCCACAGAATAAATTACAGTCTGAAATAATAACGTTTTCAGAACCGTCAGGCGAAATGCCGTCAATATGAACTCTCATATAAATTCCGCGAACGAAAACGTGCTTGCATCTGCCAAATAACATAGCAAGGTCGGTTGCGTTTAAAATTTGAAGGTCGGTTATAGTTACGTTTTCAGAATTTTTAATAGCGATCGGCTTTGCTCCACGGTGGAAAGCGCCACGTTTATTCTCGTCTTCCCACACCGATTGCATATCGATAACGGCTCTACCCCTTAAACAGATATTTTTAACGTTAGACGCATAAAACATTGACTTAGTGTAACTACTATGCGAAACGTCTTGGTATCTAGGCTCGGTTAAAAATTCGTCAGCGTAAAAATCGTCGAGATTTTTAGAGCCTAAAAGTTTAACGCCGTCTTCAAACAAAATAGAAGTGTCGCTCCTAAGTTCAACCGTGCCGAGCAAATACTCGCCCGATGGAATAAATAAAGTTTCCTTTTTAGCGCTTGCATAATCTACCGCTTCTTGAAAAGTTTTAGTAAATAATACTTCGTCGCCTTTAATAAAATCTTTTAAGTTAATCATAATTTATCCTTAATAAATTTATTTTACTTATTAAGTATATCATAACAAAATTTTACTTGCAACAAATTATTAAAATTTCACGCAGTTATCACGGTTTTTTGCTTGACTTTAATTTTTTATTTTATTATACTCAATGAGTAAGATTTAGTTTTGCCTACCACCCCCTATACGGCAAAACGATTCACTTTTTAGCCCGCGAGCATATATGCCGACGGGTTTTTTTATTTATGTTACTCTATCTTAACCTATTCTTAATTATAGGTTTCGATAGAGCATTTTATTTTTTTCACAAAGACTTAACGATTAGTTAACCTTAAATTTACTTCGCAGTAATATAATAAAGGTATGAAGAAAACTAAAAACAAAAGAAAGTGGTATTTCCGCTTTTTAAAAAAACTAACTAAAATAAGATATAAAAAGCCCACCTTTATCTACCTTGGCAAAGAAATAGAAAAAAGCGGAGTTATCCTTTGCAATCACGAAGGAACCGACTCCCCTATGACTTTTGAAATTTATTCTAATAAGCCTGTAAGGTTTTGGGGCGCTCACGAGATGAACTCGGGGCTTATAAAAATGTATAAGTACCAGTCGAGAGTGTATTTTCACGAGAAAAAGCATTGGAATTTATTTTTAGCAAGGCTTTTTTGCTTGATTGCCTCCCCTCTTACTAATCTTTTTTACAGCGGGCTTAACTTAATTTCAACGTATAAAGACGCAAGGTTTGCCAAAACTTTAAAAGAGAGCGTTTCGGCGTTGAAAGACGGGGATAATATTATGATTTTCCCCGAAAAGTCAGACGATGGCTACAAAGAAGTTTTAGACGGATTTTTCGGTGGTTTTATTATGCTTGGAGAATACGCTTTAAAAAATCAAATCGACGTTCCTATTTATATTGCCTACTTTAACAAAAACAATAAAGTATTCTTAATTGACGAGCCAATTTTATACTCCGAACTCAAAAATCAAGCTCTCTCTAAAGAAGAACTTGCAGAAAAACTTTGTTCACGCTGTAACGCGCTTGGAAAACTTACTTATTCAAGCGAGTTTTTAAAAGAGCATAACGTAAAAGAAAAATAAAATTAATCCCGTTTGCGATTTCGCAAACGGGCGTTTTAATTAAATTATAAAAATAGATTGATGTTTTTGGCACAAAATGTTAAAATAATATATAGATAACGCTTGGAGAGATTATGATACAAAAAACTTCAATACGATTTTTTAATAATATTCCCGTTCGTTCGGTTTGGAACAACGAAACGTCAAAGTGGTGGATTTGTGCCGTTGACGTTATCGAAGCGCTTGGAATAAGCAACTCTCCGAGAAAGTATTGGAACGCAATAAAGAGAAGAAACCCTCAGTTGTCTTCAATTTGTAGACAACTGAAAATAACCGCTAAAGACGGTAAGAAATATTCGACCGACGTTATTTGTAACGATGGATTAAATATTCTTATGGCGACTATTCCAAATAAAAAAAGCGTAACGTTTATAGCTTGGATAAAAAATATGGGCACGTCGTTAGACGAACAAAGTAAATCTAAGGCGTACGCCCTTTTTGAAAACGAAACTATAAACCATATCGAAATTGGAACGATTACGGGATTAAAACAAATACACTCGTATATTTTTGGTGGGCTTTACGATTTTGCAGGGCAAATAAGAACGGTTAATATTGCAAAAGGCGGTTTTACTTTTGCAAATATTGCGTATCTAGACCAAACGCTTTCGTCAATAGAAAAAATGCCTGAAAACACTTTTGAAGAGATAGCGCAAAAGTATATTGAAATGAACGTTGCTCACCCTTTTAGAGAAGGAAACGGTAGAAGTACAAGGATTTGGCTTGATTTAATGCTAAAAAAGAACCTTTCAAAATGCGTTGATTGGAGTTTAATCGATAAAAAAGATTATCTTGAAGCGATGAAACTTAGCGTGGTTGACGGCAGTAAGATAAAACAACTGCTTATAGGCGCGCATACCGATAAAATAAACGATAGAGAAATCTTTATGAAAGGAATAGATTACTCTTATTATTACGAAGAAGTTGAATAAAACAAAGCCCGTTTGCGAAATCGCAAACGGGCTTTTTGTTTTTATTCAGTCTTTTCAGTTTCTTCCGCTTTATCTTTGCGGTTTTTAAAGTTTAAAATAAAAGTTTTAACCTTGCCGTAATAAGTTTTCATATCGCTTGCAAAGTTCTTGTGATCGAAAATCATACACAAGCCGAAAGCAAGTGGCGTTATTAAAATAAACGCTGGGAAAATCATCCAGAACCACGGCCAATACTTTTCTTGCCCTGCGTAAGGACCAACGGGAACGGTCTTGAAAAAGTCTGGGCAGAAGATTGCAAAAACCTTTCCTATCGAGTCTGGTAAATCTGGGCCGTAGATATAGGAAGTGTTCTTCCAGTTAACGTCGTAGAAGGCTTCCCAATAATCGGTGTGTAAAGCATGGTCAAAGCCCTGCGCTCCCCTAATTGATATAAAGCCGAGCTCGGCTTGGAAGAATTGATTGAGTATGATAAAGAGCATTAATAAGAGTACGCCGACGGGCGCGCATAAAACTCTTTTCCAAGACAGCGTGTGATGTTTAAGTAGTACCATCAAAAGCGGAATTGCCATTACCATCCAATGATGATAGTAAAATCTTATAATATCCAACGTTTCGCCCATTTGATCAGCCTTTGCCAAAGGCTCTTGCGGATAGAATAACGCTATAAGCCCACTTAACACGCCAACGTAGAACATATATTCTTTTGCTTTTTTGCTCTTCATTAAATATATAAAAGGAAAAAGAGCAATATTTGCACCGCAAATGTTAACG
The DNA here is from genome assembly GCA_045602125.1 of Christensenellaceae bacterium. Taxonomy (GTDB): domain Bacteria; phylum Bacillota; class Clostridia; order Christensenellales; family Borkfalkiaceae; genus HGM11412. The sequence goes on along the minus strand of JAZSBA010000138.1, from coordinate 8,700 downwards.
AACCAAGAATCTCTTAGCAAACGCGATTCGTCTACCGAGTAAGGTGGAATAAACGCTTTTAAAAAGTGCAAAAAAAGTCCGAACGCCAAAAAAGAAAATAAAACTATTTTTTGAGTTCTAGTCTTTCTGTTTCTAAGCCCAAAATATAAGCCAACTATTGCGCCAGCTGATAAAACAAGCCAAAAAAAGTACCAAAAATTACCCATTTTTATGACCATAATTCACGTCTCCTTAGTAAGATAATATTTGTAAATTTTATTATTACTATACTAGTTTTCACATAGTTTTCACAAATGTTTAGTCTATGATAGCACACTAAAATTAATAATGCAAGCGTTTATGGTCTATTAAGTGTTAATTTTATTAAAAAAGCCCGCTTATAGCGGGCTTTTTTTTATTGATATAAGAAAAAAATAACCTAGCACGGCGATATGGATAATTAAACTTAAAACGTTAACAACCCAAAAATACCAATGCTTGGTTTTGTGGCGGAACAAATTCATTGCCAAAATTCCGCCGAGCGCCCCACCTAAAAAGGACAAGCTAAGTAGCACTTTTTCCGGCACTCTAAACGCTCCGCTTTTAGCTTTTAACTTATCAACGCCGTAAACTATAAAATTTATAAGAGAAACTGCTAATATAACGATTAAAATTATCTTTATCATACGCCTATTATACTATCTTGTTAAGGCTTTTTCAAGCCGTTTAATAAAAAATATTAAAAACACTTGATTTTTAGAAAGTTATTATTTATAATAAGGCTATAATCTTGCTCACGAAAAACTCGTGAAAATTTAGGAGGATTTTAAAATGAAAAAATTAAGCACGTTAATCGCGATTGCGCTCATCGTAACAATCGGTGGCGTATACGCAGCATGGAACTACTCTCAAGGCACTACCGCTTCTTTGGAAGTAACTCGTGAAGTTCAAATGGCTCAAGTCGTTACTTCTGGTAACAAAGGTACTATTTCTGCAACTCCTAATAGCGTTGCGTTTATAGTTGATGATGCAGGCTCATACGTAGCAGAATTAGAAGGCTCTGGTAGTTTTACAATTAACTTCACTGAAAACCCCGGTGCTGATGAAACTACTGCAACTAACGGTATTAAAATGATAGCAACCGTTACGCTTAAAACCACCTCTTTAGATGGTGCTAAATACGAAGGCGCTGCTCCTATTACGGTTAAAGCAAAAAACACAATCGCACTTAACCCAGACGGCGAAGGCAATGCTCAACCATGCAAAAACACCTCTATCTCTGCAGCTCAAATCGTTGGTTGTCTTATCTTGCTGCCGTTACTCTTGACACTAAGGCAAAGAACGACGCGTTCCACAACGCATTAAAAGATTACACTATCGTTATCACTATTAGCGAAATTGCGTAATTATTTATAATTACTTTTTAAGTGCAAAATTTTAAGATATATAGGAACGGCGCAATTTTTTTGTTGTGCCGTTCTATTGTCTTTAAAAGGAAACTAGTATGACTGGGTTTGAATTATACGTATTTTTCCTTTGTTTAATAGTTTTTATTGCCCTTACCGCTTTGTTTTCTTTTATGATATGTTATATCGGAAAACAAAAAGGAATTATAATCACAAACGGGCTTGAAGACTCTGCTATAAAGGAAAGATTAATTAAAAAACTCAATAAAGCGCAAACGAAAGCGGGTAGGATTATGGAATTAATCGAGAAGATTGCTTCCATAACTTTATGCGCTTGTTTAGCCGTGCTTTTAATAATTACTAGCATTTCAAGTTGCAGGGGCGATATGAAGGTTGACACCCTTCCCGCTATTAAGGTTATCGCGTCGACTTCGATGTCTGAAAAGTACGAAAACAACAAGTATCTTTTTGATCACGAACTTGACGATCAACTTCAATTATTCGACGTCGTGCTTCTTCACGAACTTCCAAAAGAAGAAGATTTAAAACTTTACGATATCGTAGTTTACGAACATATCACGGGCGCGTTACTTATCCACCGTATAATAAGAATTGAAGAGCCTAACGAAGAGCACCCCAACGAACGCCATTTCCTTCTTCAAGGCGACGCCGTTCATTATCCCGACACCTATCCCGTAAAATACTCTCAAATGAGAAGTATTTATCGTGGAGAAAGAATTCCTAACGTCGGAAGTTTCGTATACTTTATGCAATCTCCCGCAGGTATTATTTGTATTATCCTTTTACTCGTTTCTTTAGTGTTAATGCCGATTGCGGATAATTATATTTTGAAAAGAGAATACGAGCGAGTAAAGATTTTCGTTGAAAACGGCGAGATTGATGAAAAAGCCCTTACTTTCTATAAGGAAGGTAGAAAAAACAAGCCGAGTGGCGAAGGCGGTGGCGAAGATGCGTAAAATAAAGTATTTCGCCCTGGTTTTAGTCGTTGCTATTACTCTTGTGTTCTCGTTTGGAACGCCTAAGGTTTTTGCCCAATGGGTTTATAACGAAGCAACGTCAGCAGACGTTGGGCTTGACATTAACGTTATCGTAATGCCGTGGGAAGGAGCGGACGATCTTCCTAACCAAAGCGAGTACGGTAACAACCATAAACTTTTAATTGAAAAAGTTCTCAACGGAACTTACGTTTCTGGAAACCAAACTCAAAACGTTGGTCTTAATACTGAAAACTCTTATTTAGTAAACGAAATTCAAAAGCGTAAAGATATAACCTATCGTGACGCTAACCAACTTGGTAGCATGGACCTTTGGCAGTCTGATAGAATTAACGAGTTCTTTGAACTTAGCACCGATTCTAACAACGTTGAATTTATCCTTAAATTCCCCGACGGGTCTGACGATACTTATTATCTATACAGCACGAGTCTTTTCTTAGGAAACGGCTGGTCGCCTGAAATCCCCGTTGGAACTCCGATTTATCCGGTATATAAAACTACCCTTCAAAGAAACGCAAAAGGTAAATGGGAGGCAATTTCAACGGAAGTTGGTTACGCTCCGTCAGCAAGGTATAACAACCCTTACACGGGCTTAGCGCTTGGCAACGCGTTCGATGCCAACAATTGGGAAAAAGGCAGAATAGGAACGAGCTTTAATGACGCAGTTTACACCAAGCTTAATTACGAAATGCCCGTTGAATCACACGATCCTAGTCATGAAACTTACTATTATTATAGTAACGGGAACACGACGAGTAACTTGACCGTCACTATAGATAAGAGTGAAAAAGCCGTAGTTTACGTTTACGATTCAAACAGAAATTTAGTTGCTACGCGCGGTAACACCGTGCAAGGCAGTCAAACCGTAACTATAAAGCCAAGTAGAAACGCTACGTATTATATAAAGGTAACGGGCGACACTTACTGCACGTTTACCGTAACTCAATAATATAAAGAAACACGCTTGCTCCCGCAAGCGTTTTTAATTTTATTTGAAATATTTTTTTGCTTCAACTTGAATATTTTTTTCTACGTATTTTCCATTTTGAAAATATGCAACTCTAAAGTTTTTAGTAAAAGTAGTTTCTTCTCCGCAGTTTGAACAAACACATTGAAATTCAACGTCTGCTTTTTTATCGTTATTAGATACCGTTACGTTTGAAACTTCCCAAGCAATGTCTTCTTCATAATCGTACTTTTCACCGCAATACGGACAATACGAACGTTTAATTCTTTTTTTATCACTTAAAATCAAGATAACCCCGCCAAGACCTAACAAGAACACCCACATAAAAATCATTGCCGCCACTCCCGTCTCATCTCCGTCAATTTTATCAAACACTATACTTAAAATTGCTGAAACAATAGCAACGATTAAGAATATTAAACTAAATTTTTTATTATCTGCTAACGCTTTTTCTCTTGGGGTTTTCCCTAAATTAGAAACTTGTTTAGTGTTCGGAGTATACGACTGTTTTTCAACGTTCTCTCCTTTAGTTTCTGCTTTTTCTTGATAAGAAACGCTTTGTGCTGTGTTTGATTGCGCCTGCGCACCGTTTTTATCGTTTTTTAATAATACGACTAAAAGAACGGGGATTCCTATAATTGGCATACATATTGCAAGTATAGCCGCCAACACTGTTTTAGTATTTTTATTCATCTGCTTTCTCCCTACGTATATAAATTTTGCTTTCGCATATAATTATTATATGGAACAATTTGTTCCAAGTCAAGCAAAATAGAACATTTTGTTCTAAAATTAAATTATGGGAAACAAATTTAGTGAACGCTTAAAATCATTGAGAATTGAAAACAATTTTTCAAGGGGCACGCTTGCTGAAAGATTGAACGTGTCCGTGCGCTTAATTTCATATTGGGAAAACGGCGAACGAGAGTGTGATTTTGATATGCTTATTAAAATTGCCGATATGTTTTCCGTAAGCGTTGATTATTTGCTCGGTAGAATAGAATATTAAAAAGGCTTGGTTTAAACCCAAGCCTTTTGTTTTTATGCGTTATTTTTTCTCCTTACTTTTTAGTTTACGATAAAATTCTAACAAACAATATATGACAATCTCTGTCAAAACAAAAAAATAATTTTATATCCCACGGGCAATCGCCATCGCCCCAAGGAAAGTAGTTAGGCCGCTTTTTATTTATTAGTAACGATTTCAGCGTAACGAACGGCTTCCATAGCATCTTTACAATATTTATCCGCACCGATAGATTTTGCATAGTCTTCAGTTAAAACCGCACCTCCAACTATCGTTTTACACCAAGGCGCTATTTCTTTTATAAGTTTAACAGTTTGTTGCATATAAGGAACAGTCGTCGTCATCAATGCAGATAGCCCCACCATAGGCGCTTGATATTTAACTACCGCGTCTACGATAAATTTAGGCTCAACGTCGCGCCCTAGGTCTATAACTTTATAACCGTAGTTTTCAAGCAACAGTTTAACTATGTTTTTACCTATATCGTGAATATCGCCTTTAACCGTAGCGAGCACGAATACTCCCTTGTTTTGATTAGAAGACGACACTTCTTCTTTAACGGCATCAAAAGCAACTTTCGAGGCTTCAGCACTCATAAGTAGCGAGGGCAAATACACCGTTTTGTTTTCAAATCCAACGCCAACGTAATCAAGCGCCGGTATTATTTCGCCGTTTATTATATCAAGCGGTTTTTGGTTTTTTAATAGTTCCTTAGTAATTTTGTACGCTTGGTTTTTTAAGCCCTTTATTATAGCCGTTTGAAGTTCGCTTTTTTCAAGCGATTTATCTTTGCTATCGCCCTCTATCTTCACCTCTACCACTTCTTTTTTAGGTAAAGAATTTGCAAAATTAATATAGCCGTCAAAACTTTCGTCAAGCCCGCTTAAAGCAAGATAAGAATAATATGATTTTAGCATATCTTCAGCGTAAGGGTTCATAATGCCTGCGCTTAAACCGCAATTAAGAGCCATAGTGAAAAAGTTACTGTTGATAATTTCTCTGCTGGGAAGCCCAAAAGAAACGTTCGACACGCCAAGCGAAGTTTTACACTTTAGTTTTTCGCTGATAATTTTAACCGCTTTAAGCGTTTCTTTAGCCGAATTTTTATCGGCGCTTATAGTTAACGCTAGCGGATCAAAAATTAAGTTCTTTTTATCGATGCCGTATGATTTTGCTACACCTATAATCTTTTTGGCAATTTCTACCCTCTCGGTAGCCGTTGGCGGTATTCCGTTTTCGTCAAGAGTTAAGCAAACTACCACGCCACCGTATTTTTTTACGAGAGGGAATACCGCTTGCATACTCTCTTCTTTACCGCTTACAGAATTTATCATCGCTTTGCCGTTATAAAGGCGCAAAGCCCTTTCCATAGCAACGGGATTAGACGTATCTATTTGAAGGGGTAAATCGCAAACTTCTTGCAGGCTTAAAACAACCTTTTCAAGCATTGCAACTTCGTCGATTTCAGGGAGCCCAACGTTTACGTCTAAAATATGAACGCCCTTTTCTTGCTGACTAATACCCTCTTTTAGAACGTAGTCTATATCTTGGTTTTTAAGCGCCTCTTTGAACTTCTTTTTGCCCGTTGGATTAATTCTTTCGCCGATAAGAACGGGGGTTTTTTCAAAGTCAACCGCTTTTACGAAAGAAGTTACCGTAGAATAATTCTTTTTAGTGGTTTTTAATGGTTTAACACCCTTTAATATCTCACATACCGCCTTCAAATGGTCTGGCGTAGTTCCGCAACAACCGCCAACTATTTTAACTCCTTTTTGAACGGCTTGTAACGCGCTAACGGCAAAATCTTTGGGCGAAACGTCGTATTCGGTTTTTCCGTTTACAACTTTTGGCATACCTGCGTTTGGCTGAAATATTATAGGAAGGGACGAATATTTAATATACTCGTCTACCACGTTCATAAGTTTGTCCGGACCAAAGGAACAATTTACGCCGATAGCGTCCGCCCCAAGCCCCTCTAAAACGTTAACCATTATTTTAGGGCTTGCGCCGGTTACGAGTTTTCCGTCTTCTGAAAAGGCGTTGGAAACGATTACCGGTAAAGAACACTCTTCCTTAACGGCAAGAAGTGCCGATTTGGTCTCGTAACAGTCGTTCATCGTTTCAATAATTACTAAGTCAACGCCATACTTAACGCCAAGTCTTACCGTATTTCTAAAAACGTCAACCGCATCTTCAAACTCAAGGTCGCCGTACGGCTTTAACATCTTGCCCGTAGGCCCTAAATCAAGCGCAACCCATTTTGGTTGATTAGTTTGGCTGTTTTTTTGAGCAATTCTAGCGTTTTCTACCGCTGATTTTATAATTTCTTCTAACTCTTCAAGCGAAAACTTTAACGAATTAGCACCAAAAGTATTGGTCGTAACAACGTTACAACCAGCGTCAAAATAACTTTTGTGTATTTGTTGTACGGCAGTTGGATTTGAAAGATTAAACCTTTCAGGCAATTCGCCTACTTTTAACCCTTTTGATTGAAGTAGCGTTCCCATACCACCGTCGAATATTAAAAGATTGTTTTTAATATAGTTTTTTACGTTCATAATAAAATCTCGCTTTCTGCCTGAACTCCTATTATCGCCGTAACTGATTTTGACGGCGCCATAATCAAACTTTCGGTAAAATATAAGCCAATGTGTTTTTGTGGGTTTAACGCGTTAAAGATCTCCCGCTGAAATTCAAGTGGCAAATCGCCGTATCCGGCGGAAAATCTAGGCTTAGTAGTTCCGCCGCTACCAATTACGCTGTCGTTTACCTCGTCGTTAAAAATATCGCAAAGGCACTCTATCCTTTCAGCGCCCAAGGCTTGAAAAATCACCGCCTTACTCGGCGATAAAAGAGTGTATTTTTTAATTAGCCTATCAATTTCAATCCCTATCGTACCTGCAAAAACCACCGCGTAATTGCAACCGTTAAGCCTTTGGCTTAAACTTTTGGATTTCACTTTGGCAAAAGTAAAACTTACTTGGTCGGCACTAACTTCAATAGGACAAATTAAATAGCATACTTTACCTGCCGTTTGTAAATATTCTTTAGCGCAATCTCTTATTAAGTTTATATCCGCGTCTTCTGCTTTTTTAACACCCGCGTAAAGAAGTGCTATATGCTCGTCTATGGGCGGAAGTTCGTACGTTTTTATTTTTACTTGCATTTTAGTTTAATATTGAAGAAAGATTATCGAGTATGCTTTTTGCAACGTCAGGCTTATTCATCGAGTAAACGTGAACGTTTTTAATGCCGTTTGCAAAAAGGTCTATAATTTGGTCGGTTGCATAAATTACACCCGCTTGTTTCATACCTTCGGGATTAGTTCCAAATTTATCTACTAAACTTTTGAAACGCTGTGGCATAAACGAACCCGAAAGTTTTACCGCCCTTTCCACTTGGTTAGCGTTAGTTATAGGCATAATGCCCGGCATTACGGGTACGGTAATACCCGCCTCGCGTATTTTATACAAAAAGTTGTAAAGCAAATTGTTGTCAAAAAACATTTGCGTAGTTAAAAAATCGCAACCTGCGTCAACCTTTTGCTTAAGATAAAAAATATCTTCCTTTTGGTCTTTACTTTCGGGATGAATTTCAGGATAACACGCTCCACCTATGCACATATCGGGCGCAATGTCTTTAATTTCTTTTATAAGGTCGATAGCGTGATGATAATCCCATTTAGAACGGTCTTCGTTTTCACGGTCTTTAGAAATATCGCCCCTAAGCGCCATTACGTTTTCTATGCCCAACGCCTTAATATCCTCTATTCTTTCTTTAACCGTTTGTTTGGTTGACGAAACGCACGTTAAATGCGCCAAGGTGGGAACGCCGTAAGCGTTTTTAATATTCTTGGCTATATCAAGCGTGTATTTGCTAGTTCCACCGCCGGCTCCGTAGGTAACGGACATAAACGCGGGATTTAGCTTGGCAATTTCTTCAGTAGCGTGCTTAACGCTATCAAAAGAACTTTCAACCTTAGGCGGAAACACTTCAAACGATAGCGTGAGTTTTTCTTCAGTTAATAAATCAATTATCTTCATAATATATTATTTTAACAAATTGTTATCTCTAAGTCAATATCGACGAAATTAAAAAGGACAGCGTGATTGCTATTTATGTTTTAATCCTACGAGATACAGCCATACCCCAAAGGGGCCCCTGGCTAGTTACTGCCTACGGCAGATAACCGAACTACGTTCTTCATCTCGTAGGGGGAAGCACGAAAAAACGCACACCTTCAAGGTGTGCGCTATTCGTGGTGACCCCTACGAGATTCGAACTCGTGTTACCGCCGTGAAAGGG
>JAZSBA010000137.1:0-7466 GCA_045602125.1 Christensenellaceae bacterium | reverse complement strand
AAAGACATTTTAAGACGTTAGAAGCAAGTTAGACGAGGCGCAAGATTTTTTAACGCGGAGTTAGACCTAGTCGGTCAACGAAGTGTTAAAAAGTCGCAGTAACAACGTATAACGACGCTTATAACGGCTTAAAATTATTCGAGACAAATCAAAAAACTATACACGTCTTGACCACCGTCGTACGGAGAGTACTCTAAATCGGGGAAGTTTTCAGCGATTAAAGACTCTAAACGATCGCGCTCGTCACTACTTACGTCTTTACCGATAAACACGGTTAGAAGTTCTTTATCGTCAAGCGTAGGAACGGCTTTAATTGCCTTAATTGCAGTTGTAACTTTATCATGGCTAGTTGCAAGCAAATGCTTACCGCTAATTCCCATAAAATCGCCTTTTATTACTGAAACACCGTCTACGCTAGAGTTTCTTACTGCATAAGTAACGTCTATACTAGTTACGCAATTGAGCATATCTTCAATCTCGCTTACGTGAAGAGATAAATCTTCCGCTTCGGTGTTAATTAAAGATAAGGCAACGTAACCTTGCTGAATAGTTTTAGTGTTGATAACGAAAACGTTAGCGTTTTGATACATTTTTGCAGATTGAAGAGCCGTTAAGATAACGTTTGAGTTATTTGGAAGAACTAATACGTTTTGAGCGTTAACGTTATCAAACGCTTTGATAAAATCTTCAATAGACGGGTTTGCAGTTTGACCGCCGTTAATAACGGCGTCTGCGCCGAGTTCCTTAAAATATTCAATAAGCCCTTCTCCACTTGCTACCGTTACAACGCCTACTTTTTTAGACGGAGTTTTCTTTTTAACTTCGTTGTGTTGAAGAGTCATATTCTCAATTTTAAGCGTTAAAAACTCGCCGTATTTTTGGCAAACGTTTAAAACGTTACCAGGGGATAAAACGTGAACGTGAATTTTAACGATATCGCCAGTTTTAAAGGCAACTATGCTATCGCCACCTAAACTTTCAAGTTCGGAAACTATAACCTTTTCATCAAAAGAAGAAATATCTACTTTTGAATTTTGAAGTCTTAATAAAAATTCGGTGCAGTAACCGTAAGTTAAAACGTCGTCACTTGTAAAGAGCGAAAGGTCAACCGAACTAGTCGTTTCTTGATCAACGCTATCAAAAGTGATTGAAATTTCTTCACCGGTTAATACCTTATACCACCCTTCTATTATGTATAGATAACCTGCGCCACCACTATCAACAACGTCAGACTCTTTGAGTACCGGGAGCATCTCTTTCGTTTCAATTAATGTTTTTGATGCTTGATTTATATGAGCGGAGAAAAATTCTTCAACGTTAGCATCGTCTGAAACGGTGTTTACCGCATATTCGGTTGCAACTCGAAGAACCGTGAGTATCGTTCCTTCAACCGGGTTTTGAACGGACTGATAAGCAAATTTAACAGCGCTTGAAAAAGCGTTTTTTAAGTCTTTTACGCTTGCAGTTTGCAAACCTTGAAAGCCTATTTCTAAACCTTTAAAAAATTGAGAAAGGATAACCCCTGAGTTTCCCCTTGCGCCTAAAAGAGCGCCCCTTGAAAATGAAGAGGCAAGTTCAAAAACGCTTGCGTTTTCAATAGCGGAAATATTTTTAATACCACCCTCAACGGTTTTGAGCATATTAAAACCCGTATCTCCGTCGGGAACTGGGAATACGTTAAGTTCATTGACTATTTTAATATTAGCGCTCAGTTCATTAGCGCCTGCTATAAGCATATTTTTAAGTGTTTTTGAATCTAAACATTTCATACCATTTTAATTAAAACACATCAAAGTTAACTTTAAGTTAACTTTTAAAAATTTTGTCGAAAAAAAAGAAACGGACGAGCCGTTTCTTTCTTTTGTATTTAGTTTTAAGCAGTAACTTTACCCTGCCATGTAAGGATGCCACCAGAAACAGTCCAACAACCTTCACCGTCTTCACCAAGGAAGGAATCGAAGATTGAGCTATCTGCAGTATAGGCATCAGACATTTCAGTAGTTGAGTCGTATTGATATGCACCCCAGAATACTAATTCACCGTCCGTACCCGCAGAACATTTTGCAGGATCTACAGTAGAAAGTTCAGTATATCCAGTTACGTATGCAGCAGTTACATCCCAAAGGTTACTTGAAACCGTGAGCGCTACGGGAGCATCGTCAACTACACAAGTAGGACAGTTAGCAATCGTAGTATCTTCTGTGAAGTATTCTCCGCAGTTTGCGCAGTAAGCGCCGGGGATTGCTGTGCTCTTATTGTACTTAACGTTAATCTCTGCAAACATTGGCTTAAATCCTTGAACTAAAACAACGTTACCGTGAGTCCTGTTACCACCTGCGTAACCAAAATAACGTTCTGCAGCTAAACTATGACCACTCCAACCACCGTGATAAATAGTGTGAGTGTAAGTTTGACCATCGTCATTAAGAGTAGATTTAACCCACTTGTTAGAAACCGCGTCAACGTTCGTCTTTACAAGGTTAGTATGTTTAGGATTACCTAACGTTACAAAGTTAGTAACGTTGTTTGCCATAGTTGCGGCACCACGACGTAAATCGTTAGAGAATATACCGCCGTAATAAGCACCTAAACTGTTACCCTTTCTCATATCGATAAACACGTTATTGTATTTAACTTGATTACCTGCTTGCATAAAAATACCAGCAGGAACGTCACCCATTGAGTTAACGTAAATGTTTTCAATAACAACAGGTGAACTGTTAGTGGTATGGTTTTTACTATACTTACCAAATAAACTTAAGCTCGGAACACCACCAGCCTGAACGTTGGTTATAGCAAAGTTTTTAATGGTGATAGGCGCTTGAATAACAATACCGCCTGAGTGGTTAACGTTACCAAATAAACCATAATATTTACCGTTGGTACCTATCCAAGTATTATTAAAGTTAATAGTATGACCATCACCGTCAAATTGACCTACGAAACCTGCGCCAGAAGAAATATCTTTAATTGAAGATCCCGCGCCTGTATAGTTAAACGGCATAGCTTCGGTATACTTAATATCATTATCAAGTTTATAGAAACCAAAGTTATTAACGTTAACAGTGTAGTCAATATCAAGAGCCGCTTTAAGTTCTGTAGGATTACTAATCATCATCGTTTGATAATGAACGTTATTAAATACGTAAGTATCGCCAGAGGTGTAAACGGTTATTGTAAATACGTTAGAAGCATTTTTATTAGTGTCCATATACGGAACACCGTTAGTTTCAGCAGAGCCTTTAGCAAGAGCCGTTAATGAAATTGAACCATCGTCGTTTACGATAATGCCGTTTCCAACGGTTAAAGTGTTGCCGTTTGCTACGATACTCGTTATATCTTCTTCAATATCGTTGATTAAGTCGCTATAAATTACGCCTTCGTCTGCGCCGTAGTCGATATACTCGTCATTTGTGTAAGTAAGTTTAGTGGTATACCATACAAGTTGACCGTCTGGAGAAAGTTTCCATAATTTATTACCGTCTTCACCAAGGAAGGATTCAAATGAATTGCCAGACGTCTTCATATCTGCAACGGTGTTATATTTATAAGTTCCGTTTAACTTAACCGCGCCACCTGCAGAAGTCAAAGTATTTTCAAACGTAGTAAGATCTTCAACGCCCCAGTTATAAATTGCAGGTTGACACCACATATCAGATCCATCCGTTGCTGCGACAGTTTTCATCTTAACACCACAATCAGGACAGGTCGCCGCACCACTATTATCTAAAGAGAATTGATTGTAACAAGTTGCGCAATATGCACCGGCAAGAGCAGCCGAACCATCGTTATTAGCAACTAAATCAAGGAAGTTTTCCTTAATTGACTTTCTTACTGCTATATCACCTTTTGCAAAGTTGCCCGGATATGCGTAGTATTCGTTGTAGTTTTGGTCAAAAGCCGTATAACCAAGTGAGTGAGTATAAGTTCCGTCATTATTAGCGGTGTGCTTAACTGCGTTCCTTCTCCACCAAGAGTGAACTGGTTGGAAAGTAAGCGGGTTTTTACCAACTGTAACTACGTTATCAAAAGTAGACATTGAAGAGTTTAAATATGCAAGCGAGGTAAATAACGCGCCACCTTTGTAGAAAGCGTTCGAATTGTAATAAGCTTTGCCTGCGATTTCACCATATGCAGCGCTAATATTATAACTGTCTTGGTTAGTACCCACGGTTTCAACGTAAACGTTCTTCATTACAACGCCTGCAGGGTAAGTAATTAAACCAGATGCTAAACCACCATTATTAGCCCAGTCAATGTAAACGTTTTCAATGTGAATAAACGGAGCTGTTCCCCAATAAGTGTGACCAGAAGCGTATTTTGCAAGTACAGGAGCACCATTAAGAGCCCAATTGATAATTCTAAAGTTCTTTATAGTAGGATTAACAACTCTTGACGATCCGCCCCATTGGAAGGAACCAAATAAACCGTTAGTAACACCAGTTGTATTCATATCAATCGTATGACCACAACCGTCAAACTCGCCGTTAAAGCCCGCTTCAGAACTATTTCCAGTTACCTTATTTGCAAATCCAGTATAAGAATAACCAAGCCCAGCGCTATCTACGGTAATATCGTTACCAAGTTTATAGTAACCGTAATTATAAGCATTTGTCGTGTAGTTGATATCAAGCGCAGTTTTAAGTTCAGTAGCGTCGTTAATTATCATCGTCCAGTAATTAACGTTATCGTAAGTGTAAATTGCAATTTCCGTATGAAGAACTACTTTGAGTACTTGACTGCCAGTTACCTTTTTATCTACGTACGGCATACCAACGGTTGCATCAGAAGAAGATGCCTTTTGAGCAAATGCGTAAGTGTAAACACCGTCCGTATTGGTTTTCGTGTAACCTGCGCCGTCAGTAAGTTCATATTCAACTCCACCAACGGTTACTACGATTTTTTGAATATCTTTATTTTCAAAATCAGAAGTCATAAATTGACCTAATTTTGCATCGTAATCAATAGCGTCTTCTATAACTAAGTTTACTTTTTCAGTATTCCAAATTAATTGACCTTCAACAACTTTGAATAAACCGGTATCAGTTAACGCTTTAACGTTATTAGCGCTATTTGCATCCGCTACTAATTGAGCGCTATTATCGTAACGAAGAACGTTGTTTACTCTATTTACTCTAGCACTCTTAGCGTCAATCGCTTCTTGAACTGTATTTTGAGTTACTTCACCGTTAAAGTTATAAATAATAGTTTCTTCGTTTTCACCGTAGTAAATATTATTAATACCGCCAACGTACGGCGTAGTTCCGTTTTTAAAAGCAATAACGGGAATTTGAGACGTTACGATTACGTTATCAAATCCAATTTCCCCTACGGGAGCAGCGGCGTTACCACCGAACAACGAACCGTAAGCGTAAGCATATCTACTGTTCTTTTCGGTTGCAAGGTGGCTGACGAAATCGTAATTTTCCATCTGCCAGTTAATTACAACGTTTTTATACTCTGCATTGTATCCTGGGTTTGCAATAGGACCACGAACAGTCCAACAAGCAGGATTAATATCAATATAAACGTTTTCAAGTAAACCTTCGCTAGAATATGCAAGAGGTCCGGTAATTGGGTACGATGCATTTTCGCTACCAGTACCGTTAAGATTGATAAACGCCACGTTTTTAACTTCAGCGCCTAATAATAAACGACCAAAGAAACCGTTTCTTGCTAAACTGTACTTAGCAGCAGCCGTTCCTGCTTCATCTTTTTTATAATTAAAGTATGCCGAAGAACTATCGGTACCAGCAACTGCGTTAGAGATAGAATATCCTCTACCGTCAAATATACCGCCGTAACCGAGATTTGCATTGAGCGTTGTCGGATCTAATTCATAAACGCCGTCAGTATTATAGTCAAAATAAGTATCAACAGTAACTGAAATATCGGTACGATATAAGTTGTCAATTTTAACACCAGTCATATCGATATTATTGCCTAATACGTACGCTTTGTAGTTAGATTCAGGCGTACCACCCTTAATAGAAGTTAGCCAATTAATATACGCTCCAGTTAAGTCAAACGCGGCTTTAACTTGCTCAGCAGTAGTTAATTCTTCGTGAGCAAATAAGATTTTAACAACGGTAAGATTGTTTTGATTATCGTAAGCGTATAAGTTTTCGTATGAACCGAGAAGACCTTCAACAACGCTATCAGTTAAATCTAACGAAGTTCCGTTAATAGTATAGTCAACGTCTTGAACTAAAGTTTTATTACCTAAAACGAAATTAGTTAAGCCAGTTGCATCGAAATCTACCGAGTGAACTTCCGTAGAGAAATCGTTTACCTCAACTACTCCGTTGCCATTTACAACGTAACCGTCAACGTTCGTTATTTGCGTAGCAGCGCCAGCAGGAAGATATTGTTTTGCAACTTCTCCCCAAGTAGCATCGTTTATAAGACGCATTGCAACCTTTTCCATAGAATCGGTGTAAGTGTCCGTTGAATAAACGGTAGTCCACGTATCACTTTCTTCAACGTATAATTCCGCGTAAGAAATCGCCGTGAATTCTCTCTTGTACGCTCTCTTTAAAGTCTTTTTTACTTCTGCTTGAAGTTCTTCATCAGTGTAAGAATCTTTGAGAGTTTTGAGATAGTTAGATACTTCTTGTTCAGTATAAGTGATAGTTGAATTCATAGTAAAGCCTTCGCTTACCGCTTCACCATTTTTAACTATAAACTTAATAGCGTCAAGGTTTGACTTGTTAACGCTTACGTCACTTTCTCTATTGAATTTAGCAAAATTGTCAACAGTTAAGTTACCGCTTGCATCTTCAACGTATGCTGGGAAAATGAGCGTACCAAAGTTGTACTTATCCGCAGGATTTGCGTTAAGCCAAGAAGTTGAAACTTTTGTTTCAAACTTCATACCGTAAACGGGATTTTCCTCATCGGAGCAGTTGCGAATACTTGCGCCTTGAGTGAGCGAGAAAGCAACTTCTTCATCAGCGTTAACAGGGCGAACCGTCATTGACGTGAAAGTTACCGCCACTAAAGCAACTAAGATAAGGGTAAGGACTCTTAAAACGTTCTTTTTAAAGTTAACCATACGACCCTCCCCCCCTCTTAGTTAAGCCAATCGCTTTCAAGCCAGCTCTCTTTTACGTGAGCGTAACTTGAAGTTACCGACGTAGTTACAATGTCAACCACCGTGTAGGAGACGAGTGAAATTGACGGTGCTAAATAAGTTTTCTTCATAGAAAAACCTCCATTAAAACAAATGTAGGCCCGTAAGAAAGTAGATGAAATATAATTAATAAATTTAGTTTGTACAACGCATACGCGATTTATGCGCATATACGTACGCTCTCGCGTACGCGTGCGTGAACCATAAAAAACCGCATAATAAAATTATACATTATTAGTATACTCTAATTTGGCAACCTTGTCAATGGTTTTTATAATTTTTAGCACTTTAAAGGTTATCGCTAAAAACCATTGATAACATCGCAAATTTTACA
>JAZSBA010000136.1:0-9797 GCA_045602125.1 Christensenellaceae bacterium | reverse complement strand
TGCTATAATTTCCCTTTTATCTTTTTTGATAGGAACGGTTGCTATAAATTCTACGGGATTTTATTTATATAATTATTTTATAGGTTTTTCAAAGTCGTTTGTAGATTACGCTAACCAGCATTTCGGCGGAAATTCAACCTTTTTTGCCTACGTTTTTTATAGGCTAATTTTCAAAGGGCAAATTTTTAACTCGCTGGTTAATTACGCTTTAGTATTTTTAGTAACGCCTATAATTTTAAATATTTCAATATTTAAAAAAGAATTATCTTAAAGCATCTTGAATTTTAAAAAGATTAAATAGTGAAAACAATCCGTAAGAAAATAGGCTTGACGCTATAGCGCAAATTAAAACGATTATGCCAAGCGGTAAAAAGGGGAGAAGAACTCCTTTTAATAAGTAACCTAAAAGCCCCGACGGAATTATTATTAAAGCGCTTGCAATTAAAAATAACGTTAGTTTAGGTTTTTTATTGCAAGTCTTTTTTATTAAAATTAAATTAAAAATAGACGTCGTTAAATAACTTAAAAACAATCCTATAATTAGCGAATAAACGCCGATAAATTTTGGCAAGAAATAGATAGATAATAGTAAAAAACACGCTCCTATCAAGTAGTAAAAAAGAGTTTTTCTCTCTAAGTTTAGGCTATTTAGCATACTAGTCGTTATCATAGTAACGCTCATAGGTAGCATAATAAATGCAGATTTTTGAACGTAAGTTCCCGCCGTTTCGTTATGATAAACGAGCATGCCGAGTTCCCTTCCCACCGCTAAAAAGATAGGAATTATCATGCACGATATGAAAACGGATGATTTTATTGCTTTTTCAACGTTGTTTTTTAAAGAAACGTCACTATGGCGATAAAAGTTATCGCTAAGCTCGGGAACTAAAACTAGGGCAATAGAGCCTATAATTGTTGACGGCATATTTATAAGGGGAATACTCATACCCGATAGCTCGCCAAAGCTTGCAAGCGCTCCACTTTCAGTCATTCCGCTAAGAACGAGCCTAAGCGGTAGTATTATTGCAATTAAAGTGTTAATTAAAGAGTTTGACGTTCGCATTAAAGTTATCGGAGCAGAAGACGATATTAGCGGTTTAAATTCCCCCTTGGGGTTTTTTATTTTTCCACCCCTTAAAAAGTAGAGTAGCGACGCCGTCGCAAAAGAAAAGATATAAGATATTAAAACGGCGTTCGCCGCTCCTTCGATTTTAGAGTAATTATCGGTTGCTTTAAGTATTAAAAATACGCCCGCAACTAGCATAACCGCCTCTTCTAAAAATTCAATCAAAGAGTACGATAAAAACTTCTTTTCTCCCCAAAAATAACCGCGAATAACCGCGTAAACGGAAGTTATAACTACGCCGGGGAGCATAATTTTTAATAGGGCGTAACATCTATCGTCCGTGAAGATAAAACTAAAAACGGACGGGAAGAGATAAATTATCAAAACGATAGGAAGGGATAGAACAAGGCTTGAAAGCATACCTGCAGTTACCGTTTTAAACCCCGAATCTTCAACGCCTTGCGCCTTGTGTTTTATCATAATTCTAGATACGGTTATGGGAATACCTGAAGACGTTAGCGTCATAATAAGCCCTACTACTGAAATTGAAACTTGATAAAGCCCAAGCCCTTCAGCGCCTAAATATCTTGAAAGAAAGATGCGGTAAATAAAGCCTAAAAGCCTTTCAACGCAAGAAAACGCAGTAACCGTCATCATAGTTTTAACTATAAGTTTAATAATGCCACCTCGCACACTACATAGTGTATTAAAAAGCTTATTAAATTAGAATAAAAACTCAACGCTAAAAATACAATTTAGTATGGAAAATTTGATTGATTTAATTATCTTTAACGGAAGTGGCGTTTATCGAGTTCAAGAAGGGGATAGTTTAGATAACTTAGCCCAAAAATATTCGACGACAAAGGCAATTTTAATTTACGACAATAATTTAAGCGGAGAGATAAACGAAGGCGACGCGTTATTTATTAGAACTTTTAAAAACGTATATACCGTCGGGGTTTTAGACACTCCTAAAATTATTGAGGAAAAACTAAATATCACGATAGAAAAATTGTACGAGATAAATAAAATAAATTATTTATATCCGTATCAAAGAATTATTTATGATGAATTTTGATAAAGTTTCAAATTTAATAACAAGGCTATTTTTTAACGATAGGTGGACTTGTAACGCTTGCGGAAAGGAGATTTTCGAAGGCTATTTTTGTAAAGATTGTCAAGCGAAAATCGTTGAGATTAAAGAAAATAAGTGCAATCATTGCGGAAGGTTAACGTTATCTAACGTTGAGTTTTGCGATTCGTGCATTGAAAAGAACTTATCGTTTGATATTGCTCGTAGCGTGTTTTTATACAAAGAGCCAATAAGTTATCTCGTTCAAAATTTTAAGTACAATAACTTAAAGTATCTAGGCGATTATTTTGCCGAGAAAATGGTTGAAGTTTATAAGGCTGAAAACTTAACTTGCGATTTTATAACGTTTATTCCGATGAGTGAAAAACGCCTTAAAAAGAGAGAGTATAACCAAGCGGAAATTTTAGCGAAAAAGATAGGAAAACTTTTGAATTTGGAAGTTAAGGATATAATTTCAAAGGTCAAAGAAACTGAAAATCAAGCAAACCTTTCTTTCAAAGAAAGAACTAAAAATTTAGAAGGCTCGTTTAAGGTTAAGAAAAAAGACGTTCAAAATTTGAAAATACTCTTAATCGACGACGTTTTAACGACTGGCTCAACCGTTGAGACGATATCTAAAGAGTTAAAGAAAAAGGGCGCTTATAAAGTTAGCGTGCTAACGCTTTTGAGCGTTTCTAAAATAAAAAACCAAAATTAAAGCCGTTATTTTGACAAATAACGGTTATTTTTTTGCAAAAAATTGTTTACTTAAATACTAAAATATAGTAAAATATTAAAGTATATATAAATTTTTGGAGTGAAATAATGGGATTAATTAAATACATTTTAACTCACGACACGCGTGTTGGGCTTAAAAACATTGGTAAAATTGCGGACAAGGTTATGGCTTTGTCTCCTAAATACGAGGCGATGACGGAAGAAGAACTCAAAAGTCAAACCGCCGTTTTAAAGGAAAGGTTAAAAAACGGCGAAACGCTTGACGATATTTTGCCAGACGCTTTCGCAACCGTTAGAGAGGCAAGTTTCAGAGTTTTAAATATGCGCCATTATAGAGTTCAACTCATGGGTGGCGTGTGCGTTCACGAAGGTAGAGTTGCCGAACTTAAAACCGGTGAAGGTAAAACTTTAATGGCAACGCTTCCGGCGTATCTTAACGCATTAACCGGAAGGGGCGTTCACATCGTTACTGTAAACGACTATCTTGCATCGCGTGACGCGGAGTGGATGGGAAAGGTTTACAAATATTTAGGTTTAACCGTAGGCGTTAACGTTCACGATTTAACTGACGATCAAAAAAGAGATGCGTATAACTGCGATATTACTTACGGAACGAACAACGAGTTTGGTTTCGACTATTTAAGAGATAATTTAAAAGTTAACCTTAAAGACATGGTTCAACGTGGTTTAGAGTTTGCCATCGTCGACGAAGTTGACTCAATTCTTATCGACGAAGCAAGAACTCCGCTCATTATCTCTGGTAGGGGTGGAAAGTCATCCGAACTTTATATCAAGGCAAACCGCTTTGTTAAAACGCTCGTAAACGAAGAAGACTTTACGGTTGATATTAAAGATAAGTCCGTTCAACTTACCGAATCGGGCGCGTTAAAAGCGGAAAAATTCTTTGGAATAGAGAGTTTTTCAGATATTGAAAACGCAGACCTTTCTCACCATATTCAACAAGCCTTAAAGGCTCATCACATCTTTAAAAGAGATAACGATTACGTCGTTGAAAGCGGTGAAATTATTATCGTTGACGAATTTACCGGTCGTTTGATGATTGGAAGAAGATATTCAGACGGTCTTCACCAAGCAATCGAAGCAAAGGAAAACGTTACCGTTAGAAACGAAAACAAAACTCACGCAACGATAACTTTCCAAAACTATTTTAGGCTTTACAAAAAACTTTCGGGTATGACTGGTACTGCTAAAACGGAAGAAGAAGAATTTAGAACCATTTACGGTCTTGACGTTTTAGAAATTCCAACCAACCGCCCCGTTCAAAGAATTGACGAGCCTGACGTTATTTTCTCAACTGAAAAGGGAAAACTCCGCGCAATCATTAAAGATATTATCGAGTGCCACGAAAAAGGTCAACCCGTTCTCGTTGGTACGGTTACCGTTGAAAAATCGGAAGAAATTTCAAAGCACCTTATCAAAAATAGGGTTAAGCACAATATCTTAAACGCTAAAAACCACAAACGCGAAGCGCAAATTATAGCGCAAGCGGGTAAAAAAGGCGCGGTTACTATCGCAACCAACATGGCTGGTCGTGGTACGGATATACTTTTAGGCGGTAACCCGGAATTCCTTGCTAAACAAGAACTTATAAATAAAGGCGTTGACCCAAGCGTTATCGATTTAGCGACGTCTTACGTTCAAAACGTTCCTGAAGATGTGTTAAAGGTAAGGGAAGATTACCGCGTTATCTTGAAAAAATACACCGAGCAAACCGACGCTGAAAAAGCCGAAGTTATGGCTCTTGGCGGTCTTAGAATTATAGGTACTGAACGCCACGAATCAAGAAGAATAGATAACCAGCTTCGTGGTCGTGCAGGTCGTCAAGGCGACCCCGGTTCTTCACTTTTCTATATTTCGCTTGAAGACGATTTAGCAAAGCGTTTCGGTGGCGAGAAGATGCAGGCAATCTACAATATGTTTAAAGTAGACGAAGATACGCCTATTCAAGCAAAGATGCTTGCTCGTTCGGTTGAAAACGCTCAAAGAACTATCGAAGGTAAAAACTTTGGTATTCGCCGTCAAATCATCGAGTACGACGACGTTATGAATACTCAACGCCAAGTTATTTACTCCGAGAGAAACGCAGTTTTAAAAGGCGAAAACACTCACGAAAAGATTTTAAATCTTATCCCAGATATCGTTGCGGGAATTTTCAATAAAACGGTTAATATCGGTCAAGACCCGGTTAAGTGGGACGGCGATAAACTCAACAAGGCTTTAGAAGAGAGAGTTTTACCGGAAGGTACTTACTACATTACTCCGTCAAGACTTGAAAAGTGGGATTATCAAACGATTTTAGATAGAACGGTTAAAAAAGTTATTGAAGAATACGAAAACAAGATTGCAAAATACAAAGATTTAGGCATCAACTATGAAGAACTTGAAAGAGTAGTTTTATTAAAGAACGTTGACAATAAGTGGATTGACCACATCGACGCTATGAGCACTCTTAAAAGGGGTATTTCTCTCCGTGGTTACGCCAATGAAAATCCTATCAACGCATACAAGAGAGAAGGTCTTGATATGTTTGACGATATGATTGAGAGAATTCAAGTTGACACCGTTACTATTTTACTTAAATCGGAAGTAAAAGTTACGCCTACGCGTATGGAGCATAAGCAAGATTTACAAGCTGGTGGCGGTAGTTCGGAAAACAGACCGACGGGCACTATCGTAAAGGGTAAAAAAGTTGGAAGAAACGATCCTTGCCCCTGCGGTAGCGGTAAGAAATACAAAAACTGTTGTGGCGCGTAGGGCTCGATTGCAATACGATTAATATCAAACTCGTGAAAATCTGCGTAATACGAGTATTTAACAAGCGATTCCGTACAAAAAGTACGCGTACGCTTGCTAAATACGGCTTGAGTAGAGTTTTGGTTTGAGTATAATAATCGTCTTACTTGCTTTTGACGGGTTTGATTGCATTAATCTTAATTGTAATCTCGCCCATTAAAAACTAGAAAAATATAAACGTAAAAGGTATTATGATAAGAACTGATTTATACTGGCAAAAAATAACGGATTTAAAAGAGACGTTAAAAGAGGCGGGATATTCTTTGGATATCGATACTGCTAGAGAAGAACTTTCAAGCATAGAAAAAGAACTTGAAAAGGAAGAAGTTTACACCGACCTTAAAAAGTCGGCGGAACTTTCTAAAAAGGCTCAGGCAATCCGCAATAAAATTGAAGTTTTCGATAGGGCTGAAAAAGCAATTTCAGACGCTGAAGAAATGATAACTTTATGCGAAGAAGAAAACGACGATAGTTTTATGGAAGAAGTTGAGCTCGACCTTAAAGAAGCGGAAGACGATATTGAAAAGATTAGGCTTCAAGCTCTTCTTCGCGGTAAGTACGACTCTTCAAGCGCACTTATGACTCTTCACGCAGGCGCGGGCGGAACGGAAGCGTGCGACTGGACGGAAATGCTTTATCGTATGTATATCCTATATTCTGAAAAGCACGGTTACAAAGTAACCGAACTTGATAGGCTTGAAGGCGATTCCGCTGGAATAAAGAGCGTTTCCTTTAGAGTTGAAGGAATTAACGCCTACGGCTATCTTAAAGCCGAAAAGGGTGTTCATAGGCTCGTTAGAATTTCTCCGTTTGACGCAAACGCTAGAAGGCAAACGTCGTTTTCTTCAGTTGAAGTAATGCCTGAAATTGATAATGACGATACTATTCAAATTAAGCCTGACGAGATAAAGGTTGACACCTATCGTTCTTCGGGCGCAGGCGGTCAACACGTTAATAAGACGGAGTCTGCTATTAGAATTACGCATATTCCAACCGGAATTATCGTAGCGTGTCAAAACGAGCGTTCTCAAATTCAAAATAGAGAACAAGCGATGCGTATGCTTATGAGTAAACTCGTTGAAAGGCGCGAAGCGGAAAAAATGGCGGAAGCGCAAGAAATTAAAGGCGAGATCAAAAAAATAGAGTGGGGTAGCCAAATTCGTTCTTACGTATTCTGCCCGTACACTTTAGTTAAAGACCATAGAACGGGCGCTGAAAACTCAAACGTACAAGCGGTAATGGACGGAGATATCGATTTATTTATCGTAGATTATCTTAAAAAATCATAATGAAATATATAGACAAAATTAAAACGGCATCTTTGAAAAAAGATGCCATAATACTTGCAATCGAATCAAGTTGCGACGAAACTGCCGCTTCCGTTATAAAAGGCGGTAGGGAAATTCTTTCTTCCGAGATAATGAGTTCAATGACGGAACATATTCCCTTTGGCGGAGTCGTTCCCGAGATTGCTTCGCGTATGCATACCACGGCTATATCTTTAACCGTTAAAAACGCGATTGAAAAAGCGGGGATAACCTTATCTCAACTTGACGCGATTGCCGTAACCTACGGCGCAGGGCTTATAGGGGCGCTACTCGTAGGCGTTTCGTATGCAAAGGCGTTGGCGTTTTCCCTTCAAATTCCGCTAATCCCAGTAAACCACGTTAGAGGTCACGTTTCGGCGGGGTATTTGACGGATAGCGAGTTGAAACCGCCGTTTATCGCTTTACTTACGAGCGGTGGTCATACCGCTATTATCGACGTTAAAGATTACTATACTTACGAAGTTTTAGGCGGAACGCTCGACGATGCCGTTGGCGAAGCCTTTGATAAAGTCGCTCGTGTTTTAGGGCTTCAATACCCCGGTGGGCCTAACGTTGAAAGGCTTGCAAAACAAGGCGAAAACAATATTGAACTTCCCGTAATGCTCAAAGGTAAAAAGGGCTATGATTTTTCTTATAGCGGTCTTAAAACGGCAGTTATAAATTACGTTCACAACAAAGAGCAAAAAGGGGAAGACTATAAAAAAGAAGATATAGCGTGTTCTTTCCAATGCTCGGCAATTGACGTTTTAGTTAAAAAGGCAGTTTACGCAGTAAAGGAAAAAGGCTATAACGTTTTATCAATAGGCGGTGGAGTTGCCGCTAACGGATATTTAAGGGAAAGTTTAGAAAAAGAGTGCAAAAAGAGAAATATTAAACTCGTTCTCCCTGAAAAGAAACTTTGCACGGATAACGCTTGTATGATAGGCGCGGAAGGTTATCTTCAATACCTTAAAAGAAACTTTGCCGACCTTTCGCTTAACGCAAGTGCCTACGTTCAAATAACGGATATGTAGGGGTGTGATTATGAGTAAGTTTTTTAGTTTATTTATAAAAAATGCGGACGACGTTAGCGACGTTAAAGTACGCTCGGCGTACGGAACGTTCACGAGCATCGTTGGAATACTAGCAAACCTTTTGCTATTTGCAATTAAACTTTTTGCAGGGCTAATATCCGGCTCGGTTGCAATTATAGCGGACGCTCTTAATAACTTTGGCGACGCATCGTCTAGCGTAATAAGTTTCGTAGGCTTTAAACTCTCCGTTCGCCCAGCCGATAAAGAGCACCCTTACGGCCACGGTAGATACGAGTACGTTTCAGCCTTTATCGTAACCATACTTATTATGGTTATCGGCATAGAACTTTTAAAAAGTGGCGTTGAAAAGATAATTTCTCCAACCGAAGTCGTGTTTAAAACGGTTGTAATAGTTATTTTAGCCGTTTCAATCGTTATAAAGATATTGCTTTCAATATTAAACGCGGTGGCGGGCAAAAAGATAAATTCAACGGCGTTAAAAGCAACTTCGCACGACGCTCGAAACGACGCTATTTCAACGACCGTAGTTTTAATTTCAATTATTTTATCTAAGTTTATTTCCTTTCCGCTCGACGGAATTATGACGGTTGCCGTTTCATTATTTATAATGATAAGCGCGCTAGGTCTTTTAAAAGATACGCTTGCCTCTCTTCTTGGCAAACCGCCTGAAAAAGAAAAAGTTGACTTTATCAAGAATAAACTTTTAAGTTACGACGGTGTTTTAGGTATTCACGACCTTATCGTTCACGATTACGGCGTTGGCAGGAGTTTTGCAAGCGTTCACGTTGAAATGGCAGCAGAAGAAGACGTTATTTTAAGCCATGAACTCATCGATAGCATTGAAAAGAGTTTTTTAGATGAAGACGGAATTGAAGTCGTTATCCACTTTGACCCCGTTTCAACAACTAATCCTATTGCTCTTGAAATAAGAGATTATCTTGCGCACGGCGTAAAGAGAATATCTCCCGAACTTTCCGTGCACGACGTTAGAATCGTTGACGGCAAGTATCGAAACATCGTAATTTTCGACTGCGTTATGCCGTATAACTTTGATATGAGCGAGGCAAAGCTAAGAACGGAACTCGACTGTTTAGTAAAGGAAAATTATCCAAAATTCGATATTGTTGTAACAATAGATAAAAATTATATTTAATAAGCATTAAAAAAGAACGCAAAATTTTGCGTTCTTTTTTTGTGTGTTTTTTATTCAACGTTTAAATTTTCAAAAAGAAAAATATCGTCATCTAAAAACTCAATGACCGTCATACCAAAACCATTTGCTAAACGCATAACGGTTGAAAGGGTTACGGTTTTACTTTTACCACTCATAATCCATTGCATATGCCCGTGTTGAATACCAGAAAGTTGTTCTAAGCGGTATTGCGTTATTTTCTTTTCAGATAGCAAATTGATTATTCTTTTTGCTACTGCGTCGTTAACAGTCATTGTGTATCTCCTTAGTTATATCTATTGGGGTTGTTGGTTTCGCCGAGCAAATAGTCAATGCTAGTGTTATAAAATCTAGCTAGTTTTATTAAAATTGAAGTTGGAATATCGTTTTCGCCAGTTTCATATTTAGAATATCCCGTTTGAGACATGCCTAAAATTTTCGCCACCTGCGTTTGATTTAAATCTTTATCTTCTCTCAAATCTCTAATTCTCGGATACTTCATTTTTAACCCCTTTGATATAAAGTGATTAAATTATAATTTAATCTATTTTAGATTATTGACATTTAACCTGAA
>JAZSBA010000135.1:0-7729 GCA_045602125.1 Christensenellaceae bacterium | reverse complement strand
AGAAGATGCAAAAAAAGCAAAAGAAATAAAAACAGCTCTTAATAGTGATGAAAAAGCCTTTGCAAACGTAAAACCTGCTGTTAATGACACAAATGTAAAGGAAACTATTAAGAAATGGTTTTGCCGTTAAAGGAAATAATTTATAATGATGACAACAAAACCTTATCTAGTGAACGAATTAAAGTTTTAGATAAGGTTTTTTCTTCTTTTAAATGTTCTCAAAAGAATCAGGATGTAGAAAAATTTATTACTGAGCTTGCTATTGAATTTGAGAAAAAAAGAATATCATCTACTTTTTTGATTTTTAATGATGAACAATTACAAAAAGGAAATTTAGTGTTGGATGCGTTTTTCTCATTAGCCTTAAAAGTTTTTGAGTTTAGTGATGAGGCATCAAAAAGCGACAAGAAAAAAGCTTGTACAAATGAAGACAGTACGCCAGCGTATTTGATTGGTCAGCTAGCGAGAAATGTAAATACCAAACCAGGTTTAGGCAAAGAAGCCTTAATTAAAGCTATTGAATATATTAAAGGCGCTCAATATTACGTTGGTGGTAGATTAGTATATCTTGATTGTCGAGATGATTTGGTTAAATATTATGAAAAACAAGGGTTTAAGTTTATTCAAAAAAGAAAGAGCCCCGATGAAAATGGCGACAAATTAAACCAAATGTACATAATTATATGAAAAAACTATTAGAAAAAAGCAGTCCGTATCTCACGAACTGCTTTTAACTTTTAAATGCTTTTTAAGAACTCTATTAGAAGTCTTTTGTTTTATCGTAAGCCTGCCAAAACGCAGTGATTAAAAAGAAAGCAAACCCAACTAAAATAACACGCTTGTAATTAAGTTTCATAATTTTCTCCTTACAAATAATTTTACCGCATTTTTTAAGTATTAGCAACAAAACAATAAAAATAACAAAAACGCATAGCAAAAAAAGCACCCTAAATAATAATCAAGGCATAGCCTTGGATGTAATCGTTTGTTAGCAAACGTATGTAATTTGCAACTTGTTGCAGTATGTAATCAAGCCGACTTATATACACGCTAACGCGTGATTACATACGCCTACGGCGATTGCATACCGCTAAAGCGGATAACATACCAAGCCTAAGTCGGCTTGGATAAAAAAAGAACGGCTCTTTACCGTTCTTTTTTTGGCGGAGAGAACAGGATTTGAACCTGCGAGACCCGTTAAGGCCTACCCGCTTTCCAAGCGAGCACATTCGACCGCTCTGACATCTCTCCACGCTTGTCAAGCTAAATCGCTCAACAAGTATACCTTATATTAATTAAAAAATCAAGCGTTTTACTTTAAGAAACCGTTTATAATTTGTTCTTCCGCTTCCTTTTCAGTAAGACCTAACGTCATAAGTTTTATAAGTTGTTCGCCCGCAATTTTGCCGATTGCCGCTTCGTGAACGAGCGATGCTTCAACGTTATTAGCGTTTAAGCCTGGGAGGGCTAAAACTTTTGCGTTATCCATAACTATTGCGTCGCACTCAGTTCTACCTGAACACTTACAGTTTCCGTCAACGATAGAATTAAACTTTTGAACGGAATTATCTTTTGCAACCGCTCTTGATACCATGTGAACGTTTGCGTCTTCTCCGTTTAACTGAACGTTAAAGTTAGTTTCGGCGTATTGCTCGCCGTGAGTCATAATCTTTTCGTGAATTATCAGGGTTGCGCCAGCTTTTAAAGTTGCTTGAGTGTTCCTAATGCTTGAATCAACGCCTTTAATTTGCGCCGTTTCCATAGTGAGCGAACCGCCTTCGTCAATTTCAATAACGGTAGTGGGGTTAAGGGTACGCTTTCCGTTGCCGTCGCCACCGCCGTAGTGTTTTTCATAGTATAAAACTTTGGCGTTTTTACCAACGTGGAAAGAGTGAATACCGTCGTGCGAAGAATCGCCGTGATCTACGGTGTGAATGCCGCAACCTGCAACGATTAAAACGTCAGCCCCGTCTTCAATATAAAAATCATTGTAAACCAAGTCTTTTATGCCGGTTTCAGTAATAATTACCGGAATATCAACTCTTTCTCGCTTATCACTCTTTTTAATTATGATGTCAATACCCGGCTTGTCCGTTTTTGTAACTATATCGATGTTTGCCGTAACGTTTCTTCCACCGAGCGCTCCGTTGGTGCGGATGTTATACGCGCCGTTTGGAACTGCTTCAAGCCCTGCAACTTCTTTTAAAAGATTTTTCTGAATTTCATTAAACGCCATATCAGTTCACCTTTTCCTTACTTTGAAGCGCTTGGCAGGCAGAATTTGCTAAAATATTCGGTAAAATACTTTCTTTTTCCCCGTCAGATTTTACTTCGCCGTTTGCAATAACTATAATTCTATCGGCAATATTTAAAATTCTCTCTTGGTGAGAAATTATAAGAAGCGTTCCGTTAGTTTTTTCAGATAAACGCTCGAAAACTTTAATTAAACTATTAAAGCTCCAAAGGTCGATGCCTGCTTCAGGCTCGTCAAACACCGTAAACTTTGCTCCGCGCGCCATAGTTGCCGCAATTTCAATGCGTTTGAGTTCTCCGCCTGATAAACTTGCGTTAATCTCACGGTTAACGTACTCTCTAGCGCATAAACCAACCTCCGATAAATACGAGCAAACTTCTGTAACGGTAAGTCTTTTTCCGCTAGCAAGGCTAACGATATCCGAAACGGTAATTCCTTTAAATCTTACCGGTTGCTGAAAAGCAAACGCTAAACCTTTGTTTGCGCGTTCGGTAATTGAAAGGTTAGTTATATCTTCCCCGTCAAGTAAAATTTGACCGCTCGTTGGCTTAATAATACCCATAATGATTTTTGCAAGGGTAGATTTGCCACCGCCGTTAGGCCCCGTGAACGCGATAAACTTTTCTTTAAGCGTTAAATTAACGTTTTTAATTATTTGTTTTTTACCGTCTTCGTTCTCTGCGGTAAAAGAAATATTTCTAAGTTCTATCATACATTAGATTTTATCTAATATTTCCCCTTTTGTCAATAAATTAAACGATTGAAAGTATTGATTTTAATTAAAATGCGTGGTAAAATAATCATAACTAATATTTAAGGAGATACTTATGAAACAAAAGTTTTTAAAATGTAATGCGTGTGGAAAAATTATCCACGTTGTAAAAGATAGTGAAATTATTCCTAAATGTTGCGGAAAAGATATGATAGAAATTATCCCAGGTACTGTTGAAGCGTCCGTAGAAAAACACCTTCCAGTATTTGAAGATAACGACGGTAAGATTATCGTTAGCGTTGGCTCAGTTGAACATCCTATGACTCAAGAACACCTTATCGAGTGGGTGCTTATTGAAACTGAAAAGGGCGTTCAAAGAATTGACTTAAAGGCAGGCGATAAGCCTATTGCCGTATTCCACCTTACCGCAGGCGATAGTTTATGCGCCGTTTACGCATACTGCAACCTTCACGGTTTATGGGCGGCGGTTCCTCAAGAAAAAGTCGTTTGTGAATACGTTAAACCAAGCGGAAACGAAAACTACGTCGTTTGTAAATGCAACAACGTAACCGTATCCGATATTATCGGCGCAGTTCACAGCGGTGAAGATATTGCAAGCGTATTAAAAGCGTTTGATAAAGTTAAAGATACCACTCATTGTTCAACAAACTGCGGTGGATGTTACGATAAGGTTATTGATATTATTTCTAAAGAACTCTCCTAATCCTAATCCATTATAAACTGCGCTATGCTTTGTTCTTTGCAGTTTTGTGAAATTCCTGCGACCAACAAGGTCGCTCCCTTCCGCAAAACTCCAAACGCCTCGCCTAGCTTGTTTCTAATGTATTAGGTTGCTTTGAATAGGCTTAATTTTCATCAAACAAATTATATAAGGATTTCATCCTAAACTTTTTGACATAGTCAAAAAATATAACTGTTTACCACAAGTAAACAATGGGGTATATTATGGATTATAAAAAACTTCAAAACGGAAGTGATATTCGTGGCGTTGCCCTTGATGGCATTGAAGGTCAAAACGTAAACCTTACCGAAAAAGTATGTAAAGATATAGGTAGGGGTTTTGCGCTTTGGATAAAAGAAAAAACTGGTAAAACTAATATTAGAGTATCGGTGGGTAGAGATTCAAGGCTTTCTGGCGAAACCTTATCTGACTGGTTATGTTCTAGTATGGTAGATAGTGGAATTAACGTTACTAACTTTAATTTAGCGTCAACTCCCGCTATGTTTATGTCAACCGTAACCAAAGGTTACGAATTTGACGGCGCGGTTATGATAACTGCAAGCCACTTGCCGTTTAATAGAAACGGCTTTAAGTTTTTTACCGCAGACGGTGGCTTAGAAAAAGGGGACATTAAAAAAATTCTTGAATACGCCGAAGGTTGCGAGCAAACGGGCTTAGAAAAAGGCACTTGCGTTTCGGGCGAGTTTATGGACGCGTACTCTAAAATTTTAGCCGACAAAATTAGAAATGCAACCGGCGAAGAGTTTCCGCTAAAAGGCTTTAAAATCGTTGTTGACGCGGGTAACGGTGCGGGCGGTTTCTACGTTGAAAAGGTGTTAAAACCACTTGGAGCAGATACCGAAGGCAGTAGATTTTTAGAGCCTGATGGAAGTTTCCCAAACCATATCCCCAACCCAGAAGATAAAGACGCTATGAAAAGTATTACCCAAGCGGTAAAAGAATCTAACGCCGACCTTGGTATAATTTTTGATACTGACGTTGATAGAGCTGGTGCGGTACTTGCTGACGGAAGCGAACTTAACCGCAATAGAATTATTGCGATGTTATCGGCAATTTTACTTAGAGAACACCCCGGTACTACTATCGTTACCGACTCTATAACTTCAACTGGTCTTAAAGAATTTATTAAAGAAAAGGGTGGCGTTCATCATCGTTTTAAACGTGGTTATAGAAACGTTATTAACGAATCTATTAGGCTTAATAACAACGGTCAAGATAGCCAACTTGCAATCGAAACGTCGGGCCACGGCGCGTTCAAAGAAAATTATTTCCTTGACGACGGCGCGTATATCGTAACCAAGCTTTTAATTGAACTTGCAAGGGGCAAAAAAGAAGGTTACACTCTTTCTTCGCTTATCGACACTTTAAAAGAGCCTGTTGAAAGCGTTGAGTTTAGGATGAATATTTTACTTGACGACTTTAAAGAATACGGTCAAAAGGTAATTGACGATCTTACCGAGTACGCTAAAACCAAAGAAGGTTGGGCGCTTGAAAGCCAAAACTTTGAAGGCGTTAGAGTAAACGTGCTTAGCGGTTGGTTCTTATTAAGGCTTTCTCTTCACGATCCGTTACTTCCGCTAAACATTGAAAGTGATGAAATTGGCGGAGCAAAGCTTATCGCTAAAGAACTTGCAGAGTTTATCAAATCTTACGATAAACTTGAAATGCAAAAACTTCTTGATTTTATAAAGTAAAACAAAAGACGGGACGTCCCGTCTTTTTTAATAAAATTAAAAAAATGCAATAATATGCTTTACAAATAAAATCAAAAGTATTAAAATCAAAAATGTTTGAATACAAAAGAATATACGTAGGTGTGTTATGCAACAAATTTTACTTTCATTAGCAATCGCTCTTTTTGCAGGGTTAATGCTTTCAAGGCTTGCAAAAGTTTGTCAACTTCCAGCCGTTACGGCGTACTTAGTTGCGGGGATTTTAATCGGTCCTTTCTGCTTAGGCGCGTTCGGTGTTGAGGGAATTGGCTTTACGAGTTTAGAGTCCGTTAAATCGTTTTCTATAATAAGCGACGTTGCTCTTGGCTTTATCGCCTTTGCAATCGGCAACGAATTTAGGCTCGCTCAACTTAAAAGCATTGGAAAGCAAGCAACCGTGATAGGTATTTTCCAAGCGGTATTTACGACTATCGTCGTAGATATAGTTTTAATTACTTTATCACTTTTAATGCCCGATAAATTCCCGCTCCCTGCGGCAATTATAATGGGCGCGGTTGCATCGGCAACAGCTCCGGCTGCAACGTTAATGGTAGTAAGGCAGTATAAGGCAAAAGGTCCTGTAACCGACGTTTTACTTCCAGTCGTTGCTCTTGACGACGCCGTGGGTTTAGTTGTATTCTCGGTGTCTTTCGGCGTTGCTAAGGCTTTAATAGCAGGTCAAGTAAGTATTCTTGCAATCGTAGTTGAACCCCTTTTAGAAGTAGTTTTATCAATAGGTTTAGGCGCGGGCGTAGGCTTTTTATTCACATTTTGCGAAAGGTTTTTCCACTCTAGGTCAAAGCGTCTTGCAATGTCGGTAGCGTTTGTTTTACTTATCGTTGCAATTTCAAACTTCTCGTTTAATATAGCAGGCGTTCACGTTGCATTTTCACCCCTTCTTTCTTGCATGATGCTTGGAACTATCTTCTGCAACACTTGTGATTTTTCAGAGCAACTTATGGATAGGCTTGATAGATGGACCGCTCCTATATTTATCCTTTTCTTCGTGTTAAGCGGTGCGGAACTTGATTTAAGCGTAGTTGGCGATATATTAATAGTTTTAATTGGTTTAGTGTATATAGTTTTCCGTTGCGTTGGAAAATATTTTGGCGCGAATATTTCTTCGCGTATGGTAAAAGCAGAGCCGAATATCGTAAATTATCTCGGAATAACCTTATTCCCGCAAGCGGGCGTTGCTCTCGGTATGGCGATGAAAGCGGGAGCGCTCGGCGGAACGGTTGGTATGCTCGTTGCAAACCTTACGCTCTTTTCGGTACTCATTTACGAACTTATCGGTCCTTTCCTTACAAAGATTGCCTTGACAAAGGCAGGGGAAATCGACTTCTCTGGTAAAATCAGTCAGCGTCAAAAAGAAGCCCATCAAAAATAACAACAATAAAAACACGGCGAAATTATCGCCGTGTTTTTTAATAGTTTATTAAGCTTGTTTTTCTTTTTTCTTATCGATAATTTTCTTTGCAAAGAAGATTGCGTAGTGTAAAACTAAGCCAACCGCTATTGCAATAACTAGATTAAATACCACCGTTAAAACGAACGTTAAAACTAAAATGATAATATCGACTACGTTTTTCGTCTTGCAAATTTTAACGAAGTGACGCCACTCGCTCATATTATAAGCAACTATAAATAAAATGGACGCTATAATCGGCATCGGAATAAGAGCCGCGTAAGGCATTAAAAGTAATAAAATAACGAGTAAAACTACTGCGTGAACCATACCTGCAATTGGTGTTTTACCGCCGTTTTTAACGTTTGCGGTAGTTCTTGCAATAGCGCCCGTTGCCGGAATTCCGCCCATAAAACCAGAACAAATATTTCCTAAACCTTGAGCGATAAGTTCGGTGTTTGGATTGTGAGTATCGTCTATCATATTATCAGACACAACGCAAGATAGAAGCGATTCAATGCCCGCTAAGATTGCAATCGTGAAAGCGTCTGGAATAAGTGATAAAATAAGGTTAAAATCAAGCGTTGGAAGAGTAAATTTTGGAATAGCCGATTGTATAGGGTACGCGTCCCCAATAGTTAAAACGGGAACTTTAGTTAAGCCAATGCAAAGCGCCCCGAGTAAAACAACTATAAGCGATGCGGGAATTTTCTTAAAAAACTTTGCCCAAACGATCATTATAACAAGCGAGCCAACGCCTACTAAAAGTGCAAGCCAGTTTATAGTTTGAATATTGTAAAAAACGTTAACTACCTTGTCAATCGTTTCAATGTTGGGAGTTCCTACGGCGTAGGTAAGCCCTAAAAAGTCTTTAATTTGT
>JAZSBA010000134.1:0-3560 GCA_045602125.1 Christensenellaceae bacterium | reverse complement strand
AGGCTCGCGAAAGTGATAGGCGGAGATAGACCTTTTTGGTCATTGTAATCGTAACTTGACGGCAGTAACAAAGCATAGCAAGTTTAGTTGAACGCGGAGTTTAAGCCGTTAGAAACAAGCTAGGCGAGGCACAAGATTTTTTAACGCGGAGTTAGACCTTGTCGGTCAACGAAGTGTTAAAAAGTCGCAGTAACAAAGCATAGCGCCGTTTATAACGGATTAAACTGTTGGGGACCAGTCTAAATTATCGTCTACGTATATAGCTTTGAATATTCCGCCGTCGTAACTAGCAAAATCCCAAACGTAAGATAAGGAATACTCAACGCCGTTGTACATAAAGCCTACTAGTTTTTTACCGCTTGGAGCAATCGGGCGAGAGTCCATAGAGCCGAGCGTTTTGCCGTATTCTATAATTGCAACGTTTTCGCCAGTTCCACCGTTAACGTCAAGGTTGATTTTAAAGTAAATAAAGTCTTCGTAAATAATTTTTATAGGCGATCCGTCGTAATCAACAATTTTAAACACGTCGTTTGGGAAATAAATTTGGTCTTTATAAGAATATGCTACGATAGTCTTATTTGCGGGGGCTTTAGGGGTTGGAGTCATAGTTTTAAACTGTTTGTTTACAGTTATGCTTGCAACCGTTGAACCGCTACCACCGTTAAGATCAAGGTTAATATCCATTTTAACGGAATTGTAAGTTATCTTCGGAGTTAAAACGATATTTTCATTAAAATTGTAATTCCCACTAACTGCAATAGGATTGCCGTTATATAACCAAGTAACGGATATTAAGTTATTTTTTGTAGATAACGTATATAATTTATACGGCTTTTGATAAGTTACCGATTGAACGGAACTTGCAAAATTGCCACTTTCGTCTACTAGATTAAAATCTACTTTAATAGAGGACGTGTCGTACGTTATGGAGTACTCGAAGTTAGTCCAAACCGCATAGAGTTCAACGTGGCTCGTAATATTCCAAACTATAGTTCCAGACATATAGTTTAAAGTATCCGTTGGAGATAACGACCAACCTAAAAGGTCGTAACCGTCTTTTTTAACGTCGTTCCCACCGAGAAGGTTGACTTCTTCGCCGTAAACGTAGTTTCCAGTTCCAACTACTCTATTGCCGTTTTTAAAGATAACGGCGTAAGAATTAGGAGTTAAAACGGCGTTGATTTCAGCGGAATCGGTAAGCATTACTATATCGTAAAAATCAAGTTCCCAACTTGCGCTATATCCAACCTTGGTTTTTGGTTGAGGGATGCTCGTTTCGTCCATATTTTGAATATCTTTTAGAATAACGGTTTCAACCGATCCGTCGTAATTTATAAAGTTAATAGATTTTTCGCTTGAATAAGTTGCAACGAGTTTTGCGTTATAAGTTTTACCCCAAACTACGCTTCCTAGCGAAGAACTAACTAATTCATCCGTGTTTTCAATCTTATATCCCGCAAAGTATTTACCACTTGGCGCGTTTGGAATTTGAATAACTTTTTTAACGCCAAATTCAACGCTAACCGTTTTTGAAACGTCTGCCGAGAAAGAGCCTTCGCCCGCGTCTAACGTTAAAAGGTATGATTTTGGAGTATAACCTGCAGTTATTATAACTTTATTATTGCCGTTTATTGGTAAGTAATCAAATTTGAAACCGAGTTTTACACCGTTTACGTACCAGCTTTTAAATTCGTAACCTTCTTTTTCAGGAACAAAATTTCTAAACTGCGCGGTAGACGTGCCGTAAAGTATACTACCGCCCGTTTTATCTAAAGTTCCACCGTTTAAGTCGAATTCATAAGTAACGGTAACGGGATTCCACACGGCAACGAGTTCTGAAATAGTACTATCGCTAATCCAAACGCCTGAAGAAAACGGCGTTCCGTCAAGTTTTGCCCAACCACCGAAGGTGTAACCCTTTTTAGTGAGTTCCGGGAAAGGAATTTGCTCGTTGTGTTTAAGTTCGATAACTTGCTCGGTTGGGCTAGAAATCCCCGATATTTTTCCACCGTTAAAGTTAAAGGTAACTTGTTGCTTTTTAAGTTCCCATTTCGCTTTTATTATAACCTTGCCAACGTCTAAATTAAAAGAAGAAAGGTCTACTTCTTGGTCGCCGTAATACCAACCGGCAAAATCATAACCGGATTTTTGAGGCTCTATAATTTCAACCTTATCGCCAAAAGTTACCGTTTGTTGTTTCTTTACAATTTCAACGCCGTCTTCATAATAAACGCCACCGTTAAAATCAAAGTAAACTTCGTAACTGCGAATTTTCCAGTTGGCTTTTATAGTAACTTGATTTCCTTCAATCATCCAAGGAGTGAGTGAAACGAAATTGCCGTTATGCGTCCAACCGCTAAACTCGTAACCTTTTTTAGTGGGTTTAGGGATAGAAACGTCTTCCCAAAGAACGACTTCGTACGACGTTTTCCCGTCGATAGAGCCACCGTCAAGATCAAGATTAACCGTAACGACGTCTGACGACGGAGTATCGTTAGAGCCGTTACACGCAGTTAAGCACGAAAATATTAAGATAAACGATAATAAACAAATGAGTTTTTTCATACTACCCTTTATAAAATGATAATCTTTATAGTAGTATTTTAACTTATAAGTTAAATTATGTCAAGAACGTAAAAAAAGTCCACCCGTAGGAAGCGACCTTGTCGGTCGCAGGAATTTCGGAAAACTGCAAAGAACAAAGTATCGCGCCGCTTATATCTGAATAAAACTCGTTTTAAGCCGTTAGAAACAAGCTAGGCGAGGCGTTTGTAGTTTTACGGAAGGGGGCGACCTTGTTGGTCGCAGGAATTTCGGAAAACTGCAAAGAACAAAGTATCGCGCCGTTTATATCTGAATAAAACTCGTTTTAAGCCGTTAGAAGCGAGCAAGACAAGGCTCGGCAAGACTTTGTCGGGTGCAATAGACCTTGTTGGTCATTGCAATCGCAAAGGCTTGACAGTTAACGCAGTATTGCGACGCTTATAACGGAATAAAAAAGGCGTGGATATCAAACCCACGCCTTTTTATGTCTTAAAATTTAGATTTCAGCAAAATACTTGATAGTTCTTACCATTTGAGAAGTGTAAGAATTTTCATTGTCATACCAAGAAACAACTTGAACTTGGTAAGTATCATCGTCAATCTTAGAAACCATAGTTTGAGTAGCATCGAAGAGTGAACCGAACTTCATACCGATAACGTCAGAAGATACGATTTCATCAGTATTGTAACCGAAAGATTCAGTTGCTTGAGCCTTCATAGCTGCGTTGATGCCTTCTTTAGTAACGTCTTTACCCTTAACTACTGCGATTAAAATAGTAGTAGAACCAGTAGCAGTAGGAACACGTTGAGCAGCACCGATCAGTTTACCGTTAAGTTCAGGAATAACAAGCCCGAATGCTTTAGCCGCGCCAGTAGAGTAAGGAACGATGTTCATAGCGCCTGCTCTTGAACGACGAAGGTCACCCTTTCTTTGAGGACCGTCAAGAATCATTTGGTCACCAGTATATGCGTGAACAGTTGTCATAATACCAGAAACGATAGGAGCGTAATCGTTA
>JAZSBA010000133.1:0-6707 GCA_045602125.1 Christensenellaceae bacterium | reverse complement strand
CGTCCTTTCAATAACTATGTATAACGTTAAAATTGGGGGGATAGGGCAAAATGGCAAAAAACGATAGAAAATTTATGCTTAAAAGCCCGTATAATCCCACGGGCGATCAGCCGAAGGCAATTGAGTCTTTAACCGAAGGAGTTTTCGACGGGCTTAAAACGCAGGTTCTCGTCGGCGTAACTGGTAGCGGTAAGACCTTTACTATGGCTAACGTTATAAACAACGTTCAACGCCCAACTTTAGTTATCGCTCACAATAAAACTCTCGCCGCTCAGCTTTGCAACGAGTTTAGAGAGTTTTTCCCGGAAAACGCGGTGGAATATTTCGTTTCGTATTACGATTATTATCAACCGGAATCTTATCTTCCCGCGTCTGACACCTATATTGAAAAAGACTTATCAATAAACGACGAGATTGATAAACTTCGCCACAGCGCAACGAGTGCTTTAGGCGAAAGGAACGACGTTTTAGTCGTTGCGTCCGTTAGTTGCATTTACGGTCTTGGCGCTCCTGAAGAATATTATCGCTTAGCAGTTTCTTTGAGAAAGGGCGAGATTTACGATAGGGACGAGCTTATGAGAAAACTCGTTTCAATTCACTACGAAAGGCGTGATTTAGATTTTCAAAGAAGTTCGTTTAGAGTAAGGGGTGATATCGTTGATATTTTCCCCGCGTCTAATACCGAAACGGCAATAAGGGTAGAGTTTTTCGGGGACGAGATTGATAGGATAACTGAAATTCAGTTTTTAACGGGCGAGCCTATATCTGAACTTAAACACGCGGTAATTTTCCCCGCAAGCCACTACGCCGTTGGAACGGAAGTTTTGCAAAACGCTTTAAAAGTTATCACCAAAGATATGGAAGACGAGGTTAAAGCGCATTACGATAACGATAAACTTCTAGAAGCGCAAAGGCTTAAACAAAGAACGTCTTACGATATTGAAATGATGAGCGAAATAGGATATTGTAGCGGTGTTGAAAATTACAGTAGGTATTTTGACGGTAGAAGCCCCGGTGAGCCACCGTTTACGCTCATTGACTATTTTCCAGAAAACTTTCTTTTGTTTATTGATGAAAGCCATATGACGATTCCTCAACTTAGAGCGATGTATAACGGCGATAGGTCGAGAAAGCAAAACTTAGTTGATTATGGTTTTAGATTGAAATCGGCTTACGATAATAGACCGCTTAAATTTGAAGAATTTGAAAAGAGAATAAATCAAATTATATGCGTTTCGGCAACGCCAGGACCTTACGAAACGGAACTTGCCGATAATTTTGCCGAGCAAATTATCCGTCCGACTGGGCTTATCGATCCCGAAGTTGAAGTTAGAAAGATAGAAGGTCAAATTGACCATTTAGAAGGGGAGATAAATAAGGTTATAGCAAGCGGTGGAAGAATACTCGTTACCACGCTTACTAAAAAAACTGCCGAGAGTTTAACGGAATATTTAAAAGAGCGCGGTGTTAAAACTCGCTATATGCATAGCGACGTTGACACGTTAGAAAGAATAGATATTATCCAAGAACTCCGCCGTGGCGAGATAGACGTTTTAGTTGGTATTAACCTTTTAAGAGAAGGTCTTGATATTCCCGAAGTTAAACTCGTTGCGATACTTGATGCGGATAAAGAAGGGTTCCTTCGTAGCGATACCGCTTTAATTCAAACGATAGGTAGAACTGCTCGTAACGCGGAAGGTAGGGTTATAATGTACGCTGACGTTATAACCGGCAGTATGAAACGCGCAATCGACGAAACTAACAGAAGAAGGGAAATTCAAAAAGCGTACAATAAAGAACACGGAATTATACCTAAAACTATTATTAAAGACGTTAAAAACACTATCGAGATAACGAGAAAGATTGATAAAACTAAAGATATTAAACTTAAAGATATTCCAGAAGAAATCGAGAAGTTAAAGGCGCTTATGAAGATAGCGTCTAATAGCCTTGATTTTGAAAGGTGCATAGAACTTAGAGACACTATATCCGCTTTAAAAAAGAAACTTTTAAAGTCAAAATAGCAAGGAAATAAAATGGCTGATAAAATAATCGTTAAAGGAGCAAAACAGAATAATTTAAAGAACGTAACCGTAGAGATACCGAGAGATAAGCTCGTTGTGTTTACGGGTCTTTCGGGTAGTGGAAAATCTACTCTTGCTTTTGATACCATTTTTGCCGAAGGTCAAAGAAGATATATGGAGAGTTTATCAAGTTACGCTCGCCAATTCCTAGGTCAAATGGAAAAGCCTGACGTTGATCAAATAGAAGGTTTATCTCCCGCAATCTCAATCGACCAAAAAACAACTTCTAACAACCCTCGCTCAACCGTTGGAACGGTTACTGAAATTTACGATTATTTTAGACTTTTATACGCTAAAATAGGTATTCCGCATTGTCCTGAGTGCGGTAGGGAAATTCGCCGTCAGTCTATTGATGAAATAGTTGATAGAGTTCTTTTATTTGAGCAAGGCTCTAAAATTTTAATCAACGCCCCGGTAGTTCGCGGAAGAAAGGGCGAATTTGAAAAGCAACTTGAAGGATATAAAAAATCGGGATACGCCAGAGTTTCAATAGACGGCGAAGTTTACGATTTATCTGAAAAAATTAAACTTGAAAAGAACGTCAAGCATGATATTAGCGTCGTTATTGATAGGCTTATTATAAAAGACGGTATTCAAAAAAGATTAACCGATAGCATTGAAAGCGCAATTAAACTTGCAAACGGTTTAGTAATCGTTTCGGTAAACGGAGAAGAGCACCTTTTCTCAACTAATTACGCTTGCCCGGTTTGCGGTGTTTCTCTTCCGGAAATCGAGCCGAGATTATTCTCGTTTAACAATCCTTTCGGCGCGTGCCCGGACTGTAAGGGTTTAGGCTATAAAATGACCATTGATGAAAAACTCGTTATAGGTGATCCTTCTCGTTCGTTAAACGACGGGGCTTTAACTATTACGGGTTGGAATTTGGACACCGGTAGAATGGCGCAAATGTATTTTAGCTCGCTTGCTAAATACTACGGCTTTTCTATGGATACGCCGATAAAAGATTTACCTAAAGAAATTATGGATATTCTTCTTTACGGTAATAACGGCGAAAAGATAGAAATGAAATATAATACTCGTACTTTTAGCGGTAGTTTTAATTCGAGTTTTGAAGGCGTTATTCCAAACTTAGAAAGAAGATATCGCGAGACCACTTCTGATTACACTAAGAGCGAGATTGAAAAATATATGTATTCGCTCCCTTGTAAAACTTGCGGAGGGAAGAGGCTTAAAAAAGAAGCGTTAGCAGTTACCGTGGGTGGTCTTTCTATCGATGTTGTTTGTGATATGAGCGTCGATAAAATTTACGAGTTTATTGAAAATTTAAACTTAACCGAAACCGAACGCCTTATTTCAAAAGCAATTATTAAAGAGATAAAGGCAAGGCTTAACTTTTTAAGAGAAGTGGGGCTTAACTATCTTACTTTATCTAGAAACGCAGGTTCGCTCTCTGGTGGCGAAGCGCAAAGAATTAGGCTTGCAACTCAAATAGGTAGCGGTCTTACCGGCGTTTTATATATTTTAGACGAGCCAAGCATTGGTCTTCATCAAAGGGATAACCAAAGACTTATTTCATCTCTTAAAAAGTTGAGAGATTTAGGCAATACCTTAATAGTTGTTGAACACGATGAAGATACTATCCGCGAAAGCGATTATATAGTAGATATTGGTCCGAGCGCGGGCGTATTCGGCGGCGAAGTGGTATACGCTGGAACTGTTGACGGGCTTAAAGACGCCAATACGTTTACCGCCGATTATCTTTACGGTAGGCAAAAGATAGAAGTTCCGCCGTTTAGAGTTTCTAAAACGGATAGGCTTTTAACCGTTAAGGGCGCTAGACAAAACAACCTTAAAAATATCGACGTTGACTTTCCGGTTGGTTTAATAACTGCGGTAACTGGCGTTTCAGGTAGCGGAAAGAGTTCGCTTATAAACGAAGTTTTATATCCCGTTGCGGCGGACGTTTTGAATAAGGCTAAAGTAAGGCGTGGCGACTGCGACGATATTTTAGGCTTAGAGCACTTTGATAAAGTTATCGCAATAGACCAATCTCCAATCGGTAGAACTCCAAGGAGTAATCCTGCAACTTATACGGGTGTGTTTACCTACATTAGAGAGTTATTTGCGTCGACGTTAGATGCAAAGGAAAGGGGATACACGGCAGGTCGTTTTAGTTTTAACGTTCAGGGCGGTAGGTGCGAGCATTGTTCGGGCGACGGTATAATTACTATTTCAATGCACTTTTTACCCGACGTTTTCGTTCCATGCGAAGTATGTAAGGGAAAGCGTTATAATCGTGAAACCTTAGAAGTAAAATACAAGGGCAAAAACATTTCAGACGTTTTAGATATGACTATAGACGAGGCGACTGATTTCTTTGAAAACGTTCCTAGAATTTACTCTAAAATCAAAACTTTAAAAGACGTAGGTTTAGGCTATATAAAACTCGGTCAACCTGCAACCACGTTATCTGGTGGCGAAGCGCAAAGAGTTAAACTTGCAACTGAACTATCCAAGCGTTCAACGGGAAAGACGTTGTATATTTTAGACGAGCCGACTACTGGTCTTCACACTCACGATGTTAAGAAGCTTATAAACATTTTATATAAACTTCGTGACGGTGGAAACACGGTTATCGTCATCGAGCATAACCTTGACGTTATAAAGACGGCTGACTATATCGTAGACTTAGGTCCTGAAGGCGGGGATATGGGCGGAACTATCGTAGCGACGGGTACGCCTGAAGAAGTTAGTGAAAATCCAAATAGTTTTACAGGTCAATTTGTTAAAAAGGTGTTAAAAAACTGATATGATAAGAGACGAGTTTATTAAACAGCAACAAGAAAAGAAATTATCCGCAAAAGCGCTTGAAAAAATTCGCGCAATCGGCGAGCGAGCCTATTACGTTACGGAGATAAATAAGTTATCCAAGTTAAAAAGAACGCTTAAATTTTCAGCGATAGTGATGTGCGTATTGTCGGCAATAGTAACGCTTGTGTTACTCATACCGCTTATAATGTACAGAAAACTAGTTGCAGACATGATAACGCCTTGTATAATTTTAGGGGCGTTCTGGATAGTGATTATCCTTTGGTTTTCGCTATTTTCACCACTTATAACCAAAAAAATAAGAGCCTATACCATAGAGTACGATAGGGTAAAGGCTAGTGAATTAAATAAACAAAAAACAATATATGAAAAAATGAACAAGTGAGGGAATATTTATGTTAGGATTAAAAAACGTTAACGCATACGTTGAAGGAAAAGGCTTTATTAAAACGGATGTTTCAGTTGAAAACGGTAAGATTTCCGCTATCGGAACGGGTTTAGTGAGTGATGAACTCGTTAAAATCCCAGAAAACGCAATAGTAGTTCCGGGTTTTATCGATCAACATATTCACGGCGCGTTTGGATCTGACGCTATGGACGGAACGGTTAAAAATCTTTCCGATATAGCAAACGCCGTAGCAAGTGAAGGCACTACTGGTTTTTTAGCGACCACAATGACTCAAAGTCCTGAAAATATTAAAAACGCTTTAACTGCGGTTAAAGATTACATAAACGATAAAATTGAAGAAGGCGCGGAAGTTTTAGGCGTTCACTTAGAAGGACCGTTTATTTCTCCTAAGCACGTAGGCGCTCAACCGCTTGAATACGTTGCAGTTCCGTCAAAAGAAACTATGCAAAAATACGTTGAATATTCGGGTGGTAACGTAAAAATCGTTTCTCTTGCTCCCGAAGTTGAAGGGGCTCAAGAACTTATTTCTTACCTTAAAGAAAATAAAATCGTTGCGTCTATCGCGCACACGGGCGCTAAATATAAAGATTGCGAAAACGCAGTTAAATGGGGTATGACGAACGTTACCCATACCTACAATGCTCAAACGGGTCTTCACCATAGAGACGTTGGCGTAGTCGGTTCTGCTTTATTGTTCGACGAACTTTCTTGCGAACTTATCTGCGACCTTATTCACGTTAGCGCTCCCGCTATAAAACTCGTAGTTAAGAATAAAAAAGCGGATAAAGTAATACTTATAACAGATGCTATGAGAGCAAAACACCTTCCCGACGGAGAAAGTGAACTTGGCGGTCAACTCGTTATCGTTAAAAACGGAGAGGCAAGGCTCGTTGACGGAACGCTCGCTGGTAGCGTGTTAAAGATGAACAACGCTATTAAAAATATCGTTACGGTAGTTGGCGTTCCACTTGAAACTGCTATTGAATTTGCAAGCGCAAACCCTGCAAAATGTCTTGGTATTTACGATCAAGTAGGCTCAATTAAGGAAGGCAAGAGAGCAAACTTTGCGGTACTTGATAAAGATACTTTTGAAGTTTTATATACAATTAGAGACGGAAAGATTATTTATAAAAAATAAGGAGTAGTTATGGATTACAAAAAGGCATACGAAAATTGGCTTAACAACCTTAAAGAAGATGAAAAACAAGAACTTTTAAACGTTTCTCAAGACGAAAAAGAAATAGAATATCGCTTTGGGGCTGAACTTCAATTTGGTACGGCTGGTATGCGTGGCATTATTGGTTTTGGTACTAACATGATGAACGTTTATACTGTAAAGAGAGCAACCAAAGGTTTAGCGGAATACATAAAAACTCTTGGTAAAACCGCTATGAAACGCGGTGTTGCCGTTTCCTACGATACGA
>JAZSBA010000132.1:0-2677 GCA_045602125.1 Christensenellaceae bacterium | reverse complement strand
AAAAACGACGGAACGTTCCGTCGTTTTTTTCATGCTATTAAATAGTTTCTGCTTGGAGCATTAAAATTGATAATGCCGTGATCGACGCCGTTTCAGTTCTTAAAATGCGCTTTCCAAGTGAGATTATCTTGGCGTTTTCTAAGGCTTTTGCCTTTTCAATCTCGCCGTCGTCAAACCCTCCTTCAGAGCCTATCATAACGCCTATTTTCATGCTTTTTTTAATGGAAGATAAAACGCTAGTCGTTGCCGCCATACCTTCGGCGCACTCGTAGGGAACGATAAGCAAATCAAAATCTTTAGCGTAAGATAGAGCATTGTCAAACGACATAGGCTCTAAAACCTTAGGAATAACGTTTCGTTTTGATTGCTTTGAAGCACTTTCCGATATCAAATTAAACCTTTCGGTTTTTTGCTTAACTTTATTTTTCTCAATTTTAGCAATGCAACGCTTCATTTCAACGGGAACAATTTCATTTGCTCCAAGTTCCACCGCTTTTTGAATAACGAGTTCCATTTTTTCGCCCTTTGCAATTCCTTGAAAAAGGGTGATAGAAACGGGGAGTTCGGTGCTTTGATAATCAGGTTTTATAATCTTAACTAAAAC
This sequence comes from Christensenellaceae bacterium, assembly GCA_045602125.1. GTDB lineage: Bacteria > Bacillota > Clostridia > Christensenellales > Borkfalkiaceae > HGM11412. The sequence continues at coordinate 2,073 of JAZSBA010000132.1, read as the reverse complement.
TTCGTCGCTAGTAAAATCACAAATACAGCAAAGATCACTTTTACCGTTAAAAGTTACGAGTAAATCTTCTCCCGTTTTCATGCGGAGAACGTTTTTAATATGGTTATAGTCTTTACCCGAAATAGAGTAACCGTCTATCGTTTTAGAATTTTCATCAACAAAAAAATTATACATATCTACATTTTAGCATACCTTCTAAATTTTTACAATAAAAACTGCCGAGAATATCTCGGCAGTTAATTTTTTTACTTCTTGTAAAGTGGGCCGTAAGTCTTGCAAGCTCTGTAATCTTGACCTTCTTTATCCATGCCGAACGCGTTCCAGCAAGCAGGACGATAAACGTCTTTATCTGGCACGTTGTGCATGCAAACGGGGATTCTAAGCATAGAGCACATAGTGATAAGATCCGCACCGATGTGACCGTAAGAAATCGCGCCGTGGTTTGCGCCCCAGTTTTGCATTACTTCGTAAGCAGTTCTGAACGGGCTTCCTTCCTTGCCGTCGCAACGTGGAGCAAACCAAGTGCAAGGCCAAGTTGGGTTAGTTCTCTTCATTAACTTATCGTTAACGTCTTTAGGAAGATTTACCGTCCAACCTTCAGCAATTTGAAGAACTGGGCCTAAGCCTTTAACTAAGTTAAGTCTAATCATAGTAACGGGCATTTCAGCGTAAGTATCGAAGTGGCTTGAGAAACCGCCGCCACGGAAGTTATCGAAACCTGCTTCGCACCAAACGGTAGCGTCGGTCATCTTCTTAATATCTTCGTCGGTTACTTCCCACCATTTCTTCATAACTGCGTTGCCGTTTTCATCCGTACAAACACCGCTTGCGTCAAGACACGCTGCGCCAGAGTTTAATAAGTGGATAATACCGTCTGATTGTTTAGCCTTTCCTTCAAGCTTATAACCGGTAACTCTTTCAGTTGCTTCGCCTGACCAGTAAGTTCTAACGTCGGCAAAGATTTGAGCGCGGTGAGTTAAAAGACGCATCATAAGCATACCCATACCGTTTAAAACGTCGTTTTCAGTTGCTAAAGTGTACGGTTCTCTAGCGCCTTGATAGTCGAACGTTGAACTTAAAAGTGCTTCAGGGTAGTCGCAGTTTGGCCAATGGTCGGTCCATTGTCTTTGACCTTGGAAACCACCAACGATTGCGTTGTGACCTGATCTTTCTTCAATGAAAGCGTCGGGGAGATTTTCGTTGCCTGCCATTAAGTCTTTAATAATGCAGTACATCTTAACTGTGAATTCCCATTGTTTTTCCTTTTCTTCCTTAGTAAATTTAATTTTGTGGTCTTTACCTAAGAAAGGAACGGTGTCAGGATTATCGTCCCAACCTTCTTTACAATGTTCTTTCGTCCAAGCGAGCGCTTTTTGATATTCTTCTTCGTTGTAAATACCTTCTTCCATACGGCGAAGAATTTCAACTTCGTCAACTGATTCAACGCGCATACCGAAATAACTTTCCATCACGTCTTGATCGATAATCGAGCCTGCAATACCCATACATTGCGAGCCGATTTGAAGGTAAGATTTACCGCGCATCGTAGCAACTGCAATCGCAGCGCGACCAAAACGAAGAAGTTTTTCCTTTACGTCTTCTGGAACTTCAGCAACTTGATCTAAATCTTGAACTTCGTGGCCGTAAATACCAAACGCGGGAAGACCCTTTTGAGCGTGACCTGCAAGAACTGCCGCAAGATAAACTGCGCCCGGTCTTTCAGTACCGTTAAAGCCCCAAACACCTTTTATAGTCATAGGGTCCATATCCATTGTTTCAGAGCCGTAGCACCAGCACGAAGTTACCGATAAGGTGATGTCAACGCCTGCTTTTTTAAACTTGTCAGCACAAGCAGCAGCTTCCGAAACACGACCAATACAAGTATCTGCAAGAACTACTTTAACAGGTTCGCCGTTAGAGTAAAAAAGGTTTTCTTCAAACAATTTTTTAGCGGCGTTTGCCATTGCCATAACTTGACCTTCCAAACTTTCACGAAGTTGCATAGGTCCTCTTCTTCCGTCAACGATAGGACGAATACCAATTACTGGATAATCGCCGATATATCTGTTTTTT
>JAZSBA010000131.1:0-7907 GCA_045602125.1 Christensenellaceae bacterium | reverse complement strand
CCCTACAACCCCCAACCCTCAAACTCCTCATATCCCCTTTTATTCCCCTTATTCTTTAAGGGGAATTTATCGCAAAAAAAATTTGAACTTTTACTCAACTAAATATTATTCACAAAAAAAGCAAGGCTCGATGCCTTGCTTTTTTTATATTACCTCATTATAAACGGCTTTAATAGCTTTTTCAAAATCTGCGTTTTGAACACCAACTATTATGTTGATTTCCTTCGTGCCTTGAGCAATCGTTTTAATGTTAATGTTGCTCTTGCCAAAGATTGAGAAGATTCTTGCAGAAATACCCGGTTTTAATACCATATTTCTACCAACAACGGCAACGAGCGCTAAATCGTTATCAACGTCAACCGAAACGACGCCGTTTACTCTTCTTAATTCGGATAAAACGTCGTATAACGTTTTTTCAATTTCAGAGCCGTTAACTAAGATTGTGAAAGAGTCAACTGAAGTGTGAATATGTTCAAGTTTAACGGAGAACTTTTTAAATACCGCTAAAACGTCGCTAACTGCCGTGAGTTTATCGGCGTTAACTGATTTTGTTACCGTGATTGCTTTAAAGTTTTTCTTGCCCGCAATACCCGTTACAAATCTACCTTGAGCGCTTGCTTCTTTGCAAATTTTAGTGCCTTCTTCGTTAGGCTTATTGGTATTCAAAATATAAATAGGGATATTGAGTTCTCTTACTGGGAATACGCTTTCTTCGTGAAGAACGCTTGCGCCCATATAAGAAAGTTCACGAAGTTCATCGTAAGTAACTTCTTCAATTCTTGCAGGGTTTTCAACGATTCTAGGATCGGCAACGAGCATACCGCTAACGTCAGTCCAGTTCTCGTATCTTTCAGCGTTAACCGCCATCGCCATAAGAGAACCTGTAACGTCAGAACCACCGCGAGAGAAAAGTTTAATTTCGCCCGACGGATAAGCGCCGTAAAATCCCGGAACTACCATGTTGCCAACTTCTTCAAACTTACTCTTAACTGCTTCGGCTGTTGCTTCTTCGTTTAAAGTACCGTCGTAATTAAACTTAACGACGTCTGCCGCGTCAACGAAAGAAAATCCAAGGTAAGACGCCATAAGTCTTGCACTTAAATATTCGCCACGGCTAACGATGTACTCTTCGCCTGCGCCCTTTTTAACGTTTTCCATAATGATTTCAAACTCGCGCTTTATATCAACGCCGAGATTGAGTTCATTTCTAATTTCTTCGTATCTTTCAGAAATAGTCGCAATTAAACTACTTGCGTCAATGCCGTATTTAACGTGAGAAGAAAGAAGATAAAGCATATCGGTTATCTTGTTATCTTCCTTACGTCTTTTACCGGGGGCTGAAACTACTACTATTTTACGCTTAGGATCGCTAAGTACTATGTTTTTAACTTTTTCAAATTGACCGCTCGACGCTACCGAAGAACCGCCGAATTTAACTACTTTTATCATATCTTATTCTCTTTGATTAATGCCTTTGCTATTTGAATAGCGTTGGCTGCCGCTCCTTTTCTAATATTGTCACTTACGCAGTAGAAGAGTAAACCGTTATCAGTTGATAAATCTCTTCTAATTCTACCAACGTAAACAAGGTCGTTGCCGTTTGCTACGGTTGATACGGGGTAGATTGAATTTTGAGGATCGTCTAAAACTTTAATGCCTTCTTGGTTTTCAAAAGCCTTTCTAACTTCTTCTAAAGTAAACGGCTTTTCAAGTTCAACCATCATAGATACCGCGTGAGCGTTTTGAACGGGAACTCTTACGCAAGTTGCCGAAACTTTAAGGTCGGGCTTTCCAAGAATTTTTCTAGTTTCGTTAACCATTTTAAGTTCTTCTTTCGTGTAACCGTTATCGGTGAACACGTCGATTTGCGGAATACAAGTTTCAGAAATATTGTAAGGATAAAACTCTGGGGCTTCGCCTGCTAAAGTTCTAGTTAAGTCGTTCTTACCTTTCATACCGCTACCGGATACCGCTTGATAAGTAGTGTAAACTACCCTTTTAAGACCGAATTTTTCTTCAAGTGGTTTAAGGGGAAGAACTGATTGAATAGTGCTACAGTTTGGGTTTGCTACGATTTTTCTAGCATTGTCAAAATGAGCAAGGTTGATTTCAGGAACGATTAACGCGCACTCGTTAACCATACGCCAAGCGCTTGAGTTATCAATAACTACCGCACCGCTCTTTTCAGCTTCCGGAGCCCACTCTAAACTTACTGAACCGCCTGCGCTGAAAAGGGCAATTTCAATACCGTCAAAACAGCCTTTTTCAAGTTTTTGAACGACGTATTCACTATCGCCGAAAGTTACTTTTTTGCCTGCGCTTCTTTCAGAAGCGAAAAGCTTTAATTCTTCAATGGGGAACTTGTATTCCCAAAGTAATTTTAAAAACGTTGAGCCAACGAGACCCGTTGCGCCTACTACTGCTACTTTATATTTTTTCATAATAATATCTCCTTAAAAAATTCTTGCTACAAAATCGTATTTATCGGCACTATCTAAGCCTTTAACGATTTCACTCTTACCGTCTTTGTATACGTAGTAACTTTCAGTTGATAAGAAATTTTCAACTTCAAAGTTACCAGAGTTTTCATAATAATATTTGCCCGCGTCTTCTTTAATACGGTTAACGTCGGCTACCATAGCAGTTGCCGTTGGGTATCTGCCTGCGCCCTTACCGTAGAAGCCTAAAAGGTCGTTAGTCGAGCAGTTAAAATATACCGAGTTAAACTCGTAGTTTACTGCAGAAAGCGGATTATCACCTTTAACGAGCACCGGCTCAACGCTTACTTTACAAGTTTTATCTCCAGTTCTTCTAGATTCGGCAACGAACTTTAAAGTGTAACCTAATTTTTTAACGTCTGCTAAAATTTCTTTGGTTACTTTTGAAATGCCGTAATGATAAATGTCGTTATACGGAACGTAACCGCCGTATGCAATACTAGATAAAATGCAAATTTTTCTAGTTAAATCTAAGCCTTCAATATCGGCAGTTGCGTCAAATTCCGCAAAGCCTAAACGCCTTGCTTCAGCGAGCGAGTCTTCTTGAGATAAGCCGTCAACCGCCATTTTGGTTAAAACAAAATTAGTCGTTCCGTTTATTATACCGAAAATTCTATCTACTTTATTAACTTTAATAGCGTCGATAAGCGAACAAATAAGCGGAATTCCACCGCCAACTGACGCTTCGCACATAAATTTTACGCCGTTTTCTTTGGCTAAAGCGTAAAACTCTTCAATATGCAAACTAACGGTTTCTTTATTTGACGTTACTACGCTCTTTTTGTTTTTAAGCGCTTTAACTATGCACTCGTAAGGGAATTTATCCCCACCCATAGCTTCTACTACAACGTCAACGTCAGGCGACTGACAAATCTCGTCTATAGAATCGCAAAATCTTTCGCCAAGCATTTCCTTTTTTGACGGAAGATCAAACACTTTAACTACTTTTACGTTGCTCTCTTTGGGGAGTTTATCAATAAGATCTAAAACGCCACCGCCTATCGTACCGCAACCGAGTATTCCTACGTTCATATTTTCTCCTTGTTATTCAAAAGCCACTAGACTTACGTCTTTAACTTTTTGTATTTTTCTAAGTTCGGATATAAGTTCGTAAACCGAAACGACCATATCCTTTGCGTCTATCATAACCGAAACGTACGCTAAGTTATGAATTGGCATATCTTGATTTATGGTTAATATATTGCCTTTGTACTTCGATATATTATTTATTATATCCGAAAGCACGCCCATTGCGTTCTGAACTTTAAAAGAAAGTATTGCCTTTCTTCCAAAATCACTTTTAAGTTCAAACACTTTATCTTTATACTTGTAAAAGGTTGAACGGCTAATATCTTGTTCTTTACAAGCATCGCTTACGCTTTTGTTTTCTTCTTCAATAAGACGCACCGTTTTCACCACTTTATCTAAAAACGGGGGCAAAACGTCTTTATGAATTATTAGGAAATCTTTTTTCATCTCAAAATTGCTCCTTTATCGCAAACTTTGAGAGATTTAACTTTCCACTTAACGCCTTCAACTACTTTTGGAAGAAGTTTTTCAACGCCTGACTTATAACCTACCGCAAGGAGCGTTGGACCTGCTCCGCTTATAGCAACTGCAAAGCCGTTTTCTTCTAAAATAGCCTTAATTTGCTCTCCGCTAGCGATTAACGGCATTCGATAAGGTTGATGAATCTTATCGTCAAACACGTCTTTAATTAAGGTTATATCGCCCGTTTTGAACGCATGCTCTAAACTTAACGCCCTTGATAAATTGTGAACGACGTCTTTTAACTCGTAAGTTTCAGGTAAAATTTCTCTTGCGCTCTTCGTTGATAAGTTAGCGCTCGGAATAATCACGTAAAACTTTAAGTTTTTGTTTATTTCAACCTTTCTTGAAATAACTTTATCTCCGTTTAAGTAAGAAAAGGTAAGCCCGCCGATAATCGCCGGAGCAAGATTATCGGGATGACCTTCTATCGTGTTCATAACGGATAAAAGTTGGTCTTTTGTGAAGATGTTTTTAAGCATATAGTTTGCAGCCATCACGCCTGCTACTATGCAAGTTGCGCTAGAACCCAACCCACTTGAAGACGGAACGGTGCATTTTTTAAGCGTAATTTTAACGGGAACGTAATCTCTACCCGAAATTTCAAATAGTTTTTTATACGCTTTTAACACTAAGTTAGTTTCTAAGCCCTTTGCTCCAAAACCAACGAGTTCGTCTTCTTCTGCCATTTCAAAACCGAAAGTGTTATATAAACTAAGCGCTAAGCCTGCCCCGTCAAACGCAACGCCTAAATTCGCCGTTGTTGAAGGAACGCTTATTTCAACTTTTAAGTTTTCATAATTTACTATAGATTCGATTTGCTCTTTGGTTTTTAAAACCGTCGGCTTTCTTGAATACATAAGTTTTTTAATGCCGTAAGGTATTGAAACGCCTGTGTATGCTGAAATATCTTTGATAAGTTCAACTTCACTTTGCTTTTCGGGAAGATTTAACGATTTTGCAACTGTGAACGGGAACTTATACGGGCTAGCCGTTGAAACTATTAAAGTTTGAAGTCCGTTTTTATTTTCAAGTTTATTTAAAACGTCGTAAGCAACGGCGGTGTGCGGATCGATAAGATAGTTAAGTTCTTGATAACACTTGCCGATTGCTTTGATAGTTTCTTCTTCAGTAGAATATCCGCCTTCAAAATCTTTTAAGAAGGCTCTTTCGCTTTCGCTAATTTGATATTTACCGGTAGTTTTTAAGTCTTGCATGTATTTAGCAACTTTATTTCCGTCTTTATTACAAGCAAGATAAACAAGCCTTTCAAGGTTAGAAGAAACGAGTATATCCATAGCGGGAGAGTTAGATTTATAAAACTCTCTATTTTTATCGTAAACGCCAGTTTTGAAAAAGTCAGCAAGCACGTTGTTTTTATTAGACGCGCATATAAACTTTTCAATGGGAACGCCGATTTCTCTTGCTAAAAATCCTGCGAAAATATCGCCGAAGTTACCAGTTGGAACGCAAACGTTAAACTTATCGCCTACTTTTAACTTTCCGCATTTTACCATTTGGCAGTAAGAGTAAACGTAATAGATAACTTGCGGAATAAGTCTACCGATATTTATCGAGTTTGCAGAAGATAATAAAACGTCTTTTTGATTATATCTTGAAAAGATTTCTTTAACGAAAGTTTGGCAATCGTCAAAATTACCTTTTACGGCAAAAGCTTTAGTTCTATCGTCGGTATAATAAAGCATTTGCTTTTCTTGAATTTCAGAAACGCCACCGTCGGGATATAAAACAACGGTGTCAAACTTTCCGCTCTTTATAAAACTTGAAAGAGCCGCGCCACCAGTATCACCACTCGTAGCAACTAAGATAAGCGACTTTTTATCAACGCCGTTTTTGGTTTTAGAAACGTCAATTAAAAAAGGTAAAATAGTGAGCGCCATATCCTTAAAAGCAAGCGTAGGCCCGTGATAGAGTTCTAAAAAGGAAACGTCGCCAAAGTGTTTAATATCAACGAATTTTTCACGGAAGTTGATTTTATCGTAAGCGGAATTTATTGCAAAATCAATTTCTTCTTGAGTGAAATCATCGAGAAAAATCGTAAAAACGTCTTTAGCGATTTCACGATAAGATTTAGCGTAATAATTCTCGTCAAAATTCAATTTAGAAAGTGATTCGGGCAAGAACAAGCCACCGTCAGAACTAAGCCCTTTTAAAATTGCTTGGCTTGACGTGAGTTTTTCACCACTTCTCGTACTGATATACATAAATACTCCTTAAAAACACGCGAAAAATAAGTTTTTTAGCTTTTATTATTACATAATAAATCATTTGTTAAAAAAACACAAGTGTTTTACGCTAAAAAACAAAAGTATTTTACTCGCGGACAAATTGCACTCCTTTGTTCACGAAAAAAAGCGTAATTTTCTATATCTTTTTGTAATCACAACTCAAAGTTTAGTTAAGAAATATTTTAAGACGTTAGTTGCGAGCATATCGAGGCTCGTGAGAAAGATAGGCGGAGATTGACCTTGTTGGTCATCGAAGTCTATCTCTTGAACGGAAACAAAGATAGGCGACGCAAATAACGAATTAAAAAAGCACGCCTGAGCGTGCTTTTTTTAGTTATCATCTAAGTGCCAACTTCTATATAATTCCCTAACAACGTCAAGATGCGCTTCACAGTCAATAAAGTGAGCGAGTACTTGCCTGCCTTGTTCTTCGTTCTTAAAGTCAATGGCGTATTGTGGGCTTAACATATAGGTATACATGCCTTCCATTTCTTTAACGAAAGCGTTCCAGCCTTTAATCCACTCGCCGTTTTTAAGTTCTTCGTTACGAGCGTAGAACGCGTCCATAATCTCTTTTGCTTTTTCACCGGTTGCTAATTCCATACCCGTTTCTTTTTGGTAAATTGGGTGGTAATTAAGTTTAACGCTATCTTTAGTTACTTCAACGCCAACCATTAAACTGGTCATCCAAGTTTCACGAGTCGTTGGAGCAACGAAGTTAAGGTTACCTTGACCGTAAACGATATGACCGCCTTCAAATTCTTCTGTGCAACCTATACAATGGCTGTGTTGAGTGAGAACGACTGACGCGCCTGAAAGCACCATTTCTCTCATGTGTTCCATAAGTCTTGGAGATGGATATCTTGAGTGTTCTTTTCCGCCGTGATAAACGACTATTACGTGATCGGCGTTCTTTTTAGCCTCTTTAATATCGCGCATGGTTTTAAAAGGAACGTAAGGATTTGTTCCTATTCTGTTAGGAAGAGCGTAAGAATATTCGTGTTCGCAAACGTTTATTATTGCTACCTTAACGTCTTTATCTTCAATATAATAAATCTTTCTTGAATCTTCATCGTTTTTGCCAACGCCTGAATATGGAAGACCTACTCTTTCAAGATTTTCCATAGTGTCAACAAAACCTTTGATGCCAAAGTCAAAAACGTGGTTATTTGCAAGCATAACGTCAGTTACGCCGAAATCCTTAATAGAATCTGCGCAAAGGGGATCTGCTTTAATGCAAGGACCGAATTTTCTAATTTCCTTTTCTTCTCTAGTTAAAGCGCACTCAAGATTAACTACGAATCTATCGTAACCTTTAACTACGGTATCGATATCGCCCCAAACGGCTTTGTGATCTTTATCAATAAATGATTTTTCAGTAATTGGAGTGGGAACTAAGTCCGCGCCAAATAAAAGTTTCATAATTTTCTCCTTGATTTTTAAGTCAGTTTAAGTTTAACAAAAACTAAAATAAGTGTCAATACTTAATTTACAATTAAATCGATAAATTCGGCGTTTTTCATACCTAAAATATAACTAGAAACGGCTACGCCGTTTAAAATACTTTCAATTTCAGAGAGTTTAGCGTTTTCAAATAATTTTTCTAAATCTT
>JAZSBA010000130.1:0-3598 GCA_045602125.1 Christensenellaceae bacterium | reverse complement strand
GTTACGAACAAAGCCCGAGGCTTCTCTTCTAGCTTCTTCCTTAACGTCTTCCATAATGATGGATTTAGCTTCTTCTTGAGTCATTTGCGCAACGCGTTCAAGCTCTTGCACAAAAACTTCGTGTTGAGTTTCAAGTTTTAAAACAAGCTCGTCGGCTTCCGCTTGTTTCTTTTCAAGCGTGCGTGACATTTGTTCAACTTCTTCCGTACGCTTTAAAAGCGTTGCGTCTTTCTTGTTTAAAATCTCGTCTTTTTGATTGAGCCTTTGCTCCATTTTTTGAAGTTCAGATCTCTTTTCTCTTGTTTCTTTTTCAAATTCTTGTCTTAATTTTAATTCCTGTTCCTTAACTTCAACTATTGCGTCTTTCTTTATTGCTCGGCATTCATTTTCGGCGTTAGACTTCATTTCGGCAATGAGTCTTTCCGTCGAATTAAGCTTATGTTTACGAGAAATATTTGAAGCAATTAAAAATATAATTGTTCCGAGAGCAAGTCCTATAACACCGCCAATAACTGCGGTTAACGGGTCAAATGCAAGTAACAGGAAGGTTGCGTTTTGTAACATACGTTACCCTCCTAGTGAAAATATTTATATAACGTTAAGAAAAACAAAGTTTTGGCTAAAAAACCACAAATTGTCCACTTTAGCTTATATACATATATATTTTAATATAATTACTATAAAATGTCAATATCATTTATTAAAGAAATAAAGAGAAATTTTATAATTTTTGCACAAAAAAATTCCCACGAAAAGTAGGAATTAAATCATTGTTTAACGTAAGGTGTTGGGTCGCCGTTTTCATCGAAATACCATTCACCCTCAAAATAAAGGTCTGCCATGCCGCACCAACCTTCAACTAAACCATCCGATCTAAAAGTATAAGTATTTAGGTCCACAAGGTTACCATTTTCATCAAGAGGAATACCCGTAAGATAATCTCTTTGAACTAACTTAATTTTAGGTATAGACTTATATTTTTCTCTAGTCATTTTGAAAAATATTTCAGGATAACCTTTACTTCCTTCAAAAATATTATATAGAGAAACGTACTTTCCTTGAGATTGAATATGGCTTTCTGTAATCGACTCTAAATGCGCGGGTAAAATTACGTATTTAAGACTTGGGCAACAATAAAAAGCTCTAGTACCTATTTTACCAACTCTATCTCCAACAACAACCTCTTCTAAAGCTGAACAACTTGAAAATATGTGACCTTCTAATCTAGTAACGTTATTGCCAATAACGGCGCGCTTCAGTTTCAAACATCCGCCAAAAGTATTATACAAACCTTGTGAAGAAGACGGCCAATAAGTAAACCTACCATTAGTTAATTGATTGCCTTCCTCATCAAAAGTAACGTTACTTATACCATTAATACCACCTGTTACAGAATTAGGAACTACAACCTCCTCAATAAGCGTTCCGGAAAAAGCACCGTTACCAATAAACTTTAAACCTTCGTTAAGTTTAATTGATTTTATATGTTCAATACCATCATTTTTACTTGGAGCAAAAGTATATGCATTGATAGCAATAACTTGAATAGGAGAACTATCATTTGGTCCTTGATAATATGCGGGGATTTCTACGTTTACATACGAGTGTACGCCTTTACCTGTGTAGGCTTGAACTGCGTAGTAAACGTTACCGTCATAATTAACTTTAACGTAGGATAAAAACTCGCTAGCGTCAAAATAATAATCGCAAACGCTACACTTACCCCTATCGTTAACGTGTTCGCCTACGTCAGTTCTTCCAGTACCGTTAAGTTGATTTTTCCAATGCAAATTATCGTTAAAAGAATACGTGTTAGAATATTCTGGATTAGTTATTGTAATGTTAATATTACAAGCAGCTAAACTAAATAATGCAACTATAATTAAAAGAAAAGTTAATATTTTTTTCATATAATACTCCCTACTTATGCGTTAGGAACAGGTTTTCCATACTTATTATAATGCCACTCACCTTTGAAATATATCGGGGAATTGCCAGACCAACCTTTAACGAAACCAATCGCATCGCTTGGGAGAGGATCTAAAATATTACCTTGCAAATCTCTCTTTCTTAGGTCAACAAGTAAAGCGTCGTGCTCTGCTTTTGTGATTTCCATAAAGATTTTAGTAGTTACACCTTCGGGGAATATTTTAATTATAGGGGCTTTAGCGTAGTTGCCGGTACCTGCTACAGTTCCTTCAGGTATTTTATTTACCGATGCAGGAATAACTAAATAATCAAGAGTTTTTACACCGTAAAACGCTCTTGGGTTAATAGTCGTTAAGCCATTACCAAGTTTTACTTCCAAAACACCATTACCAAAATTATATTGATGCAATACTTTAAGACCATCGCCAACAACAAATCTCTTTATTGGGCATCCACCGCAAATATTATAGATAGTACCGTAAGTCTTATACATGGATGAATTTCGATAATACGCATTAGTAACGCTATTTGGAATAACAAGTTCAGTTATGTCTGAATCTCTAAACGCCCAGTCTCTAATTTCAAGCAAGCCTTCGTTAAGTTTTACTGACTTTATCTTAACTTGATTATACGTAGTGCCGTTTATATTACCATATCCTAGCGCGCCGTATCCTATAGAGATTACTGGAAGAGGACTTTCATCGTCTTCCCCTTGATAGTGAGTTGGAATTTCGATGTTGAAATAAAAATAATCTTCATCATATTCTTCGTCCAAAAGTTCCATTACTCTATAACCAACCACGCCGCCAATCGTGCATTTTTCAAACCTTATAAATTCAGTAGCGTCGTAATAATAAGAGCAGTATCTACATTTACCACTATTATTAACGTGTTTGGCTTTATCTTTAATACCCGTACCGTTAGTTTGCTCTTTCCAATGGTATTCATCGTCAAAAGACCACTCGTTTGCAAAAGACGCAACGTATAAAACGTATTTACACGTAGGGCAAGTTCCAGTACCGTCGTCTATATGCTCTGAAACGTCAGTTCTTCCGTTTCCGTTTAATTGATTGCGCCAATGGAGTTCATCGTTATAAGAATACTTGTTTGAATATTCAGGCGTAACGGCATCTTCATCACCACCCGAACAAGCAATAAAACTCATTGACAACATTAACGTTAAAAATAATACTAAAATCTTTTTCATAAATTACTCCAATTCATCGAGCGAACAGTTAAACCTTGGCGCTATATGCTTCATAAAGTATTTAACTTCTTCTCTTCCACATTTATTAATATCTTTTAAAATGGTATCTCTTGCCTTTTTAAACTCGGTATTTCCTGACTTTAATTCTTCTACACACTTAATATACGCTGAAATTTTATCCGCGCATTTCATAATTGCAAACTCTTCAGAACTTTCGTCGGGTAAAACGTACGGCTCGTACGCTGAATATAATTCTTCAGGGAGAGTTTCCAAAAGTTTTAAAGCCGCACCTTTTTCTATATCTTTATACGCCTTGTTAATTTCTTTATTCATATATTTAATAGGCGTTGGCATATCGCCAGTTATAACTTCGCTAGTTTCGTGATACTCAGCGTAAAGCATAACTTTCAAAACGTCAACGTTTCCGCCAAAGCACCTATTTTTAATCTCCGCTAAAGCGTG
>JAZSBA010000129.1:0-18365 GCA_045602125.1 Christensenellaceae bacterium | reverse complement strand
AATATATCGTAAAACACCCTCTTCTGAGTACAAGTTAAAACCATAAGATAATCTCGCTAATTCCTTTTTGAATATCTGTCTTACCCTTTCTCTTGTAATATCGTATCTTTTCCCCAATTCCTCCATCATTCCAACTTTTATAAACTCTTGTTTTTTCATAATTATTATTATATCCGGCGCCAGTTTCATTATTGGAGCCAACACAAGCTACAACGTTTCCATCATAATCTTCTAAAACAGCCAATTTGTCGTGATATAAAAGATCTATGCCTGGGATATCAAACCACTCGTAAGCGCGAGTAGCATCTCCAACCGTTTCCGTTTGAACGTCTAAATTATGCTCCCACATCATATGCCCGGTAAAGAGTATTCCGTTATTATTACACCACTTGCCTATTTGTTTAGAATAAGATTCGGTAAAAAGTTTGGTCGAAATCTCGTGGTAACGATACCTTGCCGTCGATATTTTACCGTTTGCAAAGTCGATAAAAATCTCGGGGATAAAATCAGTTATATCTTCGCCGTATTCTCTAAAATATCTATCTATAATATATTCGCTCCACGGAAAATTTGCCGACGGGCTTGAAAGGGAATCTGCAAGCGGTTTTTTAAAGCCCATTTGCGGTTCGTCAGTAAAAATTGCGGGGATAGATTTTCCAAAACTTTCGCCCACTTCGTTTTTATACTTTTCATAAGTAACGTCGATAAATTTTGAAACCGCTTCGCTATTCATAGCGTCTTCCGGAGTAAAGCCGTTATGCCAAGGCTCGCACGGAACAGGCTCAACGTAAGCGTAGCGTTTAATTCCTTGCGCCTTATCGTTTTCGCTAATTTTTTTATAAGATAACAAGTATCCGTTTTTATCAAGAACAACGTCGTAAACGCCTAATAGATATGGAAGCGCGTTTTCAATAGCGTATTCCTTTTCGTAAAACTTTTTAGGCGTAAGCGTGAAGTATATCATTTTTTGGCGATACTTTGGCGTTTTAGTAACCATACCGCCACCGTACCCAGACGGCCATTTGTCTTCATCGTAAAGATAGCAAAGCATATCTTCGCTTTCCGCTTTATCTCGGCAATCTTTAACCATTTGAAAAAACTCGTCGCCTAAATACTCGGTGTTAAGCCCCGAACGAGAGTGAATAAAAAAACCGCCAAACCCCATTTTTTTCAAAACTTCAATTTGCTCTAATAACAAATCTTTTTCAAGTTTAGTGTTCCACGCCCAAAACGGCGCGCCTCGATATTCTTTAGGGGGATTTTTGAATAATTCAAAATTTAGCTTTTCACTTTGGCTTTTTTTATAAAACACAACTAAACTCCATTTTTAAAGTTAACGTTTAGATAAATTCTCATTTTAATAATACCATAAAATAGATAAAAATAAAAGGACACGATTTGTTTAAAAAAGTGTCCTTATTTGTATTGATTTTTAAGAGCCTTTGTGTTACGATTTATTAGAGGAGTTTATGATAAAACAAGAGATTTTAGAAAGGCTAATGCCAATAAGCGATGAAGAAAACTTGATATTAGCGGGCGCGAGCGTTAATAAAAGTATTTATACAAACGGCGACGGCAACGTTATTAGATATGAAAAACTAATATCCGGCGATAAACTTATTCACGTTAGACCGCACGTAAGATTTGCGCATTTTCCACAGCACACCCACGATTATATCGAAGGGGTTTATATGTGCTCGGGGCAAACGACGCATATAATAAACGGAAATAAACTTGTTTTGAAGGAAGGGGAACTGCTTTTTCTCGGTCAAAATGCCAAGCAAGAAATTTTGCCTGCAAACGAAAATGATATTGCCGTAAACTTTATAATTAAGCCTTCGTTTTTTGATAAGACATTAGAAATGCTCGGTGCTGAAGAAACGCCGATAAAAAGATTTTTATTAAACTCACTTTTTAGTTACGACAACCAAGGATATTTGCATTTTAAAGTGGCGGAAGTTTTGCCCGTTCAGAACTTGATTGAGAACTTAATTTGGACGCTTATTAGCGATATTCCAAACCGAAGAAACATAAATCAAATAACGATGGGGCTACTTTTTATACAACTTCTTAACCACACCGACACTCTTGCCTACGAAAGCCGTGAAGATAAAGCGATTATTGAAGTTTTGCGTTACGTTGAAACAGATTATAAAAACGGCAGTCTTACCGAGGCTTCGAAACTTTTACACTATGATTTTTACTGGCTTAGCCACGAGATAAAAAATAGAACGGGCAAAACGTACACCGAGCACTTGCAAGAAAAAAGACTTTCTCAATCTGCGTTTTTATTAAAAAACACCACCCTTTCGATTGAAGAAGTGGCGTTAGCCGTTGGCTACGAAAATAAAAGTTACTTTCATCGTATTTTTAAAAAGAGATACGGCGTAAGCCCTAAAAAATATAGGGATAGCAAACTAAAACTTAAAAAGCAATAAAAAACGCTTAATATTAATAAATCGAAATATAGTTTATAAATATCAAAATATTGTTATAGCGCAATTGCAGGGCAAAGTTATATAATCGTAGCGTAAAATCAAATTGACAAAAAAGTAAAAACATCATATCATAAATTAGCAAAATTCAAAGGAGTTGCAAGAAATGCAAAAAGACAATATTACGATGCTATCCATAATGTACCTTCATAAAGATAAGATAGATGAAATTTGTGAAGATATTATAAATCAATATAAATCTGGCGCGTGCACAATGCCTATGTTTAGTTTTCTTCTTCACCCGCAAGGAAATCCCGTGGTTGATATTGCAAGCGAACTTTGTGAGCAATATAAAAAATATAAGGCAATTTTAGATAAGGCTGGAGTTCCAAGCGGTGTACTTATAAATTCGTCTATCGGGCATGGTGGCTCGCATAGAGAAAGATGTGAATTCCAACCGTACGTTAATTTTACGGATGGAAAAGAGAACTATTCTGCCGTTTGCCCATATGACGAAGGTTTTAGGAAATATTTATGTGATGCCGTTAAAAAGATTGCTCTTTGCCATCCGCATACTCTTATGTTGGATGATGATTTTAGGCTTATAACGAGATTGGGTAAAGGTTGCGCTTGTCCTTTACATATGAAAAAATTCAACGAAATAACGGGCTTAAATCTTACGCGTGAAGAACTTTTTGAAAAAGTTCAAAGTGGCGACGAAGAAGGTAAAAAATTGCACCAAGTGTTTTTACAACTTAACCAAGATCCACTCGTTGAACTTGCCAAACTCATTAGAAAGAGCATTGACGAAGTTGACGAAAATATTAATTGTTCTTTCTGTTGCGGTGGTTATACCGCTGAATATGATTTGCAAATAGCAAAAGAGCTTGCGGGAAAAGATGCTCCGATTACTCTTAGAATAAACAACGGCAATTACTCGAATTCGGGAACTAGATATTTTTCAAGCGTTTCCTTTAGAGCGGCTCGCCAAGTAAGAAAGTTAAAACCGTTTGCTGAAATAATTTTAGCTGAAACTGACACTTGCCCAAGAATTAGATATTCAACAACGGCGCACGCGTTGCACACAAATTTTACTTGTTCGCTTTTAGAAGGATGTAACGGCGCTAAGCATTGGCTTACTTCGGCATCGTACGACCCTAAGGCAGGTGTGGCGTATAGAAAAATTATATCAAAATACCGTGGTTTTTACGAGGAAATTATTCGTATAGTTCCCACTTTGAAGTGGAGAGGGTTTAACACTTATATAAGTCCAAGTTTACAAAAGACTAACGCAGACGAGGTTAATACTGGATTTTCCGTTAATTTCTTAGACATGGTAGGATTGCCTTTGGCGTTTAATTCCGATATGGACGGAATTTTATTGTTTGAGGGTGATTCGCTAAACAATTTTAGCGATAAAGAGATAGAAGAAATTCTCTCAAAAAACGTCGTACTTGCAAGCAATAGCGCCGAAGCGTTAATTAAGCGGGGGTTTAAAAAGTACTTGGGCGTAGACGTTCGCGATAGAAAAGATAAGAAACCTAATCGTGAGATAGTAAACGACGTGTCCGAGTGGATGTTCGCACAAAAACAAGGCAAAGAACTCGTTGTTGAAAATGAAAAAACGGAAATTTTAACGAAGGCCGTTTACGCTTTGAATATTTATCAAGCTGAATATTTATACCCCGCTTCAACCAAGTTCAAAAACGAACTAGGCGGAACGGTTTACGTATTCTCCGGCACGCCCGTTGCTAATCACGATATAGATGAAGGCTATTCTTTTTTAAACGCAATGAGAAAACGCCAATTTATAGATATTTTAAAAGAGCACGGCGAAGCGCAAGTATATTACCCTGGCGATGCTGAAGTTTACTTAAAAACGGCTAATATGGATGACGGCGGATATTTCGTTTCCTTTATCAACGAGTGCGCAGACCCTATTGAGAATATTGAACTTATCGTAGATAAAAAGGTTGAAAAAGTTTATAAACTTAACGAAAAGGGCGAAAAGGTAGATATTAACTTTACTCAAGAGGGAGATAAGATAACTCTTGACTGCGACTCAGTCGTTCTAAACCCCGTACTTTTACTTATATATTAAACGGAAAAAAGAACTCGAATTTTTCGAGTTCTTTTTTGTTTTTAAATCTTTATATGCTTGCCATTGTAGGTAAGCGAAGTTGCTTCCGACGGCGAGTGCCCGCAGATACGACGAAAAGTTTTGTAAAATCCGCTCGCAGAGTTAAAGCCGCAAGCAAAAGCAACGTCAAGGATATTTTTTCCACCTTCGCCCATCAAGGATAAAAATCGCTTAACGCGACATCTGGCGATGTAATCCACCGGTGTCAGTTGTACGTATTTTCGGAACGTGCGGGTATAATGCCCACCACTCATGCCCGCTAGTTTTGCAAGTTCCTCAACGCGCAGTTCTTCCGTTAGATGATCGTTTATGTAAGCCACTGACTCGGCAATTGTACCGACGGAGGTGGAATCGCACCGAAAATTCGTTTCCAACGTTCCGGGATAGACGCGATCGTAATAACGCCCCGCGCCGATCAAAATTTCAATGGCGCACGCTAACAAGAGAGAATACGCGGGCGCGCCGGATAAGAATTCTTCACGGACGGTATTATAATATGGATACAGTTCCGGGGCATTAATGGCGTGGGTGAACCCTTTTTTTCTTCCGTAATAAACGCGCAAGCAATCTCCCACCCCTGCAGATGGAAGAGTTGCGATATTAAAGTTAAATGTTTCAAGAAACAGATCGTCGGATGCAGAAGTGACGCGACGCGGGTCGAGATTGCTTAGAAATAAGATATCGCTTTCTTTGATACGGCAAAGCTCACTTCCAATTTGCCAAGTTCCGCTTCCGCTTACAACCCGCGCAATACCAAGCCCCGTAAAGTTGAGCGTATAATCCATCTTGCGTAGATGAATATTTGTGGAAAACCCAAATCGACCGTTTGGAGAATCAACGAAATAATTGACTTGCTTAGACATATGAAGCCCCCGTATTGATCAGAAAAGTGGACAAATCCATCAAAAATGGAAAAGACAGATACCATAATCTGCTTTATACTAATAATAACACGATTTTACTTAATTGTGAAGACTATTTTTAGGAATTTAGGGGGAAAATTATGAATATGGAATTTTTGCACAAGCAAGTATGGGAACGCTTTATCCGTATGCCGTACGGACATTTGCTGGATTATGCAGACGAAAAAGGAAATGCGATCTACCCGACAAAAGAAGAATGTGATAAGGCTATGCCCAACCCTCGCAGTTGGGGTCTTCCGATTGAAAACGGCGCTTTTTTTACGGGGCTATACGTGTATGCCTTGATTGAAAAATATAAAAAGCAACCGTCTTCTAAAACCGCCGAAGAGATTGATATTTTGATTAAAGGATTATATCTTTTGCAAGACGTAGCGAAAGTCGATGGATTTATTGCGCGCGGTGTGGGAGAAGACGGCAAAAGCCATTATCCTATGGGTGCGGAATGTCAAACTTTTCCATGGATTTTAGCGCTCTATTCATACTACAAGAGTGATTTGTGTACTAATTGCGAGAACGTCAGGGAAAGACTTTTAAAGGTTTTACTAGCTCTTAGAAAATTTGAATGGAAAACTCCGTGTGACGAAGAAGGCGTTTTCTACAAAACGAGCTGGTTAAATTCAAATAGCTGGCGTAGCGTTGTGTTGCTTTTGTTCTGTTCACGAATAATCTATGAATTGACTGGAGATAAGGACGATCTCAAATACTTTGAAGGTTTGATAAATTCCGTTCCCGAAGGATCAATCTTCAAAAGAAGTGAGATAGTATCTCAAGGATATTCTCACGATATGATAACTTCATTTGGAAACCAAACGTGGATATGTCTTTATTGTCATCTAGCGGTCAGAGAACTCATCACTCTTGATCCTGTTCAAGCGTCTGCATACAAGCTTTGCTTATATAATAATGGCGTAACCGCGCTGAAAAACGTATACAGCATTACAAGATACGACAACGAGCGCGGAGGTTTTAACGTTGATTGGCGCAGTTTGAACTCTCTTTGGGAAGATTACGAAAACGACGTATCAAAAGGAACTGCAATTGCAGAAAATCAGTTCACCTATTGGCACGAAAAACTAGTTCCACACAGACGTATGGAACACGGCGTTTTAGGCAACGCTCTTTTCGCCGCTTGGACGGCAGTTACCTGCGAAGACGAAAGAATTGAAAAAAAGGCAATCGAGGTCTTGAAAAAAGAAATTGTAAAAATCGATTGGAATTCACTTCATCTTTCTTATGCGTTTGTGGCTGAAAGCGCATTGATATACGGCGATTAAACCAATTTTTAAAATAGAAAACACCACAAAACACATTTAAAATAACTTATAACAAAGACGAGATTAAATAAATCTCGTCTTTATATTTTATATATTAGGTTCGCCTTTCTGTATTCGGTGGGAGTTGATCCCGTGTACTTCTTGAACAGCCTGCAAAAGTGATAGGGATTTGAAAATCCGCATTCGTTCGATACTTTAGAGGCGGCACACGATATTCTTTATCGTGGAGAAAACGTGGGAAAGGTCGTTCTAACGGTAAAATAAAGAAACACAAGGTGGTGTGCAAAAACAGCCCCCCTTTTTTCAATTTATTACTAAGTAAGTTCAAATTAGCAAACTAAAAGAATTAAAACTTAAAAAGCGTTAGAAAATCTCTAGCGCTTTTAATTTTTATGCTTTTTTGTTACCAACGTATTCGCTTGGCAACACGCCAACGTTTTGCTTAAAAAATCTACTAAAATGGCTTAAATCCGAAAAGCCAGAACTCAAAGCAACTTCGCTAACGGAATAAAAACCAGACGACAACAACTCTTTTGCACGATTTATCTTTAACCCGTTTATATATTTTATAGGCGAAACGCCGTAAAACCGTTTAAACAACTTGCGAAGATAATCGTAACTTATACAACATATATCACTCAACTTTTTAACGTCAATCAATTCTTCAACGTAATGCTTATGAATATAATCGATTGCTGGGTTTAGTAAATTTTTTTTATTTTGTGGCAAGTAAGGCATAACGTCTTGCCTTTTTATTTCATATAAAATTTTATAAAGGCTTGAAAGAGCGATATATTCTTTACCAATAACAGCACTAGCCCACGCCCTTTCAGCTGTTTGATAAGCCTTCAAAACTTCATTAACGGCTAACGGTGTAATTACAAACGGAGAAAAGCTCTCATTTTCATCCCAATCAAAATTTATGCAAAAAACACCACCCGAAATTTTTGTTTTTACCCTATAACTTGAACCTTTAGGTAGATAAATTATATCGTTTTTCTTAACGTTATAAATAGAACCGTCACTAAAAATATAATCTTTTTCTCCTTCAAGGTTAAAAGCAACTCCGTGACTTTTGCGCTGACTGTGAACGGATGCTCCCGTATCTTTAGGAACGAAAATTGCTATGATGACTTTAGAAACAATCTTGTTTTGGTCTAAAAAATTCTTCATTTTACCCTCTTTTTTGATAATAGTTTAACATTTTGTCGTGAAATAGTCAAATATAATTGAAATGGTCATAGACTTGTCTTTTGTTTTTGTATATACTGATAGAGCAAAATGTTATAAGGAGAGAAAAATGAAAACTTTTAACGCAGATAGAAAATTTATCGAAAATAAATATCACAAAACTAACGAACCTTACGACTCGTTTTCTCGTTTTAACGGATATCACGGCTATCCTTTTGACGAAAGCACCGGGCTTAGCGATAGCGAAATGGACGAAGGTTTATCGGTTTTAAGAGAATCGATTAAAAACGAATCTCACCCAATTCAAAAAGCCAAACTTTTTGCTTTCGTTTTAGATAATATGCGTATAGACGTTAACGAGCACGATTATTTCGTTGGTATATGGGCAACGAACAGACCTATTACGAAATATACGATATATAAATGGCTTGAAGAACGCAGTGACTCATACGCTAGCGAATCGCAAATAATAGACGATCAAATATACTCTGGAACTTGTTACGGCTGGATAGACTACGATCACACCGTTCCCGACTGGGACTCACTTTTATCCCTTGGTTTTAGCGGGCTACTTGAGCGATTGCACGATAGTTATAAAGAATTATCAAAAAAAGGTGCTTCTCAAAAGCAAACTGATTTTTATAACGCTTGCGTTATTGAGTATAACGCTATTATCCGCCTTATTGATAGATTCTATAACTTTGCTTGCGCTCAATCTCACGAAAAGGCAGAATCTTATAAAACCTGCCTAAAACACTTGCGTGACGGAGCGCCTACAACTACTTACGAAGCAATGCAACTAATTTATCTTTACTTTATGCTTAGCGAACACGTTGATAATTATCAAGTGCGCTCGCTTGGGTTTGGGTTAGATTCTTCCCTTTATCCTTTCTTCAAAAAGGATATTGAAAGCGGTAGATATACCGAAGAAGAGATTGGGGAACTTCTTGCGTATTTTCTTATGCAATGGCAAGCAATAGACAATTATTGGGGGCAACCCTTCTATCTTGGTGGGCGCGATAGAAAAGGCGTTTGCGTTGTCAACGAATTATCCCGCCTTATCTTGAGCGTTTACGACGAGATAGGACTTTTTAACCCAAAAATTCAAATTAAGGTATCTAACAACACTCCAAAAGATTTTATCTATCAAGCGCTCTCTATGATTCAGCGTGGGAACACGAGCATCGTTTTTTGCCACGACGAAAAAATAGTAAAATGCTTAATGAGCAAAGGCGCAACTTACGAAGACGCGCTTGACTCCGTTATTTCAGGTTGTTACGAGTATAAAATCAAAAACAAAGGCGTTGGCATAAGCGGTGGAACTTTCAACCTGTTAAAACCCGTTTCTTTCGTTTTAGATAACGGTTTTGACTTGATTACCAACAAGCAAATAGGAATTAAAACGGGCGAGTTAGAAGATTTTACTACTTTTACCGATTTTTATAACGCTTACCTTAAACAGTTAGAAAACTCTTTACTCACCTATTTTAACGCCTTGCGCCCATTAGAAAACGGCGTGCATGAAATCAACCCTTCGCTTATGTTCTCTACCACGTTAAAACCCTGCGTTTTGACTATGACGGATGCTCTTGACAACGGCATTAGTAACGGCTCAGGAACAACGATCTCCGCGCTAGGAACTGCGGTTGACGCGCTTATGGCGGTTAAAGAATTAGTTTACGAGCAAAAAGTCGTTTCTTTAAAAGAGTTAAACGACGCTCTTCACAGCGATTGGGTTGGCTATGAAAGTTTGAGAAGAAAGGCTCTCAACTGCAAGCATAAATACGGCAGGGGCGACGATATGAGCGACAATTACGCCTCTGCAATTATCCGCTTTGTTTATGACGTTTTATCAACTATAAGAAATAGCCGTGGCAATAGATACGGCATAGAGATTCACTCTGCGCGTGGCTTTATAGTTCACGGCAAAAAGACTATCGCAACCCCCGACGGCAGAAAAGCGGGCGAAGAAACTTCTAAAAACGCATCGCCTACGCCGGGCGCAGATAAGGAAGGGGTTACCGCTTTAATTCATTCCGCAACGGCGATAGATAACGAACTTTCTTCGACTGGCTTTTGCTTAGACGTTATGCTTCACCCAACTGCAGTTCAAGGGGAAGAAGGGCTTGACGTTTTATATAGCGTTTTAAGAACTTATATGGATAAGGGTGGTCAAAGCGTTCACTTTAATATATTTGACGCAAGCGTTCTTCGTGATGCTCAAGCGCACCCTGAAAAGTACGAAAATTTGCAAGTTCGCGTATGCGGTTGGAACGTGTTATGGAATAATTTACCAAAAACAGAACAAGACGCGTATATTTTGCGCGCCGAAAATATAGCGCAATAATTATGAAAGTTTTAACTCAAAAGCGCGCCGTTATAGGCGAAGGCCCCGTATGGAACGAAATAGAGCAAAAACTATACTTTGTAAACGGCATAGAGTGCGAAATTTTAATATACGATTTTAATAGCGACGCGCTAACTGTTAAAAAAACGCCTTGCCCAGTTTCGGCATTAGCGTTCGACGATAAAAACAGGTTAATAGTTTCTACACCAAACGGCGTTTTTATCTTAAACGAAGATAATTCTTTAACTGAAATTTACGATACTAAAAAGTACTTAATTAAAAACTGCAACGACTTAAAAGTTGCGCCAAACGGAGATATTTTCGTTGGCACTATGGCAACTAATAGAAAAGCGCAAAATAAAAGCGAATTGGACGGCAAGTTGTATAGAGTTTCAAGAAACGGCGTAGTTTCCGTCTTACTTGAAAATTTAAGTTTATCAAACGGGCTTGACTGGACGGAAGACGGAACTAAGTTTTAC
Organism: Christensenellaceae bacterium; assembly: GCA_045602125.1. Taxonomy (GTDB): domain Bacteria; phylum Bacillota; class Clostridia; order Christensenellales; family Borkfalkiaceae; genus HGM11412. The sequence goes on along the minus strand of JAZSBA010000129.1, from coordinate 7,576 downwards.
CACACCGATAGCGATGCATCTATTATAAAGGAATATAATTACGACGGTGTTTCAGGCGATATTGCTCCAACTGACCGCCAAGTTAAAGTAAACGGCGTAGACGGGTTTACTATTTCAAAAAACGGAAATATTTATGCAAGTTGTTGGGCGTACGGGCACGTTGCAGTTGTTGACTGCAAAAGCATGGAAATTATAAAATATATAGAACTTCCAACAGAAATTCCAACGAGTTGCGCCTTTTGCGGTAAAAATTTAGACGTTTTAGCCGTAACGACAGCTAGTTATAATCTAGACGTAAAAAATGACATAAACGCGGGTTTTACCTTTTTATTAAAAAGCAAAGAAAAAGGTAAAACTTTTCACCGCTTTAACGGATTGTTATGAAAACTAAATTTAAAGGACTAAAAACTATATTACTTTCTCTTTTCGTAATGGCTATGTGGGGCTCGCTTTATCCGTTCGTTAAAATTGGCTATATCGCCTTTGAAATCGACGGAACGGATATTCCAAGCATTTTAATGTTCGCGGGCGTAAGATTCGCTATTTGCGGTTTAATAAAGTTTAGCGTTTTTAAAATAGTTGGTGCAGTTATTGGTTTTTTAGGCATTGTTGCAATTAATTTTAACCCAAATGGAATAACCTTACTAAAAAGCAAAAGGTAAACAAAATTGAAAATGAAAGCAAAGATTTTTGAAATTAAAAGATTTGCCGTGCACGACGGCGACGGAATAAGAACGACCGTATTTTTTAAAGGTTGCCCGTTAAAATGTGTTTGGTGCCACAACCCCGAAGGCATTTCTAAAAACCCCGAACTTGCATACTTTGAGCATAAATGTATTTCTTGCGGTGAGTGCTTAAAAGTTTGCCCGTCAAACGCTCATAAAATAGAGAACGGCTTGCACTTTTACGACCGTGAAAAATGCCTTGCTTGCGGAAAATGCGAAAGCGTTTGTTTAGGAAACGCTTTGACTCTTTACGGAAAAGAATACACCGTTAGCGAACTTGTTCCCATCTTACTAAAAGATAAAGATTTTTATCATAGTTCAGGTGGTGGAGTAACCCTATCTGGAGGCGAGTGCTTACTTTACGCCGATTTTTGCGCCGAACTATTAAAAACTCTTAAGGAACACGGCATTGACACCGCTATCGATACCTGCGGTTTCGTTTCTAAAACGGCTTTAGATAAAGTTATCCCTTTTACCGACACTTTCCTTTACGATATAAAGGCGTTTGATGAAGAAACTCACATAAAGTGCACGGGTTATAGTAATCGTCAAATTCTTGAAAATCTTTTATATTTGGATAGTAAAAATTGCAAGATAGAAATTCGCATACCCTTCGTTCCGGATTTTAACGACAACGAGATAAACCTCATAGGCGAATTTTTAAGCAAACTTAAAAACGCTACTAAAGTTAGAGTTTTATCTTATCACAACTTTGCTAGATCAAAATATAAAAGTTTAGATATTGAAAACACTCTCCCCGTTCGTTTGCCAACTGAAGCTGAAATTGACAAAGCAATAAAAACGCTAAAATCGTTTGGATTAAACGTAGTATAAAAAGCAATAAAAAAAGGAACAACCGAGTAGTTGTTCCTTTTTTTATTGCAAGGTGTTATTGAACTTTAGGACTTTCTAACGCTTTTATGTTGCGAATAAATTTTACTATTGAAATAGCAATGGTTTTGTGGTAAAATTTCATTAGTTAACTCTTTTAGGGGGATAAGATGAAAAAAATAGCGACGAAAATAACTGCAATATTTTTAAGCTTTTCTTTTTTGATAGGGCTTAGCAGTTGCTTTGAAACTGCAACGCCTTCGGATAATCATAACTACGTTGTTGAGAGAGTTGTAGCGCCCACTTGTGAAGAAGACGGATATACCGTTTATGCTTGCGAGTGTGGGCAAACTAAAAAAGACGATTACGTTAATAAACTAGGGCATATTTTTGATAAGTATGTGTACAATAACAATTCAACCACTTCAGAAAATGGCACTAAATCTGCAACTTGCAATAGGGAAGGTTGTTCGGCAGTAGATGAAGTTGAAGTTTTGGGTAGCCAACTTGAAGAGTTTACCTTAAAACTTGTTAAATCCGGTATTACCGATTACGTAATAAGAGTTCCAGACAACTATGAAAAGAGAAGGCCGTTAAAAACCGCGGTCAATGATTTGCAAGCGCTTTTAGAAGAAGCTACGTCTATTAAGTTTGAAATTGTAAAGAACAGCTTAATAAACAGCGCAAAGTATATTTCAATAACGGATAACGGCTTGTTAGATAACGAAAAACAAAAGGTGATAGACGGGCTTGAAAGTGATTCGACTTTCTATTTTTCGACGGAGCACAATATCTTTTTGACGGGCGGTTCAGATTATGGTACGGCGTTTGCTATTTATGATTTTTTAAGTGATTATTTTGGTTTTGAACCTTTTACCGAGAGTATTTACACGTTAGAAGAGGACGTTTACGAAAAGAATATTTCTTCATTTTATAAAATAAACGAACCAGACCTTTTGCAACGTCATTTGGGAAGCTGGCGAGCATCTTACTTAACTCAATATAGATTTAGAACAGTTGCAGGTCAAGGCGGTTACGATTGCGCGGCAGGACTATATGCCTACACAGACGATCCTAAATACGCGGTGGTAAACGGAATAAATTACGACAAAATTGAAATTCTTGCAAGAATGCACAATTCATTAGATTTTATCCCTTATGAAAAGTACGGAAGCAGTCATAGCGGTTGGTATGCAACGGATAGACAAAACAACTATCTTTTAACGGGCGCATCTCCCGCTGAAGTGTGCTTTACTGCGCATGGCGACGCCGAAGAATATCAAGCGCTTCAAAATACGTATTTTGAAGCTATGAAAAAAATGTTTATTCAAAGGGTGGAAATTAAAAACCTTCAAAAGCAGGATTTACTATTGTTTTTGAATTCAGATTGGAATATTATTACAATCTGGATGGAAGATAGTGAAAAGTATTGCGATTGTGAAGGCTGTAACCAAATAGTACAAAAGTACGGTGGGTATACAAGTTCAGTTGTAATAAGGTTTACAAAGGATTTGAAGCAAAAAATTGACGATTGGTTTAATTCAAGCGAAGGAAGCTTTTATAAAATTGACGACTTTAAGTTAAGGTTTTCAGTTTCTCAAAAGTACGGCGACCCACCTGTAAAATTCAATCAAGAAACAGGCGAATACGAAGTTATTTACGATGATTTGAAACTTGGCAAGGGCTATTCGATATTGCTTACTAATTCTTCCATGACCTCTAAAATGAATTACGAAGAGCCTTACACTTCGCAGACAAACGGGTATTTTATAGATAGGTTCAAAAAATGGTCTTCAATGGTTGAGCATATTGACTTATACACCTATCAAGCAAACTTTTCAGAATGCACGTTGTTTATGGACTCTTTTGAGCTTTACGATAGCGAGTTTTGCAAGTTTTTAGTAGAAAACGGAATTAAATCTTGGTATAATGAAAGCGTATATTCTTCAGGGTGGTTCCACTTAAAACAGTATGCAGAAAGTAAATTTTACTGGGATAATTCTCTGAGTATGGAAGAAATTTACGATAGGTATTTCAACGTAGTATTCCCAACCGTTCCAAGCGAGATGAGAAACTTGTTTGAAATGCAAAAAACCGCTCGTAAAAATGCAAGAGATAAATACTTAGCAACTCTTGAAGAAGGGGAAAAGATAAAGTTAGAATCGGTTGAAATAGCGTATTTGTACGACGAAGATGAACTCAAAGATATAATTTACGAATACCAAAGAGTTTTGAGTTTGACGGAAGAAGGCAGTGAAGAACATTATCAAATTATGTTTGAAATGATTTCTCCACTTATGCAAATAATGTATTTAGAAAAAGAAAGAGTCCCCGTCGGTTTCAATGAAAAATATAATACAAATTATCCGGTAATGACGAGTGAACTCGTAAGATTCAAAGCCTTACTTATGGATATTAGTGAAAAATGCGGTGAAAAGTTTGGCAATATAATTGCATCAAGTCACAACGATAACCCCTTTTTACAGGATAGATTTTTATCGTCGGTTGGTTATAACGTGGCGTATCAGACTTATAAAAGGATGATGATTATTCCGCAAACGTATGATAATAATACCGCGAATAGAATGCTCAATCCAACCATTAACCTTGGAGTTGGCGACCATAGATTACAATGGATATATCTTTATCATCGAGACCCGTTTGGTTTGTTTGATTACACAGATATTAAGATGGAAGTAATTTCGGGTGAAGACGTAATTTCTATAACGCCTAACCAAAGGGTTATTGACTGCGGTGGCAAGATTTTATCTTCGCTTACTGAAAACTTTTCTGCTAACGAGTATAAAGGAACGACCAAGTATGACTACGGTACGCTTACTTGCATAAAAAAGGGTACTGCCGTAATAAGATTTACCTACACTTTAGACGGTATAGAGTATACGGACACTAGAACGATTAACGTTATATAAATTGCCATAAAAAAAGGAACAACCACACGGTTGTTCCTTTTTTTATGGTTGCACAAGCGCTAACTTAATTGAACTTTTTAGTTACAAATGGTCAGTCGGCGTGATTTTGAGTTTGTAAACCATAAACATAAAAGGCGAGAAAATTCTCGCCTTTTAAACTACTAAAATTAGATATTGTCGAACATAGAGCCTTGTTCGTTTGACGTTGTTCTAACGTTATATAAATCTGGATTCTTCTCATTATCCCACAAAATAACGTTGGGAGCTAATTTTCTTAAACAAAATTTATAATAAACTTTCTTCATTGCAGGGCGCAAAAGCTCGATGCAATTAAATAAATATTTTTCCCAATCTTGCCATTTGTCTGCATTTTTATAGTTGTTGATTTTGCCTATTTTATAATGGTCAACAGAATCGTCTTTTAAAGTTCTTTCAATGAGTTTCAAACTCTCACTCGGCTCAATAGTTGGCTCAAAACTTGCAAAAGTTTTTATTCCGTTATCATGCAAGGTTTTTAATGTGAAAAGCCTATCTTCAGGAAGAGATGCATATGGCTCCCATTCTCTACTTTTATCATTATCTAAAAAAGTGAGAGTCGTGCCAACGGTTATTCTATCTCCAAATGACTTAAAAACGTCTAAATCCCTAAGCATTTTGCTTCCACCTTTAGATAGAACGGCAACGGGAACTTTATATTTGTTCAAAAGTTTTAAAACTTCTCTAGTCGTTTCGCTATTATCAGCGTTATCGCAATAGACGTCACCAACGAAAGATATCAAAACTTGTTCAGTATAGACGTTCTTTTTTAGGTCTTTTTCTAAAAGTTTTAAGATATCTTTTCTCGGCTCGGGTTTCCCAAAATAGTTATCTTCAACGCGTTGAAGAGTATGTGGAGCATAACAATATTTGCATCTATGGCTACACCCTATGTAAATATTCAAGGCATAAGGGCTGTATTCCCTTGCCATTCCAGTAGGCTTATAAATAACACTCATATGAATATTTTATCATAAAACGTCAATGTCTTCAATAAAATTATTCAGTTTTTGATAAAATAACCATAGTGTTTTAAGAAATTATCCCTGATTGAATAATAGTAAACTTCCTCAATCCCATATTTTGCAAGAAACTCATAAAAGAACTCAATAGCTCTTGCATTAAAAAGTGAAGGGGCTTTATTATAGAAGTTTTTAAAATTAAATTCTTCTTTTAAAACGTTTTGAATTTTAGTAAACTCGTTGGTTATCGCTGTGTAAATAATAATAGTTCCCTTTTTAACGTCTTTTCTCGTTAGTAATTTTTTGTATAAATCAAATGCTATTCCATAACTATCGCAATCCGAGGCGCTAAGTCTTTCCATTACATTTCAATTTTCTCCTTTGTTTTTTAGCTACTGCAACTGCTTAGTTATTTCTATAAAAAACTCTTTGTTCCATAAGTCTAACTTTGACTTGTCTTTAACAAATGGTAGCACGTCTTCTTTTGCTTGTGCAAAGTCCATATTAGAAAATCTTTCGTTTAATAACCTTTTTAAGTTCTCTATAGTTAGGTCGTAATCTTCAGCAATATATTTGGATTGCACTAATTTAGCCTTTAAGTTGACAAGATTTACTTTAGCGCCCATTGCTAAAAAGAACACGTAGTCGTAAAAGTCTCTACCTTTTACTCTTGATTTCCAGTTCCTACACAAGCATGCGTGAATCTTGCCTGCAAAAAGCGACGGCATATCGTAAAGCCTTACTTGATATGGCGACGGCAACAAACCAAATTTAGTTTCAAAAGTTGCACCCATAGGAGGATTAACGTCAACCTCAAACTTTATTTTAATAGTTTCGTCTTTGTTAATAATATTTGTATCGTTAGACTCTTCGTAAAAAGTAAGGATATGTTCTTTAGTGTTTCCCTTCAAAAACGCCGACTTAACGTTTGAATCAATAGACTTTTCTTTTTCGCTAACGCTAAAATTAAGCCCTAAAGACTTAGTTTCGTTCTCTATATAGGAAAAATATTTAGTCAAGTCAAAATCGGGGATTTGAGAAACGAGCGAAAAATCTAAAACTTCACTAAATCTATCTAAACCGTAAAAAATACGAAGCGCAGTTCCGCCGTAAAAAGCGGCATCTTTAAAAAATCCGCCACGAGAAAGACCACAAAGAACAACTTCTTGCACAATTTCTTTAATAGCATTTTTCTTATCTTCAATATTTCTTATTTGATATTTTGAAAGCATCTGCGTTAAAACTTGTTGCATATTATTTTCTTTCTCCTATAAGCTTTACTAATAAATTTAAGTTCGTTGAACGATAAAGTGGTGCAATTTTTAATATATCTTCTTTATTTAGCTTGTTAAAAGTATCTTCATCGATTCTTAAATCTTCAAAAAGCAACTTTTTTAATTCTTTAATGCTTTTAACAGGTGATAAAGTATAAAGTTTATCACAAAGCGCCTTTTCTGGCGTTGCCACTTGGTAGGAATACTGTCCATCCATAATAGCGATAACACCTAAACTAAAAACGTCCTTTGGAACGTCTCTATAAATAAACGTGCCAAAATGGTTTGTGTATGTTTTAACCTTTCTTTTATTAAATGTAGCGCACGTAATCGTATGATAAATTGCTTCAGGAATAAGTCCACGATTATGCAAAACATAATCAAAGGATATATACGATGGACCGTAAATAAACTGTGCCAATCTTGGTGCAAAAGCATTTGGGTCAGTTTCATATATTCCTTTAACTAAAGGAAACAATTTGCCATTTTTAACGTCTCTTAAAATTCTGCCCTTGGGGTCTAAAAGAGAACTATAATATTCTTTTAGTTGTTGTGTTGTAATAATCATTGATTTTCTCCAGATAGTTGTATTATACCACACTATTTGGAGAAAATCAACAGGCTTATAAAATATTTGCTCCAAATAATTGTGTTTTTCGCAACTTTCTGGAGCAAATCTCGCTTTCGAAACTTTAAAAATTTTTATTTTTCGAAACCGACTCTAAATTTTTCACAAATTTTATATACTTTTCGTGACAAAATTTTTTCTCTATCTTGCACGTTATCTTACACGATAACTTACATGGTCGTGTCAATAG
>JAZSBA010000128.1:0-2108 GCA_045602125.1 Christensenellaceae bacterium | reverse complement strand
TGAAAATACGCCCAATCTTACCATCGTTCAATGCGAAGCAACTGAAATTTTGACTGACGGTGAAAAGGTTACCGGCGTAGTTTCTAACTACGGTAGTTTATTCGAGTGTAAAACGGTAGTTGTTGCAACGGGCGTTTACTTAAATAGTGATATAATCTCGGGTGATTATAAGCAATTTTCAGGTCCGTCCGGGTTTTTAAACGCTACTAAACTTACCGATAGTTTAATTAAACTCGGCTTTAAAGTTAGGCGTTTTAAAACGGGAACTCCCGCAAGGCTTGATAAGAGAACTATTGATTTTTCTAAATTCTCTATTCAACCGGGGGAAACTGACGTTTATCCCTTTTCATATCTTACCCCAACGCTCCCTGAAAATAAAGAGCCGTGCTATTTAGGTTACACTAATAAAAAAACTCACGAAATTATCCTTAAAAATTTAGACCGCTCTCCACTTTATAACGGCTTTATAACGACCACGGGCCCAAGATACTGCCCGTCTATCGAAACGAAAGTCGTTAGATTTGAAGACAAAGAGCGCCACCAAATATTCTTAGAGCCCGAAGGGCTTGACACTAACGAGATTTACGTGCAAGGCATGTCTTCTTCTATGCCGATTGACGTTCAAGAAGAAATGTACCGCTCAATCGAAGGTTTTGAAAACTGCAAGTTTATGAGATACGCTTACGCTATCGAATACGACTGTATCGACAGTTTAGACCTTCTCCCCACCTTAGAATATAAAAAGGTTAAAGGCTTATTCACCGCAGGGCAAATTAACGGAACTAGCGGTTACGAAGAAGCCGCCGTTCAAGGCTTGATTGCGGGATTAAACGCAAGTATGTATCTTCAAGGGAAAGAGCCTTTAATTCTTGGAAGAGATCAAGGTTACACGGGGGTATTAATTGACGACCTTGTAACAAAAGGAACTGACGAGCCGTATCGTATGATGACTTCTCGCGCAGAGTATAGGCTTATTCTTCGCCAAGATAATACCGACGAAAGGCTTACCCCTATTGGTAGAGAGTTTGGGCTTGTAACTGACGAAAGGTGGCAAAACTACCTTTTAAGGCGTGAACTTCAAAATAAAATTATGCTTGAACTTAAAACGGTCGTTCCGTATAAAGATTGCAAAGCGTTCGTTGAAGAAAGAACGCCGGGCGAAGTTATTTCTCCGCTTTCTTACGCCGATATGATTAGGCGTGGCGTTAGAATTAGCGAAATTAAAGAGCGCTTCGGTGCTTTTGATTACGCGCCTATCGACCTTTTAGAAACTGCGGAAACTGACGTTAAGTACGAAGGTTATATAAAGAAGGAACTTGACGCTATTGAGAAGGCTAAAAAGATAAGAAGTAAAGAACTCCCCGTTGATATCGACTATATGACTATTAACGGTTTAAGAATTGAGGCAAGGGAAAAATTAAACGCAATAAAACCGTTAAATCTTGACCAAGCGCAGAGAATTTCAGGCGTAAGCCCCGCCGATATTGCGGTGCTTATGGTATGGTTAAAAACCAAGTATGAACGATAAAGAAATTAAAAAAACCGAGCAAAAAACTCCGGAAGAAATTAAAAAAGAACAAGAAAAAAAGAAAAAAGCAAGGGCGGAAACTCAAAAGTTTAAGTCAAAATACTTTGAGTACTATGACGATATTAAAATTAGCGACCGCCAAGATTGGTAACGGGAGAAAACGAAAATGATTAAACACGTAGTATGTTTTAAACTTAAAGACAATTCAGACGATGCTAAAGAAAAGGCAACAAACGTTCTACTCTCAATGATAACTAAAGTTCCGCAAATTTGGGGAATAGAAGTTGGGCAAAACGTTGTTGAAAGCGCTCGTTCTTACGACCTTATACTTCAAGTTGTTGTTGAAGACCTTAAAAAACTTGAAGAATATCAAAACAACGAATATCACGTAAACGTAGTTAAAAAGTACATGCACGAAAAGATGGAATCATCAATCGCAGTAGACTACGAAGTTGATTAATGAGCAAAACTTTGTTTTGCGGTGATATTTTTGCTTTGCAAAAGTGATATTTTGCCTTATGACAAAGCGATATTCGCCTAACGGCGAGTGCTATTTTTTGCTTATAGCAAAAAGTTATGG
>JAZSBA010000127.1:0-5925 GCA_045602125.1 Christensenellaceae bacterium | reverse complement strand
TAGTTTAAAATGAACGCCTAATTTTTATAAAATCTTTATGGTTTTATCCGAGCAATTTTACCCCAAGGAGGTGTTACTGAATCGTTATTAAGCAACCACAAAACCGGTATATCTAACGCGTCAGACTCATTGGGAAACGGTGCGTAACCGTCAGTTAAAATGATTATACAAGAAGGAAGTTCATCTTGCATTTTAAGTTTCACGTAATCAAAAATTACGTTGAAACTCGTTCCTCCTCCACCCGCAATTTTAATATCTAAAAGTGACTCTTCATCGCAAAATGGAACTGGCGGAACTACCTCCGCATCAAAGAATCCAAGCAGTCCGCTAAGCTTTCCATCGAACTGATCTAGCGCTCCTTTCACCTCTGAATATGCAAGCGTGATCAACTTATCACTCATCGATCCAGACGTGTCTATCATAAACAAAATATTCTTAACTACAAAGTCTGTATCGTTAAAATCAGGAAGGAAAAACGGACTGTCTCCATACCTCTTATCAGGTGGCGAAAAGGAGTAATCTACTATCTCTTCTTGGATAAAAGAAGACAGTATTTCACGCCAATCAATTTGCGCTTCCGTGAGTTCTTTTATAGCCCTTTGAGCAAGCAACGGAACGCTCCCTCTTGAGGTTGAACTCTTTCTAATTTCTATTGCCTCAGCAGCGTCTTTCAATCTCTTTTCCCACACCGTTTTTTGCTTATTTAACTCCTCGTCAAACTCGCTTTCAGGAATAGTTTTCCACTTGCCGTGGTCATCCCAATCACTACCCTGACCTACTGATTTAGGGCCGTTTTTACCTGTTGATTTTTGACTACTTGACCCCTTGTAATTATTCCCTTTACATTCGTTTAGGAGCATTTCGTAAACTTCTTCAACGGTAAAATTATATCCATCTTCACAAGTTGGAGTCTTATTCATGCTCACTCCATAACCCCTAATTGTTATACTATTTTCATCGTCGTTATTAGAGTGCATTATGTTAGAATTTACAACTATATCACAAGCGATATTAAACAAATACGGATCTCTTTCTCCCCTTCTAAAACAATGAAACAAAGCCATATGCATAACCTCATGCATTAGCACGAAATCAAGTTCAGAGTTAGAAAGTTCGTCCATAAACTTAGGGCTAAAGAAGATTTTATTACCATCCGTCGCCGCCGTTTCTATATTAAAATCAAGTGAGAATTCGGCGTGCATAAGCAGTAATCCATAGAAGCCGTTCGTGTTTAACAAGCGCATTCTAGACAAAATTAACCGCCTAACGTATTCCCTTTTTTTATCTTCAGTTATCATTTAAGAACCTTCCTTTGCTTGAAAGCCAACGAGCAAAAGCAGGGATAGTGAGCAACTTTTCTCTATAACCTTTATCTATAGAAATGTAATCTTTTAATAGCATAACTGAAAAATCAGGTGGAAGAGTGTTTGCGTAAACAATAGAATTTTTAATCTTTTCAATATCGTTTTTATGCTCTCTTGCGTAGACGATCATTGAAGAAGTTAAAGCGTAAATGACGTCTGTCGAGGACGGAACGCGAGTTTCAGTTCCATTGAAAATCCCTTCGATGCTAGGCAAATTATTATAGATATTTGCCCAAGAACGAAACTCTATTGCAACCCCCTCACCTACTAAACCTGCGATTAAATAATATGCGTCTTCAACGTTTGAAGTAACGTTGTTTAAGACGTTGCTAACCATTTCCCAAGAACGCGGAGTAGCAAAAGCCAAGTCGTCGTTTGAAGTATTAAACCCTAAAAGATAATTGCTCTTAAACGATAAAAAGCCTAGAACTTTTTCATTGATTCCGTTCATTATCGCCCACCTTTTCCAAGACGAAAAACTGCCTTCAACGTTAACGTGTAACAATCTATTTGCTAAAGCTTTAGGCATTTTATAAGCAACTGATTTATCCGTAATTCTATTACCCGCGGCAATAACGATGCAGTTATCGGGAAGCTTATGCTCCCCTACCACTCTATCGAGCGTTATTTGATACGCAGCCGCTTGAACTGATTGAGGAGCTGCGGAAATTTCATCGAGAAACAAAACGTTAACAACGTTATCGCTTTCGTCCATTTGAAATATCTTTGGCTTTAACCAAACTGCAAGTGTTTTATCTTCGTTAGCCGTTGGAATACCCCTTAAATCAATTGGATTAAAAAGCAATAATCTTACGTCTGTTACAACGGTTTTCTTTGCAGTTTTATACTCGATTTCTTTCGCTATTTGTCTTACCGCTTGAGATTTACCAACACCCGGCACGCCCCATAACATCACGGATGGAAAGCTTTTTAAAGATAATTTTTTATTTATTATTTCAGAATAAGCAGTTGAAAAAGTATCGATAACACTTTCAACAGTCATAGACGGAACGTTGTTACTCTTAATATTAGACATCAATTTTCACTCCTAGTTTATTATCTATTTCATTAAGTTTTTCTTGCACGGCTAAAATCTTTTCATCAAAGTTTTCATCTTTTGCAAGTTCTTCTTCAATGTTTTTATGGTTTTGAATTAATTGTACTCGAGCGTTTTCTAATCTCTCAAGGCGCTTGTCAAGACCTTCTAAACAGTTATCAAGTCTAACCATTAACCCCTTGTCCGAGTCGCCAACTTCAACGATATACCGACCTATTCTTTGAAGGTAAACGTAAGGTTTTTCTATAAGCATATCTTTAGGCAAAACAACGTCAAAACCCCTATAATTTATAATCTTTCTCTCATTTTCTTTCATATCGTTATTTTTAACTGAGAAGAAAATAAACTTTGCAAGGCTTAAACACTCTTCCTTATTAGACTCGGTTTTCGTAGCAGAGAAATAATTAAGGTCCGCCCTGCAGTTGTCAATTCGCGTTTGAGCGGCTTTAATTTGATTAGGAAGATCATAAAGTTCTTGTTGAAGCGCCCATCTGTTTTCAACGTATTTTCTTTGCAAAGAGTGAAGCTTGCTAAGTTCGTTTGCAACTTCAACACGGCTTTTAATAAGCGGATTACCAATCGCTAGCGCCTTAACTTCGGCGTAATTAAGCACGGTATCGCCTATGTCAGAGCCAAAACGCTCTTTTATAGAGCCTCCTAAAATAGCGGATATAAATCGTTGTTTACTCTCTAAAAGTTGCCATGAATAAGCGTCAAAACTTCCCTCGGTTATGTATCTATATATAAATACGTTTTCGTTGGTATTCCCTTCACGGATTATACGCCCTTCCCTTTGAACCATATCGGCAGGTCTCCAAGGAACGTCAAGATGATGAAGAGCTATAAGTTTTGTTTGAACGTTTACGCCAATACCTAGTTTTTGCGTTGAGCCTATCAAAACTCTCACTATGCCTTGCCTTACTTTTTTAAACAAAACTTCCCTTTGAGCGTCAGTTTTAGCGTTGTGAATATACTCAATCTCATTAGGTGCAACGCCAAAACCTACGAGCAATCTTTTAAGCTCGTCGTATACGTTAAAACCTTCTTTCGGCGTAGACGTATCGCAAAATACTAATTGAGCGCTTCTATTTTGAGCCGTTTTAAAGTAAATATCTACCACGTTTTCCGCGCAACGATAAACCTTTGAATTGTAGGTAAATCTTGAAGTTTCATCAACAGTTCTTAAATCTAACGCGGCTTTTCTTCCGTCGGTCGTAATTTTAAGCATATTATCGTCTTTAGTTTTTACTAAACCGTTTCTAACTGCGTCAGCGCGTTTAGATATTAAGTTTAAATAGTCGTTAAATTCAGGCGTTTTAGCTATTAAAACGTCGACGTATCCGTCATTTTTCGGTAATCCTTCATTAAAACTAACTATATGAAAATCCGCAACTAACGATAAAACGCTTGTAAGTTCCGGAAGGTTGTGGAATTTAGAAAATCTCGTTGCAAGCCTAAACTTATTAGTGTCAACGTCAATTTCAAATTCCGATTTCTTTTCGGCAAACATACCTATCCAAGAGTCAAAACTTTGCAAGTCTAAAAGTTCAAGCTCGCCGTATTGAAGATAATATTGCATTACGAAAGCATCGGTTAAAGAATTGGTTATAGGCGTTCCGGTTGCAAAAACTACTCCACCGCCCTTCTTTTGAACGGAACGGACTTTATCAAGCATTTCCGCACATTTTTTACTTCCGGTAGCTGAAATACCTAAAACGCCGTTTGTTTTAGTTTCTATTGGCAAGTTTTTATATGAATGCGCCTCGTCTACAAATAATCTTGTTATACCTAATTCATCAAAAGTAACGCCTTGATCTAAGCCGTTTGCAATAGCATCGGATAATTTTTGCATATCAACTTTAAGCTTTTTAAGCTCGTTGTTTACGCCTGACGTGTTCTTTTTAGCTTGCTTTTGAAGTTTATTTAGTCTTTCTTCCTTTTCTTTATATTTATTTTGATAGTAATCATGAGAAAGAGGAATAGAATCAAAACAACTAAACGGAATAATGACGCCGTCATAACCGCCGAACTTAATCTTTGAAAGAGTCAGTTGCTTTTTAGACGGTGTAAAATCTTTAGGCTCAATAACTAAAATTTTAGCGCTAGGATAAAGATTTAGAAACATCTTTCCCCATTGCCCCACAACGTTATTTGGAACTACGTATAAATTATTTTTAGATAGCCCCATGCGTTTAAGTTCCATACCAGCGGCTACCATAACGTAAGTTTTACCCGCGCCAACGTCGTGCGCAAGTAAAGTTCCGTTTGAAAATATTATTCTAGCTATTGCATCTTTTTGATGTGGGCGTAAACGAATATTTTGATTCATTTGAGGAAAGTGTAAGAACTGCCCGTCATATCTTCTAGTTCTATAACAGTTGTATTTTTCTTCATAGATTTCTAAAAGCCTATTTTTTCTAATATCGTTTTTCCAAATCCATTTTCTAAACTCTTCGTTAAGTTTATTTTGTTTTTCTATCGCCGCAAGAGTTTCTTCTTGGTTTATAACTCTCTTTTTCTCCGACTTGTTAGTAGCACAAGGAATTTCATCAGTAACGCAAACGTTACGCATATTCAACGTTTTTTCAAGAATATGCATTGCCGAAAGGCGTCTAGTACCATAGGTACTATAAACTCTGGCGTTGTTATAGTAACGCGCCTTTTCAGGCACGTCCCACGTTCCAGTAAGTTCATCGTGCTTTACTTTGGCGTAATCTGAGCCTGAGCAATAAGTTCTACCAAAAATATCGTCAATAAAATCATCGATAACGTCGGCAGGAATCCAAGGTGTTCCAAGCGTTATGAATATTTCATCCGTTGCTACAGCTGGCGGCAAAATCTTCTCAATCGCTAAAACGTTATCTTTAAAATAACCTTTATAAGTATCATCGGCTTTTTTAGCCTGTTTCCATTTGGTTATAAGGTTTCCAGATAAATACTCGTCGGCAGTTTCCCAACCTTTATAAAAGCACTCGTTCCACGTTTCAGGGTTTTGATAAATCGAACCTTTTAATGAAGTAATAATATCTTTAAAAGATAATCTGCTAATTTTAGATATGTATTCAATATCAACTTTACCTAAAACGTTCAATGAGGCAATTAAACCATCAGATGCGCTTTCAGCGGTTATTCCTTCCGCCCTTATATCGTTTTCAAAAACGTTTTCATAGTCTAACGGCAAATCCATGCAAGTAATTTCTTGAATTCTTTCAAGCTCAATCTGCTCGTCAATACTAAGCATTGGTTTAGCGTAAATACTTTGCTCTTTTTTATTCTTTTTTCCTTTTTCTTTCTCTTGAATTTGCGAGTGAATTTCAACTAATTTTTTAATACTGGCTTGAGTTTTTTCATCACCGCCGTTCTTTTTAGAAAACAACCGCTTAAGAAAGTCCTCTAATTTTTTAATATCATCGTTCATAAAGTATTCTTTCGTTCCCCCAACACATAGTTTTTTCTATGGTGCATTAAAGTCGGAGGCCAAGCGGTCTTAGGAAGACAAGTTAA
>JAZSBA010000126.1:0-15274 GCA_045602125.1 Christensenellaceae bacterium | reverse complement strand
AAAAGGGCGTAAAAGTTATTACTGAGAATAGTGAAGAATATCCTTATAGGTTATATTCTATAACTGATAGACCGATATGTTTATATTGCGTAGGCAATTTTGAACTTTTAAGTAGTGAAAGTATCTTTGCTATGGTAGGTTCGAGAAAAACTTTGCCTACCGTATTAAAACTTGGCGAAGATTTTGCTGAAAAGTTATCAAATTCAGGAGTAACGATAGTAACCGGCGTTGCAGGTGGCGGAGATTTATCCGCTATAAAGGGCGCGTATAAAAGCGGAAATTTAATATGCGTGCTTGCGTGCGGTATTGATAACGCAAATAAAGAATACACTCGCGATTATATAAACAAGGTTTTATCTTGCGGTGGTTTAATTATTTCGGAATATCCGCCGAGCGTGGTTGCTCTTCCGTACTATTATCCGTTTAGGAATAGAATTATAGCAGGGCTTTCTCAAGGCGTGCTTATAATGAGTGGAGATTACAAAAGCGGAACGCGTTACACTTTAAATTACGCGCTCGATTACGGTAGGGAAGTTTTTGCTTTTCCATACAACGTAGGCGTGGCGTCAGGCGAAACGTGTAATAAAATTATCAAAGACGGTGGCTATTTAGTTACCGACGTAAACGATATTTCAGAAGTTATGGGATATAACGTATCTTCTAGTATCGATATTGAACTTTCACAAAGTGAAAAAATGGTTTTAGCAAGTATTAAACTTGGTAAAACTACGGTAGATGAAATTATGAGTGAAACGGGATATAAGATTTACGAGCTTATTCCCACGCTCACTTCGTTAGAGATTAAAGGTCTTATAGTGAAAAACGGTTCCGGAGAGTACCAAGCAGTTAAGTAAGGAGTTTTATGCAGTTAATCATCGTAGAATCACCCAAAAAAGCAAAAACTATTGAAAGATTTTTAGGTGGGAAATACAAAGTTATGGGTAGTGGCGGTCACGTTAGGGGACTTCCCGAAAAGAGATTTGCCGTTGACGTGGATAATAACTTTGAGCCTACCTACGTTATAGAGCCAAAGCAAGAAAAACTCGTTAAAGAACTTAAAGAAGTTTCTTCTAAAGCGGAACTTGTTTATCTCGCAACCGACCCGGACCGTGAAGGCGAGGCAATAGCGTGGCATTTATACGAAGTTTTAGGTATTAAGGGTAAAACCCACCGTATTAAGTTTAACGAAATTAGTGAAAAAGCAGTTAAAAACGCAATAACTTCTCCTTGTAGAATTGACTATAATTTGGTTAATTCGCAACAAGCAAGAAGAATTCTCGATAGAATAGTAGGTTATAAACTTTCTCCGCTCGTTAGAACTAGAGTTAAAGACGGAGAGTCGGCAGGTAGAGTTCAATCGGTTGCGGTTAAACTTGCGGTAGAACTTGAACGTAAAATTCAAAACTTTGAACCCAAGGAATATTGGACGGTTACCGCTCAATTAAAACCCGAAAACGGCTCTATGAAATTTAAGATGCTTTTATCGGATAAAAACGGCAAGAAATTCCGTCCGTCAAACAAGGAAGAGGCGGACGCGGTTGAAATTACTTGCAACTCAAATCCCTTTATCGTAAAATCGGTAAAGAAAGGGGTTCAAAAATCTCATCCGTTACCGCCGTTTACAACTTCTACAATGCAACAAGACGCATCTCATAAACTCGGTCTTTCCGCTCCGCAAGTAATGCAACTTGCTCAACACCTTTACGAAGGTATGGAAACCGACCGCGGTCATCTTGCGCTCGTAACTTATATTAGAACGGACTCAACTAGAGTTTCAGTCGACGCGCAAAAAGAGTGCTTAGAGTACGTTGAAAAGACTTTCGGCAAAGAATACTGCCCAAGTAAACCTAATATTTATTCGGCAAAGAAAAATTCTCAAGACGCTCACGAGGCAATTCGCCCTATAGACGTTAATATTACGCCGGAGTCAGTTAAAAATATTCTCGATAAAAACCACTATAACCTTTATAAACTCATATTTGAAAGATACGTTGCATCTCAAATGGCAAACGCAGAGTATAACGCTATGCAAGTTTCAGCAGTTTCAGGGGAGTACGGGTTTAAGGCAAGTGGTAAGAGCGTAAAATTCAAAGGTTTCACGGCGGTTTACGATTACGAAGTGGAATCAAAGAGTGAAGAGGTTGCGGAAAATAAGATTTTACCCGACCTTAACGAAAACGAACTCTTAACTTTAATTAAACTTGCAAGCGAGCAAAAGTTTACTAAACCCCCAACGAGATATACGGACTCTTCTCTCGTTAAAGCGATTGAAGAAAACGGCATTGGTAGACCGTCAACTTACGCTACCATTATAGGAATGCTTACAAAGAGGAAGTATATTTCCAGAAAGGGTAAGTACTTAGTTCCTACGCAAATAGCTTTTGACGCAACCGATTTACTCAACAAGTATTTTAGCGACGTTATGGATATAGGCTTTACCGCTAAAATGGAAGATAAGCTCGACGAGATTGCCGAAGGCAACGAAGATTGGAGAAGTATCGTAGCGGAATTTTATAATCCGTTTATAAAAGAGTTAAAGATAGCGTCTAGCGACAATAACGAGCCTACCGATATTCCTTGTGATAGTTGCGGTAGTTTAATGGTTAAAAAGAAGGGTAGATTTGGCGAGTTTTTATACTGTTTAAACTGTAAAAAGACCAAAAACCCTGATGATAAGGTATCTGAAAACAAATGCCCGAACTGTGGCGCTAATATGATACTTAAAGACGGCAGGTATGGTAAATATCTCTCTTGCCCGAACGCAGAGTGCAACACTAAGATGCAAGAAGGGGATGAAATATCTAGTGAAAAATGCTCTAAGTGTGGCGCGGTTATGGTAAATAAGAGCGGTAAGTTCGGAAAATACCTAAAATGCACTAAATGCAATCAAACAAAAAGCCTTGGAGAGTTCGTAGGTGTTTGCCCGATATGCCATAAACCCGCTCAAAAGATGATGAGTAAAAAGGGTAAGGTTTACTACGGTTGTTCAGGTTATCCGTCTTGCAACTTTATAAGTTGGGAAATTCCAACGGGTGAACTTTGCAAAACGTGTGGTAAGCCGTTAATTGAAAAAGACGGCAAGACTATTTGTTCAGACAAAAATTGTAATTACGAGGTAAAAAAGAAATGAGTATAGAATTTCGCGGTACTACTATTTGCGCAGTTAAAAAAGACGGTGTTACCGCAATCGCAGGTGACGGTCAAGTGACTTTCGGCGAATCGGTAGTATTTAAAAATAATGCAGTAAAAGTAAGAAGAATATATAACGACAAAGTTATCGTTGGTTTTGCAGGATCTGTTTCAGACGCGTTTACTTTAACTGAAAGATTTGAGCAAATGCTTAATAAGTATTCCGGCAACTTAATGCGTAGCGTCGTTTCCCTTGCGGAACTTTGGAGAGAAGATAAAGTAGCAAGAAAACTTGAAGCTATGATGATATGCGCGGATAAAGATAGTTTATTCGTAGTATCGGGCGGTGGAGAAATCATTGAACCGGACGGTGGCGTGTGCGCTATCGGCAGCGGTGGAAATTACGCTTTGGCGGCGGGTAGAGCGCTTATTGAAGAAACTGACTATCCTGCTGAAGTTATCGCTGAAAAGGCTCTTAAAATAGCAAGTAAAATCTGCGTGTTTACTAACGACAATATCGTCGTTGAAAAGATTTAAGGAGGCGCTTTATGAATTTAACACCGAGAGAGATCGTTTGCGAACTTGATAAATACGTAATCGGTCAAAACGAAGCCAAAAAAGCAGTTGCAATAGCGCTTCGTAACCGTTATAGAAGAAGTAGGCTTTCACCTGAATTAAAAGATGAAATCACGCCTAAAAATATTATAATGAAAGGTCCGACTGGCGTTGGTAAAACTGAAATTGCAAGAAGACTTGCAAAACTCGTTGGCGCTCCTTTTATTAAAGTTGAAGCAACTAAATACACGGAAGTTGGTTACGTTGGTAGAGACGTTGAGTCAATGATAAGAGATTTAGTTGAGTGTAGCGTTCGTTTAGTTAAAGAAGAGCAAATGAAAGTGGTTTCTTCTAGAGCGACTGCTACTGCTGAAAGAAAAGTAGTTGATATAATTTACAACGTTAAAAAAGAAGAAAAAGGCGAAACGCCCGACGAACTTTTTAAGCAAAATCTCTTAAACGATTTAAGAGAAGGAAAGTTTAACGATCTTCATATTGAAATGACCGTGCAAGACACTCCTAAACAAATCGATCTTTTAGCAGGTGGCGGAGCGGAAATCAATATTGGTTCAATCTTTGGAGATATTCTTCCTAAACGAACTAAAAAGAGAAAAATTACCGTAAAAGAGGCTATGCAATACATCATCAACGAAGAAAGTGATAAACTTATCGACGGTGATGCTGTAAACTCAGAAGCGGTTAGAAGAGCAGAACAAGAAGGCATTATCTTTATCGATGAAATCGATAAGATTGCCGCTAAATCTAAACAAGGCGGGGCGGACGTTTCAAGGGAAGGCGTTCAAAGAGATATACTTCCTATAGTTGAAGGCTCAACCGTTATGACTAAATACGGTCCGGTTAAAACGGATTATATTCTCTTTATAGCGGCGGGCGCGTTCCATATCTCTAAAGTTCAAGATTTAATCCCCGAACTTCAAGGAAGATTCCCTATAAAAGTTGAACTTAAAAGTTTAACAAAAGAGGACTTTATAAACATTTTAACGATGCCACAAAACGCAATTACTCTTCAATATAAAACCTTGCTTTTAGTTGATAATATCGACCTTAAATTTACGCAAGACGCTATTGAAGAAATTGCAGTCATTGCAGCTGAAATGAACGCAAGTAGCGAAGATATAGGCGCAAGAAGACTTCATACGGTTATGGAAAATCTTTTAGAAGATATATCCTTTAACGCAGGCGCAGATATTCCGCTCACTACCGTTGTGGTTGACAAAAATTACGTTAAAGAACACTTTGCAACCGAAGAAACTAATGGAAATCTCAAAAAATATATTCTCTAAGGAGTAGACATGGTAAATATTCCAAAAGGTACTAAAGACGTATTACCTCAAGACAGTTATAAATGGCACTACGTAGAAAACGTAGTTCGTGAAGTTAGCAAACTTTTCGGCGTAAAAGAAATAAGAACGCCTACTTTTGAACATACCGAACTTTTCCTTCGAGGCGTAGGCGATACTACCGATATCGTTAACAAGGAAATGTATACCTTTGAAGATAAAGGAAAGAGAAGTATTACCTTAAAACCTGAAGGTACAGCAGGCGTTGCCCGTGCGTTTATCGAAAACGGGCTTATAAGCTCGGCAATGCCACTTAAAATGTATTATATAACTCCGGTATTCCGTTACGAGCGTCCGCAAGCGGGTAGACTTCGTGAACACCATCAATTTGGTATAGAATTTTACGGAGCGAAAGGCGCTGATATTGACGCGGAAGTAATATTGACTGCGTACACCGTTTTAAAAAGGCTTGGTTTAAGCGTTGCTCTTAACATTAATAGTATGGGCTGTAAAGAGTGTAGGCAAGAGTATAACAAGGCGTTAAAAGAGTTTTACAAAGACAAACTCGATAATATGTGCCCAACTTGCCGTGATAGATATGAAAAGAACCCTCTTCGTATTATTGACTGTAAGGAAGAAAACTGCAAAAAAATCAATGAAAACGCTCCTGCTATTACAGATTATTTGTGCAACGAGTGTAGCGCTCACTTTGAAAGCCTTAAAAAGCACCTTACTATTGCAGGATTAACTTATACTGTAAACCCGAAAATCGTTCGCGGTCTTGATTATTACACTAAAACGGTATTTGAATTTGTAACTACCGCGCTTGGCTCTCAAGGAACTGTTTGCGGTGGCGGAAGATACGATAATCTTATCGAACAAATCGGCGGTAGCTCAGTTCCGGGCGTAGGCTTTGGAATGGGGCTTGAAAGGGTTTTAATGCTAATGGATGCAGAAGGTGTTGAAATTCCTAATAAAGATAGCGTAAAAGTCTTTTTAGCGTCAATGGGCGATAGAGCAAACGAAAAGGCGTTTGAAATTTGTTATAAATTAAGAACGGCTGGCGTAAGCGCTGAAACCGACCATATAGGTAGAAGTTTCAAATCTCAATTCAAGTACGCCGATAAAATCGGCGCGGAATACGTTATAGCGCTTGGTGATAACGAGATTGAAAGCGGTGTTTGTAAAGCGAAAAAGATGATTGACGGTAGTGAAACAGAGATAAAGCTTGAAGATATCGTTTGCTTTTTCAAAGCATAACGAAGAAAAATATGCTCAACATATATTCAGGAGGAACTTATGAATAATAACGTAATTAACGTAAACGATTTAGATTTTAATGAAATCGTATTAAAAAGTGATAAACCTGTACTCGTTGATTTTTGGGCGTCTTGGTGTGGACCTTGTAGAATGCAATCGCCTGTTCTTCATGAACTTGCAGGTGAACTTGAAGGTAAGGTAGTTGTTTGCAAAGTAAACGTTGACGAATGTGAAAGGCTAGCAATTTCCTACGGAATTAACAGTATTCCTGCTTTATTCGTATTTAAAGACGGCAAAGTGGTTGAAAAAGCGGTAGGTCTTACTTCAAAAGATCGTTTATCCGCAATGCTTATCAAACATATTTAAACTAAAAAGCCCAAGCAATTTGCTTGGGCTTTAATTTTTAGAGTAGTGGATAAAAAATAGTATGATAAAAGAGTTACCATTTAGGGTAACTCTTTTTATTTATTTGGTTTTTAATTACTTTTCTGCTTTTAATGCGTTGAATTTCTTCATGAGGCCGGATTTTTTGTTAGCAGCAGTATTCTTAGCGTATACACCTTTAGTAACAGCCTTGTCAATCGCTGCCATAGTAGCAGGTAACGCTGCTTCGGCTTCTTGAAGATTACCAGCATCAAGTAAAGCTATAAAGTTTTTGATATAAGTTCTTACTTCTGACTTATCGCTTTTGTTGATTAATGCTTTTTTTTGATTTACGAGAACGCGTTTCTTCGCCGATTTAATGTTAGGCATTTCTATCTCCTTTTCAATGTAACTTCAATTAAACTATGGTTATTTTAGCACACTTTTCTAACTAATGCAACTTTTTTTTACAACATTTATCAAATTGATAACAAAATTTTTTATTATTTTTGCTCCAATCAAAAATTTTAAGAATATTAATGTAATAACGGAGAATTATATGTATCGTTTGAGTAAAAATTTGCCAATAGGCGTTTACGATAGTGGGATAGGCGGTTTATGTGTGATGAAGGAGCTTTGCAAGTTTTTTCCCTTTGAAAGTTTTGTTTACTTTGGAGATAACGGCAACGCGCCGTACGGCAGTAAAAGCATTGAAGAGCTTAAAGCGTTATCAACTAGAGCGGTCAAAAAATTAAAAAGTAAAAAAGTTAAAGCGATAGTTATAGCGTGTAACACGATGTCGACTAATCTATATAAACATATTAAGGATACGAGCGCGCTCGTCATCATTAAAACCGTACCGCCAACTAAATCATTTGAAACGGATTTGTTACTGTGTACGCCCTTAACGGCTAATAGTAGGCAAGTTAAAGAGAGTTTTAAAGGAAAGGTTATCCCGTGCAAAAACTTGGCGGGAGAAATTGAGAATAACGTTTTTAATATTGACAAGGTAAACCTTGATAGAATAATCGAAACTATTCCTAAAAATACTACTAGAATAATCCTCGGTTGCACTCATTATTGTTACTTAAAAAGCAAATTTGAGGAAATTTTGGGGTTAAAAGTGGACGACGGCTTTGAAAAAGTTAAGAACGAACTGTATTTTAAGCTAAAAAGCAATTCTTTGATTAAAAACAATGGCAAACAAAAAGTTACCTTTATAGGTAAATTTAGAAAAAAGAACGAAAAAGTCTTTAAAAAATTACTTTAAAAAAAGGTCAAGTGGTCAAAAAAATAAATTTTTTTTCAAAAAAATGTAAAAAAGTTACCAAAAGTGGTTGCAAGTTACCAAAAAGTATGCTATTATGGACGTGTAAAATCAAAAAAAGGGGTAAAGGTTTATGCTTTTCGGCGAATTTGATCACCAAGTTGACGCTAAAAACAGAATAAGAATACCGAGTAAGCTTAAATCGGAACTCGGAACGCGTTACGTTTTTATGAAAGGCGCGGCAAAATGCATAAGTATTTATCCTGAAGATAAGATAAATGAACTCGTAAGTCAATTCTCGGGGCTTAGCCCGTTTGATGAAGAGGCTCAAAAGTCTTATATGGAATTTATGTCTTCTTTCCATCCTGCAGACGAAGACGGTCAAGGTAGAATAGTAATACCTGAAAAATTAAGAGAGTATGCGGGTATAGATAAAGAAGTGGTTTCAATCGGAATGGTAAATCACATCGATATCTACAGTAAAGAAGAACGTGAAAGAATTAAAAACGAAAAGACGTATTCAGAAAGAATTAATCTGTTAAGGGACAGGCTTAAATAATGCAATTTAAACACGTTTCTGTAATGCTTGACGAATGTATAGAAGGATTAGCCATAAAAGAGGGTGGAACGTATTTCGACGGGACTCTCGGCGGTGGTGGTCATTCGCAAGCAATACTTGAAAGGCTGGGCGGAAAAGGATTTTTATTTGCAACCGATCTTGATTCAGCGGCAGTTGAATCGGCAACTAAAAGGCTCAGCAAATATGAAAACTTCAAAGTGGTAAAGACAAACTTCAAAAACTTCTTAAAAGTTTCGGAAGATTTGGGCATCTCTGAGATTGACGGCGCAATTTTAGACCTCGGCGTTAGTTCGTATCAGCTTGATAACCACGATAGGGGATTTTCATATATGAGTAAGAACTCCCTTCTCGATATGAGAATGGACGAGCAGTCTGAATTTTCCGCCTATGACGTTGTGAACAATTACGATGAAAGTAAGTTAAGATACGTTATATCTACTTACGGCGAAGAAAAATTCGCGTCAACCATAGCAAGAAATATAGTTTTAGCAAGAAAGGAAAATCCGATTAAAACGACCGGTGAACTTGTTGAAATTTGTGATAAATCAATACCTTACAAATTTAAAAGGGACGGGCATCCTGCCAAAAAAACCTTCCAAGCCATACGAATTGAAGTAAATGGAGAACTTAGCGGGCTTGACACGGTGCTTAAAGACATAATTGGCAAGTTAAAAAGTGGCGGTAGACTTACCGTACTTACTTTCCATAGCTTAGAAGACAGGATTGTTAAGACTGTATTTAAGGAGTTGTCAATTGGTTGTACTTGTGATAAGCGTTATCCTTGCGTTTGCGGTAAAAAAGAAAGCATAAGAGAGGTTAATAAAAAGCCGATTATTGCAACGCAAGAAGAAATGGAGAGAAATAGTCGCAGTAAATGCGCCAAACTTAGAATTATTGAAAAACTTTAAAGTTTTTGTAATATTAAACGGAGGAAAACAATATGTTTAACTATAAGCAATCAAACGTAATTGAAAGAAACAGTTTCGTTGATGAATTTGAAGTTAATACTGAAAGCAACGTTCAAGTGAACACTCTTGAAAACGTTAACGCAAACGTTAGCGAAGAAGCAAGAGAGTTTAACTCTAAAATTGCTGATAATTTTGATAGAATTATCAATTACGATGCTTATACTAGAACTGACTCCGTTCAACAAACTCAACAAACGGTAAACACTTTTATAAGCGGTTATAACTACGATGCAAGCCCTTCTTCAACTACTATGCAGTTTGAAAATATGCCAAAGGCTGAAATTTATCAAGACTATAGAGTTGATACTGGTTACGTTGCAACAACGAAGGTTAGAACAAGCGCTAAAGTAGCGGTTGTTATCTTATCACTCGTTATTGCGTTACTTTCTGCGCTCGTAGTGTTCAATACTTCACTTTTAAAGAACATGAACAATTCTATAGACGGTAAACTTACCGAACTTCAAGCTCTTGAACAAGAATATACGACCGTTCAAGAAGAATTAAGTGACGTTTCAAACGATCAAACTATTATTGACAAGGCTCAAAATGATTATGGAATGGTTGTAAAGGAAGGTTAAAATTAATAAATATTATTCAATAACAAAGGTACGAAAGAGGTTATTTGCGTGGATATGCGCGATAACCTTTATTTTTTTGTTTGTGGGTATAAGATTATTTTACGTTCAAATAATTTGGGGTAAAGAACTTCAAACAAAAGCGCTTGATCAATGGACTAGAAACGTTCCTATCCTGGCAAAACGTGGCGACGTGGTTGATAGAAACGGTATAGTTCTTGCAACGACTAAAGAAACTTACACCGTCTTCGTTCGCCCTAGAGCGGTTACGGATTTAGATAAAGTTTGTTCGGTTTTATCGGAGATTTTTGGTCTTGATAAAAGCGAACTTGCAAATAAAATAACGACTACTAAAGTTAGTGAAATTAAAATTTGGAAACACGCCGGCAAAGAGTATATCGATAAATTATCCGAGTATTCTTTAGCCGGTGTTTATTTTGCGGAAGACGTAACGAGATATTATCCGTATAACGATTTTCTCTCTCAAGTTTTAGGCTATACGTCAGCTGACGGCAATGGAATTTCAGGCTTAGAACTTCAATATAACGAGCAATTATCCGGAATAAACGGAGAGATTTTGTATCAAGCAGATTTAACGGGTGTTGACTTAAAAGATAAAACGCCTTACTACGTTCCCGCAACTGACGGGCTTAATCTAAGATTAACCGTTGATTACGAAATTCAACAAATTTTAGAAGCGGTAACCGATGAGGCTATGAGTATCTATACTCCCGCTCAAGCATCGGCGATAGTAATTAACCCTAATAACGGCGAAATCTTGGGGATGAGTATGAAACCGTCGTTAAATCTTAACGAAGTTCCTCTTGGAAACCTTGAAGTTTTGAATAAACTTGGAAGAATAACGTTGATTTCAGACTGTTACGAACCGGGGTCGACTTTTAAGGTTTTAACTGCAAGCGCAAACGTAAACGAATATTTAAAGGGGAATAACAAAGCGTTTAACGAAGGGCATATTTTTAATTCTTCAAGGTATAGATATATTGACGGGTCTAAAATTAAGTGTTGGTCAACGCACAATAACGGAAAACACGCTAACGAAACGCTAGCGGATGCAATAAACAACAGTTGCAACCCAATATTTGTTGATATCGCCTTATCGCTTGGTAAATCAACCTTTTATAGTTACGTAAATAGTTTTGGTTATGGAAAAGCAACGGGGATAGATCTTCCGGGAGAAGCGCAAGGTATGGTAATTCCTGAACAAGCGGTAAAAAACGCTGATCTTGCTAGAATTTCTTTCGGTCAGGCGATTGCTTGCACGCCACTTCAACTTGTTATGGCTACTTGCTCTGCAATTAACGGTGGAAATTTATATTCTCCTTATTTGGTTAAAGAGGTATATTCTAATTCTCAAGCCTTGTCGGTAAAAACTCAACCTAAAAAAATAGCGACAACGATAGATAAGCAAACTTCTGAAAAGATTAAAGGGTATTTAGAGCAAGTTGTTGCTCTTGGGTCTGGAAAACAAGCTTATATTGAAGGGTATAGAGTAGGTGGTAAAACGGGAACTGCTCAAAAGTATAAAGACGGCGTTATTAATCAAGGTAAATACGTTATGAGTTTTATTGGGTTTTTCCCCGCTGATAAACCAGAGTATTTATGCCTTGTTATAGTAGACGAGCCGGTTGGTGGAACATACGGCTCAACGGTAGCTGCGCCGTTATGCAAAAAAGTGTTCGAAAGAATAATAAACGCAAAAGGAATATTGCCAAATGAAACTTAGTGAAATAATAAAAAACGTAGAAATAATCGAAAAAATTAACTTTTTAGATTTAGATATTGATTGCCTTGATAACGATAGCCGAGAGATATTTTCAAGCAGTTTATTTTTTGCCGTAAAAGGCAATAATACCGATGGAAATTTATTTATAAAAGACGCGGTTAAAAGGGGAGCAGTTGCCGTTGTTTCCGAAGTTAAAAATAACGTTTCAGTTCCGCAAATTATCGTAAAAGATATTAAAGACGCTATAAATATTATGGCTTATAATTTTTTTAAGCCAAAATCAAAAAGGCCAAAATTTATCGCGGTAGTTGGAACTAACGGCAAAACGACCACCACTTTTATGATTAAAAATATTTTAGAAGAAAGTGGAATAAACGTAGGCGTTATAGGAACGCTTGGTGCTTTTTACAATAAAGCGTACGTTGAGCCGTCGCTCACGACCCCTGACTCTTTGTGCTTTTATAAACTCATAATGGATATGGCAAACGCAGGCGTTGAATACGTTGTTTTAGAACTTTCCGCGCACGCAATATCCCAAAAAAGATTGGGTAATATAAAATTTGAAGGAATAGTTTTTACTAATTGCACTCAAGATCATTTAGATTATTTTAAAACTTTTAGCGAATATGAAGACGTAAAGGCGAGCGTTTTTAATAAAGATAAATGTAAGTTCGCAGTAGTTAACGCCGACGATGAAACGGGCAAGAAGATAATACTTAACAATAAAGTTAAAACTTTTACTTACGGTTTAGAAAATCCTAGCGACGTTTTTGCAGTTAATATAAAAAATAGCGTAGGCGGGATAAATTTCGTTATGAACTTATTTGACGATATCGTAAGTATAAAATATCCGTCAACCGGTAGATTTAACGTTTATAACTCGCTTGGCGCGTCAACTCTAGCAAGCGTTATGGGGATTAGTTCAAAAACTATAAAAAGCGGACTTTCAAAATTAAAAGTAGTTCCGGGAAGAATGGAACTCGTTGAGAATTTTAACGGAGCAAACGTCTATATTGATTACGCTCATACTCCCGACGGGCTTGAAAATTTATTGAAATCTCTTAGAGAAGTAACGAAAAATAGATTGATTTTAGTATTTGGTTGTGGTGGAAATAGAGATAAATCAAAGAGAGAGCAAATGGGAGAAATTGCAGGTAAATTCGCTGATTTTACTGTGATAACTTCGGACAATCCGCGTTACGAAGAACCCTATATGATAATTTCTATGATAGAAAAGGGAATTAGAAAAACAAACTTATCTTACATAACTATTCAAAATAGAGAAATGGCTATAGGTTACGCTTTAACGAAAGTTAGAGAAGGTGATACTTTAGTCGTTGCGGGTAAAGGAGCGGAGGAATACCAAGAAGTTATGGGAGTTAAAACGAAATTTATTGATAAACAAGTAATTAAAGAAACGATTGCTAAACTTGATTTTAGCGGAGAGCTTATTTGAAAACGCAAATAATTTGCTTTATTATATCTTCGCTTATAACTTTGTTAGTAGGTTTTGCATTTCTTCCGTTTTTAAAAAAATTAAAACTTAAACAACCGATTTTAAAGTACGTTGACGAACACAAAAGTAAGAGTGGAACTCCTACTATGGGCGGTTTGTTTTTCATAGTTGGCGGGATATTTACTTATTTAATTTTTAATAGAGAAAGTAGTAGGCTTTCAAATTTAACGATAGCTATAACGTTAGGTTTTATGCTCGTTGGATTTATAGACGACTATCTTAAAATTAAGTTTAAGCACAACGAAGGTTTAAGCGTAGTTCAAAAACTGTTATTTCAACTAATAGTTTCGCTGATTGCGTCTTACTTTTCTTATCAATCGGGTTTAGACTTTTTATATCTTCCGTTTTCAAAGGTAAAGATAAGTTTAGGGTTATACGTTATTTTTTTAAACGTGTTCGTATTTATTGCAACGGTAAACTCCGTAAATTTGACCGATGGGCTTGACGGTTTATGCGGATCGGTTAGTCTATTCGTCTTTTTAGCTTTGGCTTTGCTTATAATTTTAGAATCGTCACTCTTTGGGGTAACGTATATAAATAGGGCGGAATATCTAAGTTTAAGCATGCTCTCAATTTGCTTTGCGGGCGGTCTATTTGGATATTTGGTTTTCAATACTAATAGAGCTAGCGTCTTTATGGGAGATACCGGGTCGTTATCACTCGGTGGGGCAATTTCAACTATTGCCGTTTTAAGTGGAAATACTTTGCTAATTCCAATTATAGGAATTTGCTATATTTTATCTTCCGTTTCGGTAATTATTCAAGTTTTGCACTTTAAAAGAACTAAAAAAAGGGTGTTTTTAATGGCGCCTATTCATCATCACTTTCAAGAAAAAGGTTATACTGAAAGTAAGATTACTTACGTTTACTCGTTTATAACCATAGTTTTATCACTTTTATCTATTATCGTGTTTATTTAGGAGAATTATGTATTATAACAACGTTACGTTTTTGGTTGCAGGCTTACAAAAAAGTGGCTACGCATCCGCTGAATTTTTACTTGAAAAAAAGGCTAAAGTTTATATTTACGATATGAGAAAAACTAAAAACGTCATATCGAATAAAGAAAAACTAGTTAAAAAGGGCGCGATTAATTTGGAAAATTACGAAAATGCTCCCGAGTTTTGCGACGTTTTAGTGATAAGTCCGGGAGTTCCGATCGATAGTGATATTTGTAAAGCGTTCAAGTCTTTAAATAAACGAATTATAGGAGAAACTGAACTTGCTTTTTTAAACGTTACTACGCCAATAATTGCAGTTAGTGGAACAAACGGAAAAACGACCGTTTGCAATATGATACATAACGCGTTAAAAAATAATGCGATAACGTCCGAACTTTTAGGCAACGTTGGAACTCCTTTGATTAGCAAAATTAATGAAGTTAATCAAAAAGAATTATGCGTTTTAGAAGTTTCTAGTTTTCAACTTGAAACGACGTATTTATTTTACCCACATATATCGGTAGTTTTAAATATAACTCCCGATCATTTAGATCGACATTACACCTTTGAAAACTATCTATTAGTAAAGAGTAAAATGGTAATTCCACTAAAAGAGAGTGAATTTGCAGTTTTAAACTACGATGATGAAAACGTTAGAAATTTTGCTAGCATAACGAAAGCTCAAAAGGTTTGGTTTTCAACTAAATCAAAAGTAAAAGGCGCGTATCTTTTAGAAGATAAAATATATTATAACGACGAGTTTATTATGAACGTTTCAGATCTAGCTTTAAAAGAAACGCATAATATTGAAAACGCCCTTTCTTGCATTTGCGTGCTTAAATGTTTAATGATTGAAAACGAAGGAATAGTCAATTCGTTAAAGAGTTTTGAAGGGTTATCTCATAGGTACAAAACCGTTGGGGTGGTAGACGGCGTTACTTTTATAAACGATAGTAAATCGACTAATCAAGCTAGCGCTATAAAGGCTATTGAAAACTTAAAAAAGCCAACGGTATTAATTTTAGGTGGGGAAGATAAGGGGCTTGATTACACGGAACTTTTTTCTTGCATAAAA